>JAJXUA010000027.1 GCA_021783275.1 Pseudomonadota bacterium
CCAGTACCAGGGCGACCTCGTCCGGATGGAGCAGGCCTTTTTCCTCAAGTACCTGATCTCCAGCCAGGCTGCGATCATGTGGATGTGCGCGCTGTTCGGTCTGGCAACCCTGGCTTACTGGGCGGGCCTCCTGGCACGTTCGGACTTCATGATGAAAACCGGCAGCAGCCTGACCTGGGTTGCGGTGGTGATGGGCTTCATCGGGCTGATGGTGCGCTGGTACGAGTCCTATCTCATCGGCACCGATGTCGGCCATATCCCGGTATCCAACCTGTACGAAGTCTTCGTCCTGTTCTGCCTCATCACCTCGATGATGTATCTGTATTACGAAGCGCGCTACCAGACCCGGCAACTGGGCGCGTTTGTGCTGCTGGTGATTTCGGCGGCGGTTGGCTTCATCCTCTGGTACACCTTTGATCGCGGCGCGCATGAAATCCAGCCGCTGGTTCCCGCGCTCAAGTCCTGGTGGATGAAGCTGCACGTGCCGGCCAACTTCATCGGTTATGGCGCATTTTCGCTCTCGGCCATGCTGGGGGTGGGCTACCTGCTGGCGCAGCGCGGCATTCTGGCCAGTCGGCTGCCCAAACTCGAAATCATCGATGACATGATGTACAAGTCGATCTCGATCGGCTTCGCTTTCTTCACCATTGCCACCATCCTCGGTGCGATGTGGGCGGCCGAAGCCTGGGGCGGCTACTGGAGCTGGGACCCGAAGGAAACCTGGGCGCTGATCGTGTGGCTGAACTACGCCGCCTGGCTGCATATCCGCCTCGTCAAGGGGCTGCGCGGGCCGATGCTGGCCTGGTGGGCGGTGATTGGTTTGTTCGTCACCACGTTTGCGTTCCTCGGCGTGAACATGTTCCTGTCGGGACTGCATTCTTACGGCGAGCTGTGAGGCACCGCAGCCGCTGCGCGGATTGACGCCGTGCGCGCGAAACCGTTGCTTATCGTGGGGCTGGCGCTGCTCGGTCTGCTGGCGGGCGGCTGGTTCGGGCAGCGGCATTACGCGCCCCGGATGCCGACACCATCCGCGACCGATCAAGTCTGGCAACTGGCCTACCCCGATGCCGGCGGACAGACGCAGGCCCTGTCGCAGTGGCGTGGGCAGATTCTGGTGCTGAATTTCTGGGCCAGCTGGTGCGCGCCCTGCCGCGAAGAAATGCCGGATTTCGCAGCACTGCGCCGTCAATACCACGATCAAGGAGTCGAGTTTGTCGGTATCGCCGTCGATAATGCTGCCAACGTTGCACAATTTCTGGCGAACGCGCCGGTTAACTACCCGATCCTGATCGGCGAGGGGGCAGCCCAGGCGGCAGCGCGGCAACTGGGCAACACCTCGGGCGCATTACCCTACACCGTGGTATTCGACCGCCAGGGTCAGGCGGTGGTACGCCATCTGGGGAGATTGCCGCGCGCGAGCCTCGAAACCACCCTGGCAACGCTGCTGACCGAAGCCCGGTGATTCAACGTTTAGCGGTAAATTAGCCGCAATATCTGGACAATTTACCTTTATTTACGGCAAACTCGCCGCCATGATGCCTAAACGAACCAGCCGGACTTCGGCCAAATCGGGCCCCAGCCTGCATCCCCATATTCTGGTACTGCACGGCCCCAACCTGAATTTGCTGGGCAGCCGTGAACCCAAGCATTACGGTCTCACCACCCTGGAAGACATCAACAAGATGCTGGTGGCGCGCGGTGAATCGGCCCATGCCTTCATCGAAACCTTTCAGCACAACCATGAAGGCGCCCTGATCGACCGCATCCACATGGCAGCGCGCGACCACGTCGATTTCATCGTCATCAACCCGGCGGCGTACACCCACACCAGCGTCGCCATTCGCGACGCGCTGGCCGCCGTCTGCATCCCCTTTGTCGAAGTGCATCTTTCCAACATCCACGCACGCGAAGCGTTCCGTCACCACTCGATGCTCTCCGACCTCGCGGTCGGCGTGATCTCGGGGCTCGGTGCACACGGCTACGAGCTGGCACTGGACTTTGCACTGCGCCATCTAGAAAACAGGACTCCGCATGGATCTCAGAAAACTCAAAAAGCTCATTGACCTGGTTGAAGCGTCCGGCATCGCCGAACTCGAAATCACCGAAGGCGAAGAAAAAGTCCGCATCGCCAAAAGCATCGCCGGTGCGCCGATGATGATGCAGCCGCAGCATTACATGGCGCACGCCGCCCCCGCCCCGGTTACCGCTGCGGTTGCGACCGCTCCCGCAGACGATGCGCTCCCCGAAGGCCAGATCGTGCGTTCACCCATGGTCGGCACCTTCTACCGCTCACCCGCACCCGGTTCCAAGGTTTTCTGTGAAGTCGGCCAGAGCGTGAGTGAGGGCGACACGCTGTGCATCATCGAAGCGATGAAGCTACTGAACGAAATCGAATCCGACGCCAGCGGGGTAATCAAAGCCATCCTGGTCGAGAACGGCCAGCCGGTTGAATACGGCGAACCGCTGTTTGTTATCGGCTGACGCTGATCAGGCGTGAGGCGTGAGGCGTTAGGCGTCCGCAACCCGCTCCTCACCCCTTTCCCATCACCCCTCACTCAGAAGCCATGTTCGAAAAAATCCTGATTGCCAACCGTGGTGACCAGCCGCCGTCAGGCGGCGCAGCGGCGCAGCCAAATCGTTCGTCGGCCGCAGGCCGACCGGGCGATTTCGCCACGGAGACCCCCCATGTTTGAAAAGATATTGATCGCCAACCGTGGCGAAATCGCCCTCCGGATCCAGCGCGCCTGTCGCGAACTGGGCATCAAGACGGTCGCCGTCTATTCCGAAGCCGACCGTGAAGCCAAGTACGTCAAACTGGCGGACGAATCGGTATGCATCGGCCCGGCACCCTCGGCGCAGAGCTACCTGCATGTGCCGTCGATCATTGCTGCGGCCGAAGTCACCGATGCGGGCGCGATACATCCCGGTTATGGATTCCTGTCCGAGAACGCAGACTTTGCCGAACGGGTGGAATCGTCCGGCTTTGCCTTCATCGGCCCACGTCCGGAAAACATCCGGCTGATGGGCGACAAGGTCGCCGCCAAGCAGGCCATGCTCGAAGCCAAAGTGCCGTGCGTGCCTGGCTCGGAGGGCGCGATGCCCGAAGACCCGGACGACATTCTGAAAATCGCCACAAAAATCGGCTACCCGGTCATCATCAAGGCTGCGGGCGGTGGCGGCGGGCGCGGCATGCGGGTGGTGCATACCGAAGCCGCCCTGCTCAACGCGGTGGCGATGACCAGTTCCGAGGCACAAAGCTTTTTCGGCAACCCCATGGTCTACATGGAAAAATTCCTCCAGACGCCGCGCCACATCGAAATCCAGATCCTGGCCGACGAACACGGCAACGCGGTGCATCTGGGCGAACGCGAATGCTCGATGCAGCGCCGCCACCAGAAGGTGCTGGAAGAAGCGCCCGCCTTCGGCCTCGACCCCAAACTGCGCGACAAGATCGGCGAGCGCTGCGCGGAAGCCTGCCGCAAGATTGGCTATCGCGGCGCAGGCACCTTCGAATTCCTGTTCGAGAACAACGAGTTCTATTTCATCGAAATGAACACCCGGGTGCAGGTCGAGCACCCGGTTACCGAAGCCATCACCGGCATCGACATCGTACAGACGCAGATCCGCGTCGCGGCGGGCGAAAAGCTGCCGTGGCGGCAAAAAGACATCCAGTTTCGCGGCCACGCGATCGAGTGCCGCATCAACGCCGAGCACCCCAGCACGTTTGTGCCCAGCCCCGGCAAGCTCACCAACTACCACGCCCCCGGCGGCCCCGGCATCCGGGTCGATTCGCACGTTTACCACGGCTATTACGTGCCGCCGCACTACGACTCGATGATCGGCAAGCTCATCGCCTACGGCGACACGCGCGACCAGGCCATTGCCCGGATGCGCGGCGCACTGATGGAAATGGTCGTCGAGGGCATTCAGACCAACATCCCGCTGCACCACGACCTGATGCACGACGCCGCCTTCATGGCAGGCGGCACCAGTATTCATTATCTGGAACACAAGCTCGCGGGGGAGAAGGGTTGATGCGTTAAAGGGCGAGGCATTCGGTGCCTTCCTGACGCTTCATTCCTGATCTGATCATGCCCTGGCAATCCGTCCGCATCCTCGTCGATTCAACCACCGCCGAGCCGCTGTCCGATGCGCTGATGGAGGCCGGGGCGCTGTCGGTGTCGCTGGAAGATGCGGATGCCGGCACGCTGGACGAAACCCCGCTGTTCGGCGAGCCGGATTATCCCAGCGCCGCACTGTGGACCCACAGCATCGCTGTGGCCCTGCTGGAAGCCGATGCCGATGTCGCTGACGTGCTGGCGCGCGCCGCAACGCAGGCGGGGCTCGCCGTGCCGACGGACTACACCATCGATAGCGTGGCCGACGCCGACTGGGTACGTCTCACCCAGTCGCAGTTCGATCCCATTCCGATTTCACCACGCCTGTGGATCGTGCCAACCTGGCACGATGCGCCCGACTCGACCGCAATCAACCTCAAGCTCGACCCCGGCCTGGCCTTTGGCACAGGCAGCCATCCCACCACCCGGCTGTGTCTGCGCTGGCTCGATACCGCGTTGCGCGGCGGCGAAACCCTGCTGGATTATGGGTGCGGTTCCGGCATTCTTGCCATCGCCGCAGCGCGCCTAGGCGCATCGCGGGTGGACGGCGTCGATATCGACCCCCAGGCGGTGGAAGCCTCGCGTGACAACGCCATGCTCAACCAGGTGACGGCGAATTTTTATCTGCCGGATGCGCTGGCGGCCGGGCAATACGAAGTGGTCGTTGCCAACATCCTGACCAACCCGCTCAAGGGCATGGCGCCGCTGCTCGGCGCGCGGGTGCGGCCGCAGGGGCGGCTGGTGCTCTCCGGCATTCTTGTCGAACAGGCCGAAGACGTGATGGCGGTGTACCGCACCGACTTTGATTTTGCCCCGCCCGTCAGCGAAGACGGCTGGGTGCGGCTGGACGGCATCAAGCGATGATCTACCGCACCCAGTGCCCGCATTGCGCCAGCGTGTTCCGCCTGCGCGACGACCAGCTCGACGCGGCGCAGGGCTGGGCGCAGTGCAGCGTCTGTGGGGCCGCATTCGATACCCGCCTGCATCTGGCACAGGAAGACGGCACGCCGCTGCCACGCCTGCCGGTTGCCGAATCGCCGCCACTGGCCGCGCCCGTTAGCGCGCCTTTGCCTGATGAGACACCCGCACCGGAGACGCTGGCGGCTGCCGCATCCGACGCAGCCGAATCTGCCATCGCCGAGGCTGTACCCGAGCCGGTTCCCGCCGCCCACACCCCGCAGGGCATCACCCAGCGTGAAGCACCGCTCGAACTGCCGTCGATCATCATCATCGACCCCAATGCGCCCGAAGCGGACGATCCCGGCCCCTTGCCGCATATCTTCAACGTCGGGGGCTATCCGGCCGAACCGGCGGCAGCACCTGCACCGCCGCGCGCGCCACTGGCGCCATCCGCTCCGGCTGCCCGCATCGAGTATGCCGAGACTCAGCCTGCTTCCCGCTACACCCAGCGCCGCCGCCGGGTGCATCCGTGGGTATGGGGGGTCGCCAGCCTCCTCCTGCTGCTTGTCCTGATCGCGCAAACCGCCTATTTCATGCGTGACACCGTGGTTCGACTGTTGCCCGAGGCGCGCCCCCTTGCCGAAACCCTGTGCCGCCACACCGGCTGCGTGCTGAATCTGCCGCAAAACCTGGCCATGCTGAAAGTGCTGGGCTCCGACCTGCAAACCGAAGCAGCGGGCCAGCTGCGGCTCACCGTGACCCTGGGCAATCTGGCCGATCACGTCCAGGCCTGGCCGGTGCTGGTGTTAACGCTCACTGACCAGAAGAACCAGCCCCTCACCCGGCGCAGCTTTGCCCCCAGTGAATATCTGGAAAATGCCGAACGCGTGGCCGCAGGGATGCCACCCGCCAGCGAACAGGCGCTCAACCTCGCGCTCACCGCACGCAACATCACCCCGCTGGGGTTTGATCTGCAATTGCGCTATTGAACTGCCCTGAACACAGGTTGCGCCAAGGCCACTGGTTGGGCAAAGGCTTCTTAGGTATAGTGGCGTTCCCGTTGCGGGAGAGCGTGGCCAGAATCGGATCCGGCCACCGCCGAAGGCGCAATTCACCCAGAATCGCTCAGGCAAAAGGACCGCAAGGGATCAGGAACACTCTGGAGAGCGCGGCGCGGCCACACACGGCAGCCGCCACCGAAGGGGCAGCGGATTCGCCAGATGGCATACATCAAGGCTGAAGCCGTAATCTCTCAGGTACCAAGGACAGAGGGGTGAAGCGCATCCAGCGCTTCACCCCTTTTTATCTGGCGAACGCTCAACCATGCTCAAAACCACCCCGCTCAACGCCACCCACCGCGAATCCGGCGCAAAAATGGTCGATTTCGGCGGCTGGGACATGCCGGTCAACTACGGCTCGCAGATCGAAGAACACCACGCGGTGCGTACCGGTTGCGGCTTGTTCGACGTGTCGCACATGTTGCCGCTGGACATCAAGGGCGACAACGTCCGCGCGTTTTTGAAGCGGCTGGTCGCGAACAACGTCGATAAATTGCAGGTCTCGGGCAAGGCGCTTTATTCGTGCATGCTCAACGAAGCCGGCGGCGTGATCGACGACCTCATCATCTATTTCATGGACGAATCGTGGTTCCGGCTGGTCGTCAACGCCGGCACGGCGGAAAAAGACCTCGCGTGGATGGAGAAGCAAAACGCCGAATGGGGCATGAATCTCACGCTCACCCCGCGCCGCGATCTGGCGATGGTCGCCATTCAGGGGCCGAAAGCGGTTGAAGTGCTGAACAACGCGTTGCCCGGTGTGGACAGCATCACCGGCAACCTCAAGCCCTTCAATGCTGCCGCGATGGGCGAGATGTTCGTTGCCCGCACCGGCTACACGGGCGAAGATGGTTTCGAAGTGATGATACTGGCGAAAGCCGCACCAATGTTCTGGCGCGCGCTGGTCGAAGCCGGCGGTCAGCCGATAGGTCTTGGCGCACGCGACACGTTGCGTCTGGAAGCCGGGATGAATCTCTACGGTCAGGACATGGACGAGACACAAAACCCGCTCGAATCCGGCTTGGCGTGGACGGTAGACATGAAGACCGAACGCGATTTCGTCGGCCGCCAAGCACTCGAAACGAGCGAACTCACAAAACAGATGGTCGGGCTGGTTCTGCTCGACAAGGGCGTGCTGCGCGGCCACCAGAAGGTGCTGACGAAAAACGGCGAAGGCGAAATCACCTCCGGCACCTTCTCGCCGACGATGCAGCAGTCGATCGCCATGGCGCGCATCCCCATGGGCATCGCTCCGGGCGAAGAAGTCGAAGTCGAAATCCGTGACAAAAAACTGCGCGCGAAAGTGGTGAAGTACCCGTTCGTGCGCAACGGAAAAATTCTGGTTGCGTGAGGCGTGAAGGGTAAGGCGTGAGGGACAAACCCCGCGTGCCGCACCGAACTCACCTCGCCACGCTTTACCCCTAACGCCTCACCCCTCACAGGAGCCCTTATGTCCATCCCCGCAGACCTCAAATACACCCCCTCCCACGAATGGGTGCGCGTCGAAACCGACGGCACGCTGACCGTGGGCATCACTCACCACGCGCAAGACCTGCTCGGCGACATGGTGTTCGTCGAGTCCCCCGCTGTCGGCCGCGTGCTTGCCAAGGGCGAAGAGTGCGCCGTCGTCGAATCGGTCAAAGCCGCGTCCGACGTCTACGCGCCGGTCGCCGGTGAAGTCGTCGCGACGAACAATGAAACCGAATCCAGCCCCGAAGCAATCAACGCCGACGCCTACGCCGCGTGGATGTTCAAGCTCAAACCGGCGGACGCCAGCGCAACCGCCGAACTGCTCGACGCAGCGGCGTACCAGAAGCTGGTCGAATCGGAAGCGCATTGAATCAAAACTTAGTCGTCTAGATGCCGGGCTTTATAGCGCTCCTCTCCTCAATCCCTGACACTGTCTGGTCAGGGATTATCGGTGCCATCGTGGCTCTCAGCGGAGTATTGCTATCAAGCCGAAGCAGCGCATCTCACTTACGATTACAACTCCAGCACGATTCCAGCGAAAAGGCCAAAGAACGCACCTCAGAATTGCGACGAGAGGTTTACCTTCAAGCAATCCAGGAACTCGTTAAGGCCAACTTACATCTGGCGAACCTCCCGAACCTCGACCCTACCAAGATCAATATCAGCGATGGATTCCAGGGGTTTTTCGCTTCCGCAGCACGTCTCCAATTAGTTGCGGAGCCTAAGACCGTGCTGCTCGTCAATAAGCTCGTTGGTGAGTACGGAGAATTGATCTTGAAGCTATTAACACAATTGCAACCGGTGCATGCTGCGCAGGCCGACATACAGATAGCTGACAACCACTATACGTTGGCTCAGTCCGAAGTCACGCGAATATTGGGAGGAATGGCAAAACTCAATGAGTCAGGAAACCCGGACACATCTACCTTCCGTGTGCTTCAGTCAAGCTTCGAGTTTCAGCAGGAACGGAGCACCAATTATGCCAATGATCGTGACGTCGCTTGGGGACGCTTCCATAGGGCAAATATCGCCTTTCAACGAGTGCTGTTTACCAAGCTTCGCGATCTAGTGTCTCGGCAAGTGCATGTAATGATCGAACTTCGCCGCGATCTCGGACAAAGCGGAGATCTCGGTGCAATTGAAAAACAGATGCGCCAGCAAATGCAGCGCATGGAAGAGCGATTCAATTTACTTATCTCCAATTTGGGAGACGCTACATTGAATCCTGAATCCAACTGACTACCAGCACAAACCCCTAACTCCCAGCCCCTAGCCAAATGCCCTTCATCCCCCACACCCCCGACGACGTCACCGCCATGCTCGGCACCATCGGTGCAGACAGCATCGACGCGCTGTTCGACGAAATCCCGCCCGCGCTCAAGTCCGGCAAATTGAAAGACGTGCCTGAAGGCGCGCCCGAAATGGCCGTCACCCGCCTCATGCACGAGCGCGCCGCTGCCGACGGTTTCTGGTCCAACTTCATCGGCGCGGGGGTTTACGAGCACCACATCCCGGCCGCGATCTGGCAGATCACCACGCGCGGCGAGTTCTACTCGGCCTACACGCCGTATCAGGCCGAAGCGAGCCAGGGCACGCTCCAGCTCATCTACGAATACCAGACCATGATGACCCGGCTGACCGGGCTCGACGCGTCGAATGCCTCCCTTTACGACGGCGCCAGTGCTTTAGCTGAAGCCGTCCTCATGGCGGTGCGCGCCAACAAGGGCAAATCGCGCCGCGTGCTCGTCCCCAAGACCGTGCACCCGACCTACCGCAAGGTCGTCCTCACCACGGTCAAAAATCAGGGCATCGAGCTGGTCGAACTCGACTACGACGCCGCCACCGGAACCACGGTGCTGCCGACCGAGCCGGGCGAATTCGCCGGCCTCGTCATCCCCCAGCCCAACTTCTTCGGCGTGCTCGAAGACGTGCACGCCATGACCGACTGGGCGCACGCCCACCACGCCATGGCCATCGCGCTGGTCAACCCGACCTCGCTCGCCGTGCTCGAAGCGCCCGGCAACTGGGGAACGAAAGGGTCAGACATCGCCTGCGGCGAAGGCCAGCCGCTCGGCGCGCCCATGGCCTCGGGCGGGCCGTACTTCGGCTTCATGTGCTGCCGTCAGGATTTCGTCCGCCAGATGCCCGGCCGCATCGTCGGCCGCACCGTCGATCTGGACGGCAAACCCGGCTTCTCGCTCACCCTGCAAGCGCGCGAACAACACATCCGCCGCTCCAAAGCCACGTCCAACATCTGCACCAACCAGGGTCTCGTCGTCACCGCCGCCACGCAATACATGTCGCTGTTGGGCCCGGCAGGCTTGGCCAAAGTCGCGTCGGCGTCGCACGCCAACACCGTGTCACTCGCCGACAAGCTCTGCGCGATTCCCGGTGTCAAACGCGCGTTCACCGGCGCGTGCTTCCACGAAGTCGTGCTGCAGCTCGACGACAATGCGGCGGATGTCCTGCGCGCGCTGCGTGCCCAGGGGATTCTTGGCGGGTTCGATTTGTCGGCGAGCTATCCGGAGCTGGGGAACGCGATTCTGGTGTGTGCGACTGAAACCAAGACCGCTTCTGACCTTGACGCTTATGTGCATCAGCTCGAACGGATTCTGTCGAAGCGGCGGGAAGCACTTTCTGGGCGTGTATAAAAACTAATTGACTACAACCATAGGACTTTGAAATGAGCACTCAGCTTAACTCTGGATTGATAACAGCAACCTTGTCGCTGGTACTAACCAGTTGCTTCAATATGCCTACACCAACCTCCCAAATTACAGGCTCTTATACTTCCGGATTAAGGTACGAAGATTATCCCTGTCCACGTTTAGCAATAGAACTCGACTCACTTGCTCGTCGCGAAAACCAACTGGTCGTAGCACAGGAGCAGCGAGTCAAATCAAGCAATGTCCAAGCTTTCTGGCTCGGATATGGACAAGGTGACGGGATTGAAGCCTCTGAGCTTGCAAATGTGCGTGGTGAAAAAGAAGCGGTTCGAAAAGCCATGGAAATAAAGTTGTGCGGTAAAACTCCATCCTGACAATGCATATTTAGCCAGCGTAGGCTGGGCTGCCAAGCCCAACATTCCGCACGCAACCACCGTTGGGCTTCGCCGAGCTTAATTTACCCCGGCTCAGCGCCAACCTACACAACCGCAACACTAACCGCTTTCCGCACCTCACAAACATCGGACACCCCATGAGCAGCATTCCCCACGACAAAGAGTTCTACGAACTCGCCGACGCCCACATCGCGCTGTGCAACACCCACATGGGCAAGGTCAAACCGGCCAAGGTCAGCGCCGCGATGCTGTTCGCCGCATCACGCTTCAATGCCTTCGTGATCTTCGCTGCGAGCGAGAACAAGGCACAGATGCTGCTGGAAAAGGAAGCGGCAATTGCGTACTTCATGCAGGAATACGAAACGAATCTGCGCGAGAATATCGACGAGCATCTGAACCGCTACGAGCAACAAGCCCAGCCATGAAACCCTCGCAAGCCCTTGTCCTCCATCGCGACGCCATTCGCAGCGTCGTGATGGCGCATCGCACCTGCAACCCGCGCGTGTTCGGCTCGGTGGCGCACGGCGAAGACACTGAGGGCAGCGATCTGGATTTGCTGATCGACCCGACGCCGGACACGACGCTGTTCGACATCGGCGCGATTCGCCACGAGTTGCCGCAATTGCTCGGTGTGCCGGTGGACGTGTTGACGCCGCGCGCGCTGCCGGAGCGTTCACGTGCATCAATCCTTGCCACAGCCCTGCCTGTCTGACGCGCGTGGCTTATGCTGAAATTCGAATGGGACGCCACCAAAGCCGCCAGCAACCTGAAGAAACACGGCGTATCCTTCGACGAGGCGTTGAGCGTATTCGGCGATGCGCTCGCGCTGACTTTTCCGGATGTCGATCATTCGGAATCGGAAGCGCGCAGCCGGACGTATGGCCTGTCGAACCAACGGCGCTTGCTTGTGGTCGTCCATACCGAACGCCGCAACCAGCTTCGGCTCATCAGCGCACGAAAGGCAACCCGCTATGAAAAAAGTCTCTACGAACATGGCTGACCAGGACATCCCGGAATTGAAACGCGAACAGCTCGGCACCGGCGTTCGCGGTAAATATTTCAAGGCGTACACGGAGAACAGCAACGTCGTCGTCCTGCTCGACCCGGAACTGGCCAAAGCCTTCCCCACATCGGAAGCGGTCAACAACGCGCTCGCCGGGCTGCTCGCCATCGCCAGCGAAGCGCGCAAGCTGACCGAAAAACCCAAGTCGTCCAGTAAAACCCCGCGCGTGCCAAAAAAGCACGCCTCTGCGTAGTCCCACAACCACAGGAGCATCACCATGGCAGTCACCCTCGGCGGCAACCCCATTGAAGTTTCCGGCACTTTTCCCAAAGTCGGCGACACCGCACCGAACTTCACGCTCGTCAGCGGCGATCTTTCGGACGTGTCGCTGTCCGATTTCGCGGGCAAGAAAAAACTTCTGAACATCGTCCCCAGCCTGGATACCGGCGTGTGCGCGATCTCGACCAAGAAATTCAACGACGCGGCAGTCGACGGCGTGGTCACGCTGGTGATTTCGGCCGACCTGCCGTTCGCCCAGGGTCGCTTCTGCGGCGCGGAGGGCACGACCAAGGTGGTGCCGCTCTCGACCATGCGCGGCGCGGACTTCAAGCGCGCTTACGGCGTCGACATCACTTCGGGGCCGCTCGCGGGTGCGACGGCACGCGCTGTTGTGGTACTCGACGAAAACAACAAGGTGCTGCACGCCGAGCTCGTTCCCGAGATCAAACAAGAACCCGATTACGCCGCTGCGCTTGCCGCATTGAAATAAAGCCGTGAGGGGTGAGGCGTGAGGGGAAACCCGATACGCCGCGCTCTTCCGCCCCCCCATTTTTTTCGCCTCACACGCCCCATGCTCATCTTCGATCACTCCCGCCCTGGCCGCACCGCCACTTCGCAATTGCCCCCTAACGGCGGCAGCCTAGCCGACATCCCCGCCGCGTTCCGCCGCAAGACCGCGCCGGGGCTGCCCGAGGTGTCCGAGCTTGACGTGGTGCGCCATTACACGCGGCTCTCGCAAAAGAATTTCTCCATCGACACGCAGTTCTATCCGCTGGGCTCGTGCACGATGAAATACAACCCGCGCGCGTGTAATTCGCTGGCGATGCTGCCGCAGTTCCTCGCGCGCCACCCGGCCGCGCCCGACGAAACCGGCCAGGGCTTCCTGCTGTCGATGTTTGAATTGCAGGAAATGCTCAAAGACGTGACCGGCATGGCCGGCGTGTCGATGGCACCGATGGCCGGCGCGCACGGCGAATTCGCCGGCGTCGCGATGATCCGCGCCTACCACGACGCGCGCGGCGACACGGCGCGGCGCGAAATCATCGTCCCCGACGCGGCGCACGGCACCAACCCGGCGACCGCGACGATGTGCGGCTACACGGTCAAGGAGATCCCGACCGATGCCAGTGGCGCGGTGGACATCGAAGCGCTCAAAGCCGCCGTCGGCCCGCAAACCGCCGGCCTCATGCTGACCAACCCGTCGACGCTCGGCGTATTCGAAAAGCGCATCGTCGAGATTCTGAAAATCGTCCACGACGCGGGCGGCTTGGCCTACTACGACGGCGCGAACCTGAACGCGATTCTGGGCTACGTGCGCCCCGGCGACATGGGCTTCGACGTGATCCACATGAACCTGCACAAGACCTTCTCGACCCCGCACGGCGGCGGCGGCCCCGGCGCGGGCCCGGTCGGCGTCGCGACGCGGCTCTTGCCGTTCATGCCGATTCCGCTGGTGTTGAACGACAACGGCTTCTATCGTCTCGCGACCGAGGCCGACGTGCCGCAGAGCATCGGCCGCATGAGCGCGAACATGGGCAACGCGGGCGTCTTGATGCGCGCCTACATCTACGCGCGGCTGCTAGGGCGCGAAGGCATGCACCGCGTCGCCGAATACGCGACGCTCAACGCTAACTACGTCATGGCGCGTTTGAGAGAAGCCGGCTTCGAGCTCGCCTACCCCGAGCGCCGCGCCAGCCACGAATTCATCGTCACGCTGAAGAAATTGAAAGACGCGACCGGGGTGACGGCGATGGACTTCGCCAAACGCCTGCTCGATTACGGCTACCACGCGCCGACGACCTACTTCCCGCTCTTGGTGCCGGAATGTTTGTTGATCGAACCGACCGAAACCGAATCGCGTGAAACGCTCGATGGGTTTGTCGAAGCGATGATCAAGATCAAGCACGAAGCCGAAACCAACCCGGAGCTGGTGAAAGGCGCGCCGTACACGCTGCCGGTGCGCCGTCTCGACGACGTGAAGGCCGCGCGCGAACTGGATTTGGCGTACAAGCCCGTCGCATGAACGCGCCGCACCCGCCAGACGGCACCGAGAGTCCGTTCAAGGGCAAGACCGGCCTCAAACGCCTGATCAACGCCGCAGGCTACTCCTTCGATGGTTTCAAGGCCGCATTCAAGCACGAGGACGCTTTTCGCCAGGAAGCGTTTCTGGCCATCGTCCTGATTCCGCTGGCCATTTACCTCGGCGACACCGGGATCGAGCGTGCCCTGATGATCGCTGCCGTGTTGCTGGTGCTGATGGTTGAACTGCTGAATTCAGCCGTCGAGGCCGCGGTAGATCGCATCTCGCTGGACCGCCATCACCTGATCAAGCGCGCCAAGGATATGGGCAGCGCGGCGGTGCTGATCGCGCTGGTCAATGTGGTCGCGGTGTGGGCACTGGTTTTGCTGGGGTGACCCGGGCTCAGCACCCAAAAATCGTGCCAATTTTCGGGCCGCGCCCTAAAGTTGACGCCGTCCTGGCCGGAATATGAGGGGAAGCCCTCAATGATGACCAACCCGTGCCGCGTGTGAAACTCAAATCTGTCTGTGTGCTGCTGGCGCTCTGCCATGCCGGTTCCGCCGTGGCGCTGGGACTGGGCGACATCCAGGTGCGTTCGGCTCTGGGTCAGCCATTCCACGCAACCATCGTCGTGATTGACCCCGTGCCCGGTGCGGATGCCAGCTGTTTCAGTCTGGACAGTGGCAACGGCAATATCGCGCCGCCGCCCCGCATGAGGCTGAGTCTCGACCAAGCGGGCGGGCAGACAGTGTTACGGTTACGCACCACGCAATCGGTTCATGAACCCATCGTGCAGTTTCAGGTGGCGTCGGATTGCGAGGCACGGCTGCAACGCGAATATGTCGTCCTGCTCGACCCGCCAAGCGCATCCGAGCTTTCCGGCAATGCCGGGCTTTCCGATCAGCCGGCTGACCCTGTCAGCGTAGCCGGGGCTGAAACAGCCGCGGTTGAAACAGCCGCGCCCAAAATGGCGCCCCCGCCCCGCGTGCGCGCACGCCCGCAACGAGCCCGCCCCGTCACGGCACGCGCAGGTTCCGCGCCCGCTACCCCGGCTCCACGCAAAATCACCGTGCCGTCAGACAAGCCCAGGCTGGTGCTCTCGGGTAAATCCGGTTCTGGCGGGGGCGATCTGCCCATGGCGCTTAAATACGATCAACGTTTGCCCGACCCCGACCAGGCGCGATCAGTCGGGGTCGATACGACAGAGCTTTCCGACGAAAACACCGCGCTCAACCGCAAGCTGGCGTATCTGGAATCCCAGCTGCTTGCCCTGCAAAAACGCAATGCCGAACTGGACGCCCGGCTCAGCCAGACCCGCAGTTCGTCCGCCATCAAGCCGCCGGACACCGCACCCGGCCAGCCACCGCAGTGGCCGTTCTATCTGCTGCTGACCGGTCTGCTGGTCAGCGGCGGCCTGCTGGCCGTGTGGCTGCGCAACCGCACCCGTCCACCGGAGCCGGTGAGCGTTCCGTCCCCCACACTGCCGCAGCCGTCCTCCCGACTGGCAATGGGCCGACCGGAAACCGACACCCCGGCAAAATTTGCGCGGATGCCTGAATCGGAAGCCCCCATGTCGGTCGAGGCCACCGAGGTCAAGGACGATGTCCTCGACCAGGCCGAGGTCTATCTGGCGCATGGCCATAGCGATCTGGCCATCCACATGCTGCAGGAACACCTGCGCGCCGAGCCCAACGAATCCCCCATCCCCTGGCTGCTGCTGCTCGATCTGCTGCATCGCGCCGGGGATCATGAAGGCTATGCCGCTGCCAGTACCGAATGCCGCCGGTATTTCAATGTCAACCTGGGCAGCCATCCGCTTTCCCAGCCCGGTGGCGAGGATCAGGGGCTGGAAGCCTATCCGCACTTGATGGAGCAGCTGGTCAAGATATGGAATCTGCCTGATCGGGAAAACTTTTTCGATGGCCTGATCCACGATGATCGCGGCGGCACGCGAATCGGCTTCGAGCAGGGCGCGTACCGCGATATTCTGCTGCTGCGCGCCATTGCCCTGGACACCGAACCGCCGTTCATCTGACGGCGCGTTTTTCAGGTTTCATCCAACCGTCACAGCCGGTTCATCAATCTGTCGCATAGTGCGCGCACGCTGCGCGCATGGATGCAGCCGATTTCACTTGCCAGACTTTGTCCCCCCAGCGACCGCAACTGCGCATTGCGGTAGTGACGGAAACCTATCCGCCCGAAGTCAATGGGGTCGCCATGACCCTGGGGCGGCTGGTCAATGGCTTGCAGGTCCGCAATCACCAGATCCAGCTGATTCGGCCACGCCAGCATGCTGACGACGTGGCGCAACCTACCGCCACGCTGACCGAGCATCTGCAACGCGGCATTCCCCTGCCGCGCTATGAGGGGCTCAAACTCGGGCTGCCCGCTAAAGCCGCCCTAACCAAACTGTGGACCAAACACCGGCCCGACGTGGTGCAAATCGCCACCGAAGGCCCGCTCGGCTGGTCGGCCCTGTCCGCCGCCAACAAACTGCGGCTGCCGGTCGCGAGTGACTTCCACACCAATTTCCACAGCTACAGCAGCCATTACGGGTTCGGCATTTTGCGCCGCGCCATCGTCGCCTATCTGCGCAAATTCCATAACAAGGCTGCCGTCACGCTGGTGCCCACCGAGGGCATCCGCCGCGAACTCAAGGGCTATGGTTACGACAACATCGAGATCATCGGACGGGGTGTGGACACGCAGCTGTTTCACCCCGCCCGCCGCGACCTTGCGCTGCGTGCTCGCTGGGGGGTCGGCGACAACGATCCGGTCGCGCTCTATGTCGGCCGCCTGGCGGCAGAGAAAAATCTGGCGCTGGTGTTTCGCGCATTCGATGCCATGCGCGAAGCGCAGCCCGCGACGCGCCTGGTGCTGGTGGGCGATGGTCCCGAGCGGGCAAGCTGGCAGGCGAAGCGTCCCGACGTCATCTTTTGCGGCACCCAGATAGGCGACGCCCTCGCCGCCCACTACGCATCGGGCGATGTATTCCTGTTTCCCAGCCTCACCGAAACCTGGGGCAATGTCACCATCGAGGCGATGGCGTCGGGGCTCGCCGTTATCGCCTATGACTGCGCGGCAGCCGAGGAGGTCATCCGTCACGGTGAAAACGGGCTCAAGGCCGCCCCCGAGGATGAAACCGGATTCATCCAGCAGGCCGCCACACTGGTCCCCGATCTGGCGCAGCAGCGCCGTCTCGGCCAGGCGGCTGCGGCCCGCGCCGCGCAATTGTCCTGGGACGCCATCATCGACAGTTTCGAGCACGTGCTGCTGCGACTGGCGCATCCCTTGCCCGCGGACGAAACGCACGCGGACTGGCCGGTCGCCAGCCCCACCTGATCGATCTATCTGAACGGGAGCATGCCATGCGCCTGAATCGAATCAACCTGGTTGCCCATCACGGCCTGAACCGGCTGGCGCTGCTGGAACACGCCTGGCTGGAGCGCTTGAACGGGGTGCGCCTGCCCGACTGGGAAGTCGGCCTGTTCCGCGCAGCCAGCCGTCTGGGTGATGGCCTGTTCTGGTATGTCCTGATGGCGGGTTTGCTGGTTGCGCACGGACTGGATGCCCTGCCAGCGGTGCTGCACATGGTCGCGGCCGGGCTGGTGGGAACGCTGCTCTACAAATGGCTGAAAGGTGCCACCGAACGCCCGCGCCCGTATCAGGTGTGCCCCACCATCTGCTGCCTGACCGCGCCGCTCGACCGTTTCAGTTTTCCTTCGGGCCATACCCTGCACGCGGTCATTTTCAGCATCGTCGCCACCGCCTATTACCCGGCGCTGGGCTGGCTGGTGTGGCCCTTTACCGCACTGGTCGCGCTGTCGCGTCTGGTACTGGGGCTGCACTACATGAGTGATGTCGCCATCGGCGCATTGCTGGGTGCGGCGGTTGCGGTGCTGGCGCTCAGCTTCTAAATCATTCAGCGGCCGAGTGACAGTGCGGCATCACGCCGCCTTCGGCAACACCGTCACTTCCTGTTCGAACAAATCGCCCGGTAAAGGTAAATGGCACGCCACCAGTTCCGGCGCGTGGGCGGCCATGCGCGCGCGCCCCACTGCTACGGGCGGGCAGTCCGGCATCCAGGCGGGGGATTCGCCCGCCAGCACGCGGTTCATTTGCGGCAGGCGCGCGGTGACTTCGCGGATGTAGTAATCGAAGCGCGCGCTTTGCCGCGTATCCAGTAGCCGCCCCACGCCGTGCAGCATATTGGGCAAGCGGCTGTGCCGCAGCAAGGCTTCGGCACCGGCCAGCTGGCGGATGGCGCGGCGGCTGGCGACCGGCGTGCAGTCGAAATTCTGCGCCACGTAATTCACCAGCCAGTCATCGGCATGCAGCAACACGGCGGGCGGGCGAAACAGATGCTGGGCGATGTGGCGATCCATCGCCCACTCGGCCGCCGCATGGGTGAGTATGGGCACGTTCCACCACAGCTGCTCATGTGCAGGAACGAAATGATTATGCGCAATGATGTCTACCCACAGATGGCTGATGGCCCCGACGGCACAGGCGCGCGATTCGTCGTCGTGCGCATTGTTCAAGAGCTGCTGGGCGCTGGACCAGCGATGGCTGCCGTCAAATGCGCGAGTGCCTGCCGTTTTACCCACCAGTGCCAGATCGGGCAGGCAGGCTCCGGCCACCAGGCGCTGCGGAAAACGCCGCACGGCGCGCCGCAAGGCGGGATCCAGCAGGGGAATCGCCCACACCAGCAACTGCGCAAAGTACACATGGGTATACAGGCCCCAGGCAAGCGCATCCGCTGCAAACAGTGTCGCAGGAATCGACCACCAGCAGGCCCAGCGTTGCGGTTTCATGCGCGCAGCTTGGCGGCGCAGTGTGACCGTCCGCAGTCAGGGCGATGAAGCTTCCATGAAATCGCCCCAAATCGGATGCGTATAATCGCGGCTGTCGTTTTCCAACTACATTCCCATGCGCACCCTCATCTGCGGTTCCCTCGCCTTCGATTCGATCATGGTGTTTCAGGATCACTTCAAGCACCACATCCTGCCGGACAAGATCCACATGCTGAACGTGTCGTTTCTGGTGCCCGAACTGCGGCGCGAGTACGGTGGCTGTGCGGGCAACATCGCCTACAACCTGAAACTGCTGGGGGGCGAGCCGGTCATCATGGCCACCGTGGGTGACGACTTCGGCGTCTATGCCGAGCGTCTCGATGCGCTCCACATCAGCCGCGAAAATATCCGCCACCTGGCCGGCAGCTACACCGCCCAAGCATTCATTACCACCGACCTCGCCGACAACCAGATCACCGCATTCCATCCCGGTGCCATGAATTTTTCGCATGAAAACGACGCCTCGGCCGCACGCGATATCGGCCTCGGCATCGTCTCGCCCGACGGCCGCGAGGGCATGTTGAACCACTGCCGTCAGTTCCACGCTGCGGGCATTCCGTTCGTGTTTGATCCGGGTCAGGGCATGCCGCTGTTTTCGGGTGCAGAGCTGCTGGAGATGGTCGATCTGGCCGATTTCGTCACGCTCAACGATTACGAAGCCGAGCTGTTGCAGGCCCGCACCGGATTGTCACTGGCGGCACTGGCAGACCGGGTGAAATGCCTGGTGGTCACACGCGGTGAAGCCGGTTCGCACTTCCACACCGGCGGCACGCTGATCGATATCCCGGTCGTCCCCGCCCGCGCGGTAGTCGATCCCACCGGCTGCGGCGACGCCTTCCGCGCCGGCCTGCTGTACGGCATTGCCCACGGCTGGGACTGGGAAAAAACCGGACAGCTCGCCAGCGTCATGGGCTCGATCAAGATCGAGCAGCGCGGCGGACAGAATCATGTACCGGACCGGGCGGCCATCAGTGCACGGCTCACAGCGGCTTTCGGGTCGTCGCTGTAGGCGGAATCAGTCGCGCTGCGCGAGCCGGTCGGCTTCGATATAGCGCCCCTTGAACCCCGCGAGTTGCACCAGCAGCGCATCTGCCCGAGGGTCGGGCGGGACCCTGCGTGGCGCTTCCGGCGGATGCGGGCGTATGATTTTTTCCCGGCTGGCCAGAATACGTTCGGCCTCCAGCCCGGTTGCGCGCGCCAGCGCCGTGGCCCATGCCGTTTCGCCGGGATCGGTGATTTCCTCGTAGCTCACGATGCAGCCGCCATATACCTGCACCGTCATCAGCGCCGTCGCATTGCGGCTGAAGTATTGATCGATCAGCTCAAGGTAATCCGTACCGTGCCGCAGGTGGGCGCTGAAGGTCTGATCGATGTAATGCCGATATAGAACAATCACACTCGGCCGATAGCCCAGTTTGCGCGCCAGCAGCGGAATCGCCGAATCGCCACACTTGGCAAAGGGCGCAAGGCGCAAGGCACGACGCAGATACACCTGAGACAGGCCGCGATACCATTTGCGATGCCACATGCGCCATTTCGACAAATGGCTGTCGCGGCGCAGTTCCAGCGACCGCCGGTAATTTGCCGTCGCGCGCCCTATGGCGAAAGATTCGAATGCGCCGGTGCGGGCGTTCCACTGGCCGGTGTAGCGCTCACCAAAATCAGCGCCCGCTTCCGTCAGGATGGCAGCAAGCAGTGAAGAACCGCAGCGCCCGGTGCTGAGCAGAAAACAGCGCAAAGGGTTGACCGACGTCATACACGTCTCCTCGAAATCCGGGTGCCGGGTGCGCTGCCAAAAAGCGCAAATACGAATGGCAGGAACAGGGCAAGATGGTAGGAACGGTACGACTGCTCGATCAGCGACGCACTCAATATCGCAGCCGTCACCGCAAACAGGACAGGACGCGAGAGCGGATTCCGGTACCGCAGGGCAACCCGGAACTGGCTCCACAGGAGCGCCAGATACAGCGCCAGTCCCACAAAACCGATTTCATACCAGACGTCGAGCAGGAGATTGTGCAAGTGCTTGACCGAACCATGCTCACCCATCTGGACTGGCGGATATTCGCTGACATTGCCCGGCCCGACACCCAGCCACGGCAGAGGCGGGGGCATGGCCACCGCCTGACGCCAGATCAGGGTGCGCTGACTGCTGAGCCGGTCGGCCAGTTGCAACCAGTCGCCCTGCTGCGATTGCCCGGCCGGCGTTTCCTCCGTGGAAAGCAGTAGTTTGCCTGCCGGATCAAACACGAGTATCAGGGCCACCACCGCAGCCAGCATGCACGCCAGTAATCCGAGACGCGCACGCAGCGTGGCAATCCGCATCACGATCAACACACTCAGGGCCGCAGCCAGCGCCAGCAGTTCAGTCAGGCTGTTCGCATGAACCAGCAGCACGGCCAGCACGACGCTGTAAACCCCCATCGTCACGACGCGCACCGTCCCGGTCATCCGGCATGAAATCAGGTACAGCACGAAGGGAGCGAGATACGCTGGCACCAGGCCACGCAGATTGAATTCCGGTTTGAACCCGGGAATATCATAGGTGAGCAGGGTGTGGCCAAGCAGCCAACCGAAGCTGAGCAAGCCGATCCAGCCGATGCCCCGGAGCAGCCAGTCGATGTCCGGCATGTCTGCATATTGCATCACCCTGACTGTCAGAAAAAACAGCGAACCGATCAGGCCATATCGCAGCCACGACTCCAATGCGGCCTCAGGCGCAATCGATACCGCAGCGCTGTAAGCGCCCCACGCCAGAAACATCAGCCAGAGGATGCCGGACGCGCTCCACGCGGGGGCCTTCCAGATACGCTGTTTCAGGCAGATGCCCAGCATGACCAGCCACAGCAGAACAAACCCGGTATTGCCCAGGCCGCGCCCCATCTGGAATAGCAGGGGGATCAAGGCGGGGGCCAGCATCACCCATTTCAGAGCCGCTGAGTGTGGAGCAGGGGAGGTGACCGGAGAATTGACAGCGCCCATCTTGTTTTCAAAAGGTGATTGGGAGAATGTACCCGCATGCGGGAATTTTCAGCCTGCGTGGCGCGTCGATACTATACCTGTGTCTCCAGCCTAGAATCCAACCATCCATTTCAGGAGTCCATCATGTTGACCCCCGCTTTGTATCGTTTTGTCCCTTCGGCTTTCTTGCTGTGTGTCATCGCCAGTGCAGTTGTGCTGACAGGGTGCGCCAGTGGCACCGGCGGCAAGGATTACAGCCGTGCGCAGGCGCGTACGGTTCAGGAGGTCCAGATGGGGATCGTTGAATCGGTGCGTGCGGTGAATATCGAAGGCACCAAAACACCTATCGGCGCAGGGGCGGGTGCGGTTGTGGGCGGAGTGGCGGGCAGCACGGTGGGCGGCGGGCGAGGCAGTATTGTCGGCGCGGCGGTGGGTGCGGTACTGGGCGGGCTGGGCGGCGCGGCGGCGGAAGAAGCTATCACCCGGGACAAGGGCGTGGAAATCACGGTGAAGCTTGATTCCGGCCGGCTGATTGCGATTACCCAGGCGGCCGACGAAGCCTTCCAGGTGGGCGACCGCGTTCGCATCCTGACGGGGGGCGGCACGACGCGCGTATCCCACTGAACCGGCCGGAGCCTGTTTGCGGGATCACCCTGTCCGCGCTGACCGGGCTGATCACGCCGTCATCGTTTCGCAATCTTGCCGTCACGCCGGATTCATATCGGCCTTTTAAGCTGGGCACTCATCCTGACCGGAGTGCTCCATGCTCGACCTTCGCAGCACGACCCAGCCCATCCTCCGTGGCCGGTATCACGTTTCACTCGCGGTGGACGATGCCGAAATCCGCGAAGCGCAGCGCCTGCGATACAAAGTGTTTGCCGACGAAATGGGCGCGCGGCTTTCGACCATTCTGCCGGGCTACGACATCGATCTGTACGATCCGTTTTGCGATCATCTGCTGGTGCGCGAACTGGAAAACGGCGAAGTGGTCGGCACCTATCGCATCCTGTCGCCCGACTCGGCCAAACGCGTCGGGGGCTATTACTCGGAACAGGAATTCGATCTCACCCGCCTGCATCACCTGCGCCCGCGTATGGCTGAACTGGGGCGCTCGTGCGTGCATCCCGACCATCGCAGCGGTGCGGTGATTGCCCGGCTGTGGATGGGGCTGGCGGACTACATGACGCGTCATGGCCACGAAACCATCGTCGGCTGCGCCAGCATTGCCATGCACGACGGTGGCCACCAGGCGGCGAATGTCTACCGTCAGGTCACCGAGCGCTATCTGGCACCGATCGAATGGCGCACGACACCGCGTTATCGCCTGCCGGTCGAATCGCTCGACAACGGCCAGATTGCGCCGGTGCCGCCATTGATCAAAGGCTATACCCGGCTGGGGGCGATGGTCTGTGGCGAACCCGCCTGGGATCCCGATTTCAATACCGCCGACCTGCTGATGCTGCTGCCGATGGCGCAACTCAACCGCAACTATGCCCGACGGCTGCTGGGCTGATACGCCAAGCCTTTACAATGCGGGCGTGATTGCCCGCCTCCGTCTCGCCGCCCGTCGTCTTCACCGCATTGCCCGGCTGCTGCTGCACATCTGCTGGGGCATGCTGCTCGCCGCACTGGTGCTGCCCATCGTCAATCTGCCACGGCGCGACCGCCTGATTGCCGCCTGGGCTGCGCGCCTGCTGCGGGTGCTGGGGGTGCGCCTCAACGCTGCCGCGCCACCCGATTTACCGCAGGGTGCGCTGCTGGTTTGCAACCACGTGTCCTGGCTGGATATTTACCTCATCATGGCGACCTGCCGCGTGCATTTCGTCTCCAAATCCGAGGTGCGGGACTGGCCCGTCGTCGGCTGGCTGGCGCACACAACCGGCACCCTGTTTCTGCAACGCGGCCGCCGCGCCGACACCGCGCGCATCAATGCCGAAATGCGCGCACTGATGCAAAGCGGCGCATGGGTGGCCGTGTTTCCCGAAGGCACTACCAGCGACGGGCAGTCACTGCGGCGCTATCTGCCGTCGCTGCTGCAACCGGCAGTGGAACTCGACTGCCCGGTGCTGCCTGCCGCCCTGCGCTACCGCACGCTTGACGGCAACGCCAGCCTGGCGGCCGCCTATATCGACGACATCAGCCTGTGGCAAAGCATGCTGCGTATCGTCAGCGAGCCCGGGCTCATCGCCGAACTGCATTTTGGCGCGCCCATTCTGCCCAACGGCCACCGGCGCGAACTCGCCGCCACAGCCGAAGCCACCACCGCTAGGCTTTTGGGGTTTGAAACACCGGGCAGGCCACCGCAAACACCTGCCGGTCCTCCAGCCGCATCGCCGTAAGCTGGCCACCCCACAGGCAGCCCGTGTCCAGCGCCACCAGATCGGGTCGGTTGATCAGCCCCAGGGTAGACCAGTGGCCGATGATGCAGGGCGTGCCCGCGCTCGCCCGGTCAGGCACGTCAAACCAGGGCAGCAAGCCTGGTGCTTGCGAGCCCGGCGCACCCTTGCTGTGAAAATCCATCTCCCCCGCCAGCGTGCAGTAACGCAGGCGGGTAAAGGTATTGACGATGCCGCGCAGCCGCTCGATCCCTGTCAGCGCATCGTCCCAGGTCACCGGCGTGTTGCCGTACATGTGTGCGAAGAAGCTGCGGTAATCGGCGCCCTGCAAAGCGGCTTCCGCTTCTGCCGCGCGCGCCATGGCATCGTCTGCCGTCCAGCCCGGCTGCACGCCGGCATGCACCATCAGCCAGCCGTTTTCGTGCCAGGCCAGCCTGCGGTGGCGCAGCCAGTGCAACAGTACCTCCCGGTCCGGCGCAGCCAGCACCGTGTCAAGCGTGTCGCCCTTGTGCGTACGCCCGTAACCTTCGGCCAACGCCAGCAGGTGCAGATCGTGATTGCCCAGCACACAGATGGCAGATTCGCCGAGCTGGCGGATGAAACGCAGCACCGCCAGCGAATCCGGCCCGCGATTGACCAGATCGCCGACAAACCACAGCCGGTCGGCTGCCGGGTCGAAATGGATCGTGTCCAGCAGGTGCAACAGCGAATCGTGGCAACCCTGAATGTCGCCAATGGCATAGGTAGGCATATAAAATAGCGGTCGAGCTGTGTTGCTCCGCATCATAGCGTTCCCGCCTGACTTCCCCATGACAGCCCCCGCATGAAACCCCTGATCCGCCTGTTTTTCCGTACCGTGCGCGCCGTGCTCGGCCCTTTCATGCTGCTGGGCAACTGGCTGACGCGCCCCAGCGGCGTGCAGCGCAGCGCTGAGGCCCAGGCTGCGGTGGATGCACGCACCCGGTCGCTGGCGCTGTATCACTTTCCCACCTGCCCGTTCTGCATCAAGGCGCGCCGCGCCATACAGCGGCTGTCGCTGGATATCGAACTGCGGGATGTGCGCAGCGACAGCCGCCATCGCGCTGCACTCCTCGCCGGAGGTGGCAAGGTGCAGGTGCCGTGCCTGCTGCTGACGGATACCGCGGGGGCGCAATCCTGGCTGTATGAATCGAACGCCATCATCGCGTATCTGAATCACGAATTCGGCGCGGTATGAGCCTGCTCGGCACGCTGAATGCGCCGCAGCGCGAAGCAGCGAAATACCTCGACGGCCCGCTGCTGGTGCTGGCGGGCGCTGGCTCGGGCAAAACCCGCGTCATCACCCACAAGATCGCCTGGCTGATCGGCGAATGCGGCTACAAGGCCGGCTCGATCGCGGCGATCACCTTTACCAACAAGGCGGCGCGCGAAATGCAGGATCGCGCCACCAGACTGACGCAGGGCGAGGCCTTCAAGGGCATCGGCACCAAGGGGCTGATCGTCACCACCTTCCACTCGATGGGCCTCAGGATGTTGCGCGAGGACGCGAAATTCGCCGAACTGAAACCGGCGTTTTCGATCCTGGATTCGGCCGACGCCGCCGGGATCGTGTCGGAGATCCTCAAAACCACCGACAAG
>JAJXUA010000108.1 GCA_021783275.1 Pseudomonadota bacterium
AAAGGCATCCCCCGGGATGCCTTTTTTTATTCCCGTTTATCCCCTACTTATACACAGCCTGTCCCCGTTTTGTACCTTGGAGGCGGTTCGGCTGAAGACTAGAATCGCGCCATGGCTGCTCTCCACACGCTGAATCCGCAAACCGATACGCAACTGGCGCACATGCGTCTGCCACCGCATTCACTGGAGGCGGAACAGGCCGTGCTGGGGGGCCTGCTGCTGGACAACAGCGCCTGGGATCGCATCGGTGATGTGGTTTCGGAATCCGACTTTTACCGGCAGGATCATCGCCAGATCCTGCGTTCCATCGTGCGGCAGATTAGCGACAATCGCCCCGCCGACGCGGTGACGGTATCGGAAGCCCTGCAATCGCTCGGTGACCTGGAAAACGTGGGGGGGCTGGCGTACATCGTGGCACTGGCGAGCAATACCCCCTCCGCCGCCAATATCCGCCGCTATGCCGAAATCGTGCGTGAGCGCTCGGTGATGCGGCGGCTGGCGGAAGTGGCGACGGGGATTGCCGATTCTGCCTATGCGCCGGCCGGGCGCAGCGCTTCGCAGTTGCTCGATGAAGCGGAAGCCCGGGTATTCGAGATTGCCGAAACAGGCAGCCGCGGGCAGGCAGGGTTTGTTGAAATCAAGCCCTTGCTGAAAGAAGTGGTCGAGCGCATCGACGATCTCTATCACAGCGATAACGACTCCGGCATTACGGGTGTGCCGACCGGTTTCCAGGACCTGGACGAGAAAACGTCCGGGCTGCAACCGGGCGATCTCGTCATCGTCGCCGGGCGGCCTTCGATGGGTAAGACCGCGTTCTCGCTCAACATGGCAGAAAACGTCGCGCTCGATACCGGTTTGCCCGTGGCGGTGTTTTCCATGGAGATGGGTGGCTCGCAACTGGTGATGCGGATGATCGGTTCGGTCGGCAAGCTCGACCAGCACCGGCTGCGCACCGGCAAGTTGGGCGAAGACGACTGGCAGCGCCTGACGTATGCGCTCGGCAAGCTCAATGACGCGCCGGTATTCATTGACGAAACCTCCGGGCTCAACGTCCTGGAGTTGCGCGCCCGTGCCCGCCGGCTGATGCGCCAGTGCGGCAAACTTGGCTTGATCGTCATCGACTATATCCAGCTCATGTCGGCGAGTAGCAGTGGCGAGAACCGGGCGACGGAAATTTCTGAAATTTCCCGAGCGCTCAAAGGTCTGGCCAAGGAATTGCATGTGCCGGTGGTGGCATTGTCACAGCTCAATCGCGGGCTGGAACAGCGTCCGAACAAGCGTCCCATCATGTCCGACCTGCGCGAATCGGGTGCGATCGAACAGGATGCTGATGTGATTCTGTTCATCTACCGCGACGAAGTCTATAACGCCGACAGCCCGGACAAAGGCACGGCAGAAATCATCATCAGCAAGCAGCGCAACGGCCCCATCGGCACGGTGAAACTGGCGTTCATCGGCGAATACACACGTTTCGAAACACTGGCACGGCCAGGCACGTATTAGCCAGCATGCGGCCGATCCAGGCGCACATTTCCATAGGCGCGATGGCGCACAATCTGCGGGTGGCGCGCAGTCATGCTCAGGGCGCGCGCGTGTTTGCCGTGGTCAAAGCCAACGCTTACGGACATGGCCTGTCACGCGCGGTACGCGCATTTGCTGCCGCCGACGGCCTGGCTGTCCTGACCCTGGAAGAAGCCGCCAATTTGCGCCTGATGGGCGTCACCCACCCGATCCTGTTGCTAGAAGGGCTGTTCGCGCCTGATGAAATTGCCGCCTGTGCCGAACTCGATCTGTGGCCGGTACTACATCACACCGGCCAGCTTGACTGGCTGGAACGCCATCCCCCACCGAGGCCGCTCCCGGTATTCCTGAAATTTGACAGCGGTATGCATCGCCTGGGTTTTCCGCTGGCGGCGCATCACGAGGTATTGACGCGCGCGCGCGCCCTGCCCACGATCGGGGCGATCACCTTGATGACCCATTTTGCGCAGGCCGACGAAGCGGTCGGCGTGGACTGGCAATTGCAGCCTTTTTTACGTGCGTTGTCGAATCAGGATTTGCCCTGGAGCAGCGCCAATTCAGCGGCGTTATTGCGCTATCCCCAGAGCTGTGGCGCCTGGGTGCGCCCCGGCTTGATGCTGTATGGTGCGTCGCCGTTTGCCGATACCCCGGCACAGCAGCTGGATTTGCGTCCGGCCATGAGCCTGCAATCCGCCGTCATCGCCGTTCAGACCCTGCAAGCAGGCGAGGCGACAGGGTATGGACAGCTGTTTCGCGCAGAACGTGAAACACGGGTGGGCATCGTGGCCTGTGGGTATGCCGATGGCTATCCGCGCCATGCCATGAACGCGCCGGTGTGGGTGGACGGCCGACCCGGCCGCAGTCTGGGCCGGGTTTCCATGGATATGCTGTGCGTGGACCTGAGCGCCTGCCCGCAAGCCGGGGTGGGCTCGCCGGTGGAATTGTGGGGCAAGCAGGTACCGGTGGACGAAGTGGCGGCGGCGGCTGACACCAGCAGCTATGAGTTGCTGTGTGCGCTGGCCGCACGCGTGCCGGTGGCTGAGGCGGATTGAACGCAACAGCCAGCACGCTTCCGGGCGTTAGCCCGTGGTTATAATTGCCGCGCACATTCAGCATGGGAGAAGACAATGAAATCCATCAGCCAAGCACTCATGACCGGCCTGTTCCTGACCCAGGCGGTCAACCCGGCTTATGCCGGATTGTTCGATTTCAAACTGGGCGGCAACAAGCAGGAAGCCGGCCAGGCCTCGGGCTCTGCCGGACCGGATGGCGCGCAGGGTGAAGCCAAGGAACTGGAAAAATGCGACAAGCCCTACGGCACGCTGGCCGTGGTCGAACCGCAGGATGCGGTGATCTCGCACCTGCTGCAATACGGTCTGCAATCGCCCACCGGACTGATACGCCTGATGGTGCAGCAGTCCAATTGTTTTGTGCTGGTCGAGCGGGGCCGTGCGATGCAGAACCTGATGCAGGAACGCCAGCTCGCCGAATCCGGTGAACTGCGCAAGGGGTCCAACATGGGGAAAGGCCAGATGGTGACGGCTGATTACGTGCTGACGCCGGATGCGGTGTTTTCCAGCAAGGATTCGGGCGGGGTCGGTGGCGCACTGGGCGGTTTTGGCGTGTTCGGCGCGGTGGCCGGGCTGGTTGCGGCCGGCCTGAAATTCAAGTCGGCACAAACCACCATGATCCTGTCGGATTCGCGTACTTCGCTGCAACTGGCGGCGGCTACCGGCAATGCAGGAAAAACCGACTGGAGTGCCGGCGGCCTGCTGGTGGGAGGCGGCGCAGCGGGTGCGCTGGGGGGCTACACCAATACCCCGGAAGGCAAAGTGCTGGCAGCCAGCTACCTGGATAACTGGAACAACATCGTGCGCTCAGTGCGTGGCAATCCCGAAATGGCACGTCAGGAGATCAATCTCAAAGGCAAATCCGGCCAGCCGACCAAGGCGGGCGTAGTGTTTGAAGAGGGCGATGCGGTGGTCGGGAAAATTGGCGGGCTGAAAATGTACGCCAAGCCCAGCAAGTCCTCCAAAGTGGTGACGACGCTGGCGCGTGGTGAAGAGATGATCTACACCGGCAAGGACGAAGCCGGGTTCATCTCGGTGCAGGGTCAGAATGGCGAAGGCTGGGTGGACAAGGTCATGATCAAAAAATAAGCCGGTCCGCATGTCTGAAAAGCCGGGTCAGCCCGGCTTTCCAGACAGTGCCTGCGGTGAATTGAAACATTCGATGTGGCGTGTGCCATCAATCAGGGCGGTATACCCGAGCGCCTCGGCCGTGGTCGCCAGGGTGTCAATAAACGCAGCCTCGTCTGCGATTGCGTCATAGATTTCCATCCAGGTTGTGGGGTCGTCGCAGCGTACTTGCTGCCGGGGCGGCGTGCCGCAATGCGGGGCCATGGCGCTGAGCAATGACCCGATGCAGGTCTGGGCCTGCGCGAGATGCGCAGGCAGGACGCGGTAATAAACGTAGAGCGTTTTCACCTATTCCGGCAGGGCATACGGCAGCGGTTTCAGATGCAACGCCGCGCCATCGGCGGATTTCAGATGCAGAGTCTGGGTCTGCGCACTTTCGATCTGTGCCACCGCCAGCACATCGAACCCGCCGAGGGGCGAGGGCGCGGCATTGACGATGGTGCCGGTCGTCTGGCCTTCGAAGTCGGCACTGTAGAGGGCATCGCCCGGCGCGGCTTCGGCATCGACCTGGGCCAGAAACATGCGCCGCTTCAGCTTGCCGAGGTACTGGCTGCGCGCAACGATTTCCTGGCCGGGGTAGCAGCCCTTCTGGAAACTCACGCCGCCGATTGCTTCGAGGTTGACCATTTGCGGGACAAACTGCTCCTGCGTGGCGGCGACGATCATCGGGATGCCGGCGTTCAGGCGCAGCCAGTCCCATACCGGCGCACCCACTGGGGTCGCCAGCGGGCGCAGGGCTTGCCACACCGTTGCGGCTCGTTCCGGCAGCAGTACCAGCACGAACTTGTCTTCCCCCACCCGGATGATGGTTCCCGCTTCGGTGGTTGCGCTATGCATCGGCGCGTCCGGGACAGCGCCCATGGCGGCCGCAACGGCAGAGACCGCTTCCGGACCGGCCACGACCAGCCGCACCCGTTCTGCGCTGGCGTCACGGCTGCTGACTTTGGCGCGCATGATGAACATGGTGAGCCGTTTCAGCACGCTGGGGAGGATGTCGCCGGAAAGTTGCAGGCAATAATCTTCGCCGTCACGCCACATCAGAAAGTTGCCGAGCAGCCGGCCTTTCGGGTTGCAATAGCCGTTCCACTGGGCGGTGTCGGCGTGCAGGGTACGCACGTCGTTGGTAAGCTGCCCCTGCAAAAAGGGGGCGGTATCCGGGCCGCTGCATGCGATGACACCGAGTTGTGACAGGTCGGCCATGATGGTGCCGGCCACGGCTGCGTGGCGTTCGGTTGCGGCGTCGCCGTAGTGCCATACCGTGTCATCGGCACACTGCGCGCCCTGCGTGGCTAAAAAAGTTTTCCAGGATTCAATCACGATACGTTCCAGTCAGATCATGCAAGCTGAAAAGTGTACACGCTGATGCAGGAGATCGAACTCAAACCCTCGCGTTATCTGCGTGCCGGCTTGCTGCTGGCAATGGGTTTATGCTTCTGGGCGCTGTCACAGGCCGCATTGCCGGTGGGGATCCAGCTCGCGCTTGGCACACTGGTCAGCGCAGGGGTGCTGTGGCAATGGCGACGTAATAGCCGGTTGCCGGCTTTGAGAGTCACGATTGATGGGGGCATACAGTGCCGTGATGCGGCTGGCGACTGGCAGGATTTGGCGCTCGAAGACGACAGCTTTGTTTCATCCTGGCTGCTGGTATTGCGTTACCGGAAGCTTGATACGGGCGGCACGGGCTCGCCTGTCACTGCGCTGATCCTGTGGCCGGATAGCGCCGCCGCCGGGGATTTGCGTCGGATCAGGGTTGCGCTTCGCTGGGCGCCCCGCACACGCTGGGACACATCAGACCCGGACGGGGGTTGAGGACGGTGTTGCCTGCGATGGGCAGGGTTTCGGGGTAATCCCGGCTGAAATGCAGACCGCGGCTTTCCTGCCGCAGTTGCGCCGAGCGGATGATGAGATCGGCGGTCTGTACCAGATTGCGCAGCTCGATGAGATCGTTGCTGACGCGGAAATTGCGATAGAACTCGTCGATTTCTGCACGCAGCAATCTGATCCGGTGCGCGGCACGCGCCAGACGTTTGTTGGTGCGGACGATGCCGACGTAGTCCCACATGAAACGCCGCAGTTCATCCCAGTTATGCGAGATCACCACTTCTTCATCCGGATCGGTAACGCGCGAGGCATCCCACGCCGGAAGGTCCAGGAGCGGGGCCGCAGGCGTGGCCAGTATGTCGGCCGCCGCAGCGTGACCGAATACCAGACATTCGAGCAGCGAATTCGACGCCAGGCGATTGGCGCCGTGCAGGCCGGTGAAGGTGACCTCGCCGACGGCATGCAGGCTGCACAGATCGGTGCGTGCGTTCATGTCGGTGATCACGCCGCCGCAAGTGTAGTGCGCAGCCGGGACGACCGGAATCGGCTGGGTCGTGATGTCGATACCCAGTTCGAGACAGCGGC
>JAJXUA010000109.1 GCA_021783275.1 Pseudomonadota bacterium
CGTCGCTGGTGAAGGCGGTGCACGCCAAATACGCGGCCAAAGGCTTGCGTCTGATAGAGGTGGACAAGGCCGGGCTGCCGGCGCTGCCCGATCTCTTCGACCTCCTGGCCGACGCCGCCGGCTATCGCTTCATCGTCTTCATCGACGACCTCACGTTTGCCGAACACGAGCCCGGCTACGCCAGCCTCAAGGCCGCGCTCGACGGCTCGCTCGCTGGCCCGGCGGACAATGTGCTGATCTACGCCACCAGCAACCGCCGCCACCTGATGCCGGAGTTCATGGCAGAGAACCTGGAGACAAGGCATCTCGGCGACGAGGTGCATCCGGGCGAGGCCACCGAGGAAAAAATCTCGCTGTCCGATCGTTTCGGCCTGTGGGTGTCTTTTCACGCCATGGATCAAACCAGCTATCTGTCCATCGCCCGCCACTGGGCAACCCGCCTCGGCAGCGCACCCGATGCCGAATTTGACCGGGCGGCATTGCAATGGGCGCTGGGACGCGGCGCACGCAACGGGCGCGTGGCCTGGCAATTCGCCCGCGACTGGGCAGGCACGCACTGACGCCCCACCGCCGCCTTATCCGGCAAGACGGCATAAATAAAACTCGCCGACCTGCATCCATCGCTGCCCGGGCTGAGTAATGCTGATTAGGGAAGCCTGGAACTCAGCTGTGTGATTCGACAAGCCTGTTCAGGACGTCCTAAGCAATTCTCTTTATTTATCCACTTTCATTTTGGGAGCTCAACATGAAAAAAACGCTGTTGGCTGTTGCGCTGGGTCTGTCGCTATCGGCCTGTTCATCCATGGAATCCAAACCGGTGGCCGAAGCCGCCCCCGCGCTGAAGGACGGCGAAATCGCGCTGCCGGTCAATTACACCAGCTGGCCCGTCTTCATGGCCGGAATTCAGAAAGTACCGGTCAAACAAATCCGTGACATCTACATCAACACCGCTGGCACTGCCGCCAAAGCGGGCGGCGCGTTCCCCAACGGTACCGAGTTCGTGATGGAAATCTATTCGGTGAAGCTGAACGCCGACGGCACGCCGATGCTGAATGCCGACGGCAAGATGTCGAAAGACAAGCTGTCCAAGGTCTTCCTCATGGCCAAGGGCGCAGGCTGGGGCGACAGCGCGCCAGCTGCACTGAAAAACGGCGACTGGGTGTATGCCGCCTACGAAGGTTCGGGTGCCAAAGGCCCGGCAGATGCTTCCAGCTGCCGCGCGTGTCACTTGCCGCTCGCCGACAAGGATTTCGTATTCCACTACGATGCTTATTTCCAGAAGCGCGCTGCACTGACTTCCTCGCCGCTGGCGAAGCTGTCGCAGGGTGAAATCCTGGCTGCGACGCATCTCGGCTACTGATCCGCTTGATTCGGCACTGTTCAGGCACGGGGGCGCAAGCCCCCGTTTTACATGGTCGGCGCGTGCAGCGGGTCTGGCACAATGCGCTTTTATCCCGCCCAGACCCTGTGCATGACTGCTGTTGTGGAAGTTGTCGCTGCCGTACTCACCCGCCCCGACGGGTCGGTGATGCTGGCCAGTCGGCCGGCTGGCAAGCCCTATGCGGGTTACTGGGAGTTTCCCGGCGGCAAGGTCGAGCCGGGCGAATCGCTGGACGCGGCGCTGGTACGCGAGCTGCACGAAGAACTCGGCATCGTCGTGCACACGCCGTGCCGCTGGATCACCCGGGTATTTGCTTACGAGCACGCGACGGTGCGGCTGAATTTTTTTCGCGTGTTTCACTGGCAGGGCGAACCCCATCCGCATGAAGGCCAGACACTGTGCTGGCAGCCTCCCGATCAGGTGACGGTGTCACCGCTGCTACCTGCCAATTTTCCGGTCCTGAAAGCATTGACCCTGCCGCCGGTGCTGGGGATCACCCATGCCGAGTCGCTGGGGCTCGAGTCTTTTCTGGCGCAACTGGAGCGGGCACTGGCAGGCGGGCTGAAGCTGATTCAGGTGCGCGACAAGTCGTTGCCCGAGGCCACACGCCTGACGCTGGCGCGCGAAACGGTACGGCGCGCCCATGCGCAGGGAGCCCGGGTGCTGGTGAACGGCCCCCCCGATCTGGCCTGGGCGGCGGGGGCTGACGGGATCCATCTCGACGCCGCTGCTGCAGCTCGGCATCCCGACCGCCCGCAGGGGCCGGAAGGGTTTTTGCTCGGGGTGTCGTGCCACAACGCCGATGAACTGGCACACGCAGCGCACCTGGGCGCCGATTTTGCCCTGCTCTCACCCGTGTTGCCCACGCAGTCGCACCCCGGTGCCGTCACGCTGGGCTGGGATACGTTTGCCGCACTGGCGGCGGCGTGCCCGATGCCGATATACGGGCTGGGCGGACTGGCGCGGGACGACGTGGCGCAGGCGTGCCGTCACGGCGCGCATGGCGTTGCCCTGCTGCGTGGGGCGTGGACATGAAGGCGGGGCTCGCTCTGAAAGTCGGCGCGCCACTCGTGCTGGCGGGCGTTTTGCTGGCGATTGCGGCAGCAGGCTACTGGTTCAAACGCCCCGCCGTCGCGGTGGCGGTGGCCTGCACGCAACCGCTGCAGGGCTGTATGTTCAGCCATCGCGGGTTGCCGGCCCGGCTGCGTTTTGCCGCGCCACCGGTGACGATGCAGCCGTTTGGCGTGGAGGTGCGCGCGCCCGGCAGCCGCCGGGTCAGCGCCGAGTTCCGGATGATGGGCATGGACATGGGGTTTACCCGCTATACCTTGAATGCGACCGGCGACGGGCAGTTTGCCGCCAGCGTCACGCTGCCGGTGTGTGTCAGCGGCCAGCGCAGCTGGCAGGTGGTGCTCGATATTGATGGCCAGCGCTACGCGATTCCCTTCAGCACGCGCTGAAAAGCGCCGTTCATGGTTTCGTCACAATGCCCGGCCTATAATCCATGGGAAACTGGAGAGAAGTCACCATGATGTTATCTGAACACACCTACAAGCAATTCGACGCCGAGCTTGAATCGGTGCGGGCGAATGTCCTGAAAATGGGCGGGCTGGTCGAAGAGCAGATCACCAACGCGATCGAGGCACTGGTCTCCGCTGACGCTGATCTGGCCGACCGGGTGGATGCCAACGACCACAACGTGAATGCGCTGGAAGTGGCCATCGACGAGGAGTGCACCCATATCATCGCGCGCCGCCAGCCTACCGCGTCCGACCTGCGCATGGTGATGATGGTGGTCAAGACGATTACCGATCTGGAACGCATCGGTGACGAAGCGGCCAAGATCGCACGCATGTCCAAACTGATCCACCAGGCCGGCCGGATCACGCTGCCGCGCTTCAATGAAGTGAAATACATGGGCGGGCTGGTGCTGGACATGCTGCGCAAGGCGCTCGACGGCTTTGCCCGGCTGGATGCCACCAAGGCCGTGGAAATCGCCCGCCAGGACCAGACCGTGGACGAGGAATTCCGTCTCAACCTGCGGCATCTCATTACCTACATGATGGAAGACCCGCGCACGATTTCGGTGTTCATCGACATCCTGTTTGTCACCAAGGCCATCGAGCGCATGGGCGACCATGCCAAGAACATGTCGGAATACGTCGTCTACATGGTCAAAGGCAAGGACGTGCGCCACACCTCGCTGGAAGAAATCGAAAAAGAAGTCATGTAGGCGCCAAGCGCCCCGGCAAACAAAACGGGCACCTTGAGGTGCCCGTTTTGTTTGCGCTGTGTTTTACATCAGAGTCGCTTCCGATACTGCGGCTGACTCCCGGGTCTATCCGGTCACGCATTATTTGCTGGGCGGAACGTAGCCCATCGCCGAGTCCGACTTGCCATCGCCAAAGAAATGCCGCTCCATCTGTTCCATCAGATACGTGCGCGCGCCGGGGTCGGCAAGATTGAGGCGGTTTTCGTTGATCAGCATGGTTTGCTGGCGCTGCCAGCCTGCCCAGGCTTCTTTCGACACATTGTCGAAAATCCGTTTGCCCAGATCGCCGGGGACAGGCTGAAAAGCCAGCGCTTCGGCCTCACGACCCAGTTTTACACAATTGACCATCCGTGCCATTGCCCTGCTCCTGAAAATTCAATCCGGGCATTTTAACCCAGCCCCAACTGCTTCTCGATGCGTCGGGCAAACACCCCCATCTCTTTTGCCGCCTGTTTGTCGCCGCGCGCTTCGGCCACGGCGATGCCCTGCTGATAGGCCGCCAGCGCCTCGGTCCAGGCGGCGCTGTCGGTCAGCGCCTTGCCGAGCAGTTTCCACGCAGCCGAGTATTTCGGGTCGAGCGCCACGGCCTGACGCAGATGTTCGACCGCGGCTGCGGGCTGGTCCCGCTTCATGTATTCATTGCCCAGCGAAAAACGCAGCAGGGCCGAGTCACGGCCAGCGGCCAGCATCGCGAGAAAGTTGTCGAGCGGATCAGGCACGCCAGAACGACCGGGTAAAGACGACCAGCACGGTCAGCAGCTCCAGCCGCCCGAGCAGCATGGCCGTGGTGCAGATCCAGGTCTGGAAATCATTGAGCACGGCGTATGTGGTTGCCGGGCCGACCAGGTTGAGGCCGGGGCCCATGTTGTTGATGCTGGCGACCACCGCCGAGAAGGCGGTGATGAAATCCAGCCCGCTCGCGGTCATCAGCAGCGTCATGACGATGATGAGAAAAACATACAGAAAGGCAAAGGCCAGCACCGCATAGATCACGTTGTTGGGCACCACCTGGCCGGCAAGCTTGACCGGCAGGCGCGCCGCCGGATGGATCAGCCGGGTCAGCTCGCGCCGCCCCTGACGGAACAGCAGCTGCGCGCGCACCATTTTCATGCCGCCACCGGTGCTGCCCGAACACGAGGCAAAGCACGACAGGAACAGCATCCACAACGGCGCGAAAATCGGCCACAGGTTGAAGTCGGTGCTGGCAAAACCGGTGGTGGTGGCAATCGATACCGTGTTGAACACGGCATAGCGAAGCGCGTCGAGCGTATCCGGGTAGACCGCCATGACCTTCAGGTACACGGCGATGATCAGTGCGCTGCCCAGCGTGGCTGACAGGAACCAGCGCACTTCGGGGTCCATGCGATAGGCCCCCGGCGAACGCTGCCGCCAGGCCATGAAGTGGGTAGAAAAATTGATCCCGGCGACCAGCATGAAGAGCACGGTGACGGCCTCGATCAGGGGCGAATCCCAATAGGCAAAGCTGGCGTCGTGCGAGGAAAAGCCCCCCAGTCCCATGGTGGAAAAAGTGTGCATCACCGCGTCGAACGGCGTCATCCCGGCCAGCCAGAACGTCAGCGCACAGGCCAGCGAAATCATCAGATAAATGAGATACAGGCCTTTGGCGGTTTCGGTGATGCGCGGGGTGAGCTTGGTGTCTTTCATCGGCCCGGGCGTTTCTGCCTTGTAGATCTGCATACCGCCCACGCCCAGCAGCGGCAGGATCGCCACCGCCAGCACGATCAGGCCCATGCCGCCCAGCCACACCAGCAGGCCACGCCACAGATTGATCGACATCGGCAGTGCATCCAGCCCGGACAGCACGGTCGAACCCGTGGTGGTGATCCCCGACACGGTTTCGAAGTAGGCATCGGTGAACGACAGGTCGGGCATATAGAGCAGCAGCGGCAGGGTCGCAAACGCGGGCAGCCCCGCCCAGGCCAGAAACACCAGCAGGAATCCGTCACGGGTTTGCAGTTCACGCTTGGCGCGCAGCGTCAGCAGCCAGATCGTCATCCCGGAAAAAAACGTCACCAGGATGGCGACGTCGTAGGCGTGCTGCGCCCCGTCATGGGTCACCCACGACAGCACCAGCGGCACCAGCATGGCGACCGAAAACAGCATCACCACCCTGGACAGGACATTGAGTACGGGGGCGATGCGCGACATCAGAAGAACCCGAAACCGACCTGAAGCAGTTTTTCCACCTTGGGAATAATGCGCTTGTTGAGGACGAACAGGATGAGATGGTCTTCGGCCTCGATCAGCGTGTCGTGATGGGCGATGATCACGTCGAGGTTACGGATGATGGCGGCAATGGCCGCGCCTTCGGGCAGGTCAACTTCCTCGATGCGGCGCCCCACCACGCGCGAGGTTTTGGCATCACCGTGGACGGCGACCTCCAGCACTTCCGCCGCCCCGCGTCGCAGCGAGTGCACCGCCACCATGTCACCCCGGC
>JAJXUA010000110.1 GCA_021783275.1 Pseudomonadota bacterium
CAGCGTGGATCGCAACGACCCGTTCGACTTCAAGCTCGGCATGGGCCAGGTCATACCCGGCTGGGATCAGGGCGTGGCCGGAATGCAGATCGGCGGCAAACGCAAGCTGACGATTCCGCCCGAACTTGGCTACGGCGCGCGCGGGGCGGGCGGAGTGATCCCGCCGAATGCCACGCTGGTATTCGAAGTCGAGTTGCTCGGCATCGGCTGATCCACGCGCAACCATCGCCAGCAGGCGGGGTCGGCATACGCCACCCCGCCTGTGTCTTTTTACCCGAGTAGAATTCGCGCATGACTTCCCCGCTCTTCTCCCACCGCAAGCACTGGGCCGCCCGTTTCGGCACCGCGCCCTTTCTCCCGATGTCGCGCGAGGAAATGGCCGCGCTCGGCTGGGACGAATGCGACATCATCCTCGTCACCGGCGACGCCTATATCGACCATCCGAGCTTCGGCATGGCCTTGATCGGGCGCATGCTCGAAGCCCAGGGCTATCGCGTCGGCATCATCGCCCAGCCGGACTGGCTGTCGGTGGACCCCTTCCGTGCGCTCGGCAAGCCCGCGCTGTATTTCGGCGTGACGGCGGGCAATATGGATTCGATGGTCAACCGCTACACCTCGGATCGCAAAATCCGCTCGGACGACGCCTATACCCCACACGCCGCGCCGAACAAGCGCCCCGATCGCGCGGTCACGGTCTACGCCCAGCGCTGCCGCGAAGCTTTTCCCGGTACACCGGTGATTATTGGTTCGATCGAAGCCAGCTTGCGCCGGATCGCGCATTACGACTATTGGTCGGACACCGTGCGCCGCTCGGTGCTGACCGACTCCAAGGCCGATCTGCTGATTTTTGGCAACGCCGAGCGCGCGCTGCTCGATGTCACCCATCGCCTGTCGCAAGGCGAAAAAATCAACGAAATTCGCGACCTGCGCGGTACGGCCTTCATGGTTCCACGCGCCTGGATGCCGCCTGCGCCACCGGATTCAGATAACACTGTGGCGCCCGCCCACTGGATCGAAGTGCAATCGACCGAGCTCGATACCCCCGGCGCGATTGAAGCGCACGTCGATCCGTATGCGATGGCGCCGAACGCGCCCCTCCCCCCCAGCGGGGGAGAGGGGGAAAGTATCGCCGCGAACGTTCACCCCATCCGCATCATTCCCAAAGCCGCGCGCCTCGCCGCCATCCTGGATCAACGCGCCCACACCGTCATTCGCCTGCCCGACTACGATCAGGTTAAGAACAACCCGGTGCTGTATGCCCACGCCTCGCGCGTGTTTCACCTCGAATCCAACCCCGGCAACGCGCGCGCGATGCGCCAGTCTTATGGCGAACGCGACGTGTGGCTGAACCCGCCGCCGATTCCGTTGACGACCCCGGAGATGGACGCGGTCTACGACCTGCCCTACGCGCGCGCGCCGCACCCGAGCTACGGCGACGCGAAGATTCCGGCGTGGGAGATGATCCGCTTCTCGGTCAACATCATGCGTGGCTGCTTCGGCGGCTGCACCTTCTGCTCGATCACCGAACACGAAGGCCGCATCATCCAGAGCCGTTCGGAAGATTCTGTCATCAAGGAAGTCGAAGCGATCCGTGATCGCACGCCGGGTTTCACCGGCGTGATTTCCGACCTCGGCGGGCCGACCGCGAACATGTACCGCATGGCGTGCAAGTCGGAAAAAATTGAAAAAGCCTGCCGCCGTCTCAGTTGCGTGTATCCGGACATCTGCGACAACCTCAACACCGACCACACGCCGCTCATCAACATGTACCGCCGCGCCCGCGCGCTGCCGGGGATCAAAAAAATCCTCGTCAGCTCAGGCCTGCGCTACGACCTGGCGGTGCGCTCGCCCGAGTATGTGAAGGAACTGGTGCAACACCACGTCGGCGGCTATCTCAAGATCGCGCCCGAGCATACCGAAACCGGGCCGCTCTCCAAGATGATGAAGCCCGGCATGGGCGCGTATGACCGTTTCAAAGAGATGTTCGAGTCCGCGTCCAAAGCCGTCGGCAAGAAGCAGTATCTGATTCCCTACTTCATCGCTGCGCACCCCGGCACGACCGACGAAGACATGCTGAACCTTGCGCTGTGGCTGAAGCGGCACGAGTTCCGGCTGGATCAGGTGCAGACGTTTTTGCCGACGCCGATGGCGCTGGCGACGACGATGTATCACACCGAGCGCAACCCGCTCAAAAAAGTGCTGGGCGGCAAGGCCGAAAAAATGGAAGTCGTGCGAGAAGGCCGTCGCCGCCGTCTGCACAAGGCTTTCCTGCGCTACCACGATGCCGACAACTGGCCGATGCTGCGCGAAGCCTTGAAAACCATGGGCCGTGAAGACCTGATCGGCAACGGCAAGAAACATCTGATTCCGCTCTACCAACCCGCGGGCACGGGTAGACAACCGGAAGGCACGCGGGCACCGGCACGGCCGGCAAAGCGTGCATCGGCAAATCCGCCAGCCGGACGTCCTGCACCTGCCCAAGCTGCTGCCCACAAGCCTCGCGCCGGCAAACCCGCGCTCAGCAGCGACGGCCAGCCCTCACACAAAGGGGCCCTGGCTTCCAGCGGACAGAAGCCCGGGGGAAGCCGTATGCCCCAGGTTCCCAAACATCCCCTCAGCCAGCGGCGTGGTGGCAGCAAAGCACGCTGAACCTGTTTGTGACTTGCAACGTGCATCCTGAATCGCTTCCTGAACCTGCCGCGACGCCCAGCGACATACTGCGCGCCAAACTCAACCTCGAAACAGCACGCCTGACCTGGGCTGAACTCGAGCGCCCTTTCGCGCGCGGCGTCGTCGTGCAGGTGCGGCCCGGGAACGATCTGGTCGAAGCCGCACTGGCCATGGCCGAGAACCGTGCTGGACAGATTGAAAGCTGGCTCGCCGACGGCACCCTTGCACGCCCCGAAATGGAAGACGCACATCGCTGGCATGGTGTCAGCCAGATGTTCTGGGGCGTCGTGGTTGCGCCCTGGGTACTGGTGCAGGAAACGACGGCAAGCGATACGGCACACCCCGCGAGTCCGGGCTGAGCGGACTATTCTGGTGTGGCGTTCATGCTTCCCGTCCGGACAAAACCGCGCTGACGGCTAAACCAGTTTCACCCGGGGCTGCCATAATTGGCGCTCCCCAATCGAGATGAGTTTCATGGATAAGCCCCTTGCCACGACGCATGCCAACCGGATCGAAGCCTCGGTTCAGATGTTGCGGACCTATCTCGACATCCCCGAGCTGGCACCTCTGACCGCAGCACTCGAAGGCTTGCAGCATGCTCCGGAGAACCCGGACAGTCTGGCCCGCGTCAAGGCAGCGTTCGGCGAATTGACCATCCTCCAGGGCGCTGCACTCACCTACGCACCGTATCTGCTGGAAATACTCTCTGACGGTGCGTTTGATCCAAGCTAGCGCCGCAGGACAGCCCCATCGAGCTCAAATCACTGGCGATCCAGTCTGCGCAGCCAGGTCTTAGGCTTACACGCGCCGCGCCACCTGACGCATCACCTCCGCAGCACCCTGCATCACCCATTTCACTGGCGATGGCAGCGGGGCTCCCCCGTGGCTAACGGCTGTTTGTGCGTGCCGGGATTCGTCCGTTTTCATCTGCTCGACTATGGCGCGGCTCTTCAGGTCTGCTTCGGGCAACTGCTGCAAGTGGCTGCCGAGATGAGCTTCGACCTGGCGTTCGGTTTCGGCCAGAAAGCCCAGGTTCCATTTGTCTCCCAGCAAGCCCGCCGCCACGCCCATGCCAAATGCGCCGCCAAACCACAAGGGATTGAGCAGGCTCTTGCGGCTGCCGAGTTCAACGATGCGCTGTTCACACCAGGCGAGATGGTCGGTTTCTTCGCGTGCGGCGTTTTCGAGTTCGGTACGCACGGTTTCATTACGCGTGGTGAGCGCCTGGCCGGCGTAGAGGGCCTGCGCGCAGACTTCACCGACATGGTTGACGCGCATGAGCGCCGCCGCATGGCTCCGTTCGGTGTCGCTCAGTGCTGTCTCAACGCCGCTGCCGGGATACGGGCGTGCGGCATGCGGGCTGGCGAAGACGGTACGCAGGCCAAGGTCAAAGGTGGTGATGAGCCGGTCGAGGGCGTTCATGGTTATTTCACGTAGTAGTTGAAATTGGCATACACGGCTTCGTTGACCTTGAACCACTGAAACTCGGTATCGCGAAACCGCTTCCACGGGCGGTAAATCGCCGCAAAGTCGGGATTGATTTTCGCCTCTTCTTCATAGAGCGCAAATGTGGCCCGGCGTGCTGCCAGCATCACGTCCTTGGGATACGGGTGCAGCTTGACGCCCTGCCCCACTAAGCGCAGCAAAGCCGGAGGATTTTTGGCGTCGTACTGCGCCAGCATCAACTGGTTGGCCTCGGCGGTCGCCACTTCAAACGCCTGCCGGTATGGCTCGGGCAGGGACTGCCATGCGGCCTGGTTGACATAAAAACTCAGTTGCGGACCGCCTTCCCACCATCCCGGGTAGTAATAGTGCCGGGCAATTTTGTGGAAGCCGAGCTTCTCGTCGTCGTACGGCCCGACCCATTCGGCCGCATCAAGCGCGCCGCGTTCCAGCGCCGGGTAAATGTCCCCGCCGGGCAGGGTTTGCGGCACGGCGCCCAGCCGCGCCATGATCTTGCCGCCGATTCCGGGGATGCGCATTTTCAGGCCCTTCAAATCGGCCAGCGACTTGATCTCCTTGCGAAACCAGCCGCCCATCTGGGTGCCGGTATTGCCTCCGGGAAATTGCAGCACGCCGTATTGGGCATAGAGCTTACGCAGCGCTTCGATGCCACCTCCCGCGTACATCCAGGCATTTTGCTGGCGTGCGGTCAGGCCAAACGGCACGGCGGTATCGAACGCCAGCGCCATATTCTTGCCGACGTAGTAATAGCCTGCCGAATGGCCGCATTCCGCCGTGCCATTTCCAATCGCGTCGAGTACTTGCAGCGGCGGCACCAGTTCGCCCCCGGCAAACACCCGTATCTGGAACTTGCCGCCGGTCAGCGCGGCAACGCGCTTGCTGAGTATCTCGGCGGCACCATAAATGGTGTCGAGACTTTTGGGAAAACTCGATGCCAGCCGCCAGCGCAGGGTGGGCAATGCTGAACCCGGGGTGGCTTGTGCGGCGTTGACAGGCAGCAGCGCGGCGACCGCAGCGCCCGTCAGAAAATCACGTCTTTGCATGTGTCTGGCTCCGGTTTTGCCCGATTATACGAGCCGCAAGCACAAACCGCTGCGTGTTAAAATCGCGCTTTCCCTGTCCAGCTCTCCCCTCTATGTTCAGCCGTCAAACCACCCTCGCCCAGACCGACCCCGACCTGTGGGCAGCGATCCAGAAAGAAGACCAGCGCCAGCAGGATCACATCGAACTGATCGCGTCGGAAAACTACACCAGCCCGGCGGTGATGCAGGCGCAGGGCTCGCAGCTCACCAACAAATACGCCGAGGGCTATCCCGGCAAGCGCTACTACGGCGGCTGCGAATACGTGGACATCGTGGAACAGCTCGCAATCGACCGCGTGAAGGCGCTGTTCGGTGCTGAAGCCGCCAACGTGCAACCCAATTCCGGCTCGCAGGCCAACCAGGCGGTGTTCATGGCTTTCCTGAAGCCCGGCGACACCATCATGGGCATGAGCCTCGCTGAAGGCGGCCACCTGACCCACGGCATGGCGTTGAACATGAGCGGCAAGTGGTTCAACGTCGTCGCCTACGGCCTCAACGAAAAGCAGGAAATCGACTACGACAAAATGGAAGCGCTGGCGCGTGAGCACAAGCCCAAGCTGATCATCGCCGGTGCCTCGGCCTACGCGCTGCGCATCGACTTCGCGCGCTTCGCCAAAGTCGCCAAGGAAATCGGCGCAATCTTCATGGTGGACATGGCGCACTACGCCGGGCTGATCGCAGCCGGCGTATATCCGAACCCGGTGCCGCACGCCGACGTGGTGACCTCAACCACCCACAAGACCCTGCGCGGCCCGCGCGGCGGCATCATTTTGATGCGCGCCGAGCACGAGAAGGCGATCAACTCGGCGATCTTCCCCGGCCTGCAG
>JAJXUA010000111.1 GCA_021783275.1 Pseudomonadota bacterium
ACGAGGTTGCGACTGTCGACAATTCCGGTTCGGCCTCAGCAGACGTTCGCCGGAACGCGGAATTGTTTGCGAATGACCGCAATGTGGAAATCGGCTGAATTCACACTCTCGGCCAGTTTTAGACGGTCAGGAGGGGAAATTCGATAGTCCTTTCGGTTCAAACCCCCACTACATCGCGGAATACGCTGGCCCGCTGCCACCTTCAGGTGGTTTCCACACAATGTTCTGCAGTGCATCCTTGATGTCGCAGGTTTTGCAGTGAATGCAATTTTGTGCGTTGATTTGCAGATGCCGCTTTTCATCCGTGACCACGATTTCGTAAACTCCAGCAGGGCAGTAACGTTGTTCCGGCGCGTCGAATTTTTCTATGCTGATGGAAACGGATTCTGTCTTATCGAGCAGGTTCAAGTGGCAGGGCTGATCGCGATCATGTGTGATATTGCTGAGCGCGACCGAGCTAAGCCTGTCGAAGCTGATTTTTCCATCCGAATTGGGGTAGTCGATTGTCGGCATTTCCGATGCAGGACGAGTGCATTCATGATCAGCCTGCTGATGGCGCAGTGTCCAGGGCAATCGCACCCCGGCAGCGGCCAGCCACATTTCAACCCCGCCAAACAGCGTACCGAGGGTAGTTCCGAAACGGGATAGCATAGGCTTGACGTTGCGCACGGCATGCAAGTCACGCCAGACCCTTGAGTTACGCAGTGCAGTCGGGTATTCACCGAGACAATCATGGCTGCGATTTGCTGCCAGGGCAGACATCACAGCTTCCGCTGCAAGCATCCCGGATTTCATCGCATTGTGAATGCCCTTGATGCGCGGCACATTGACCATCCCGGCACTACATCCGATCAGCGCACCGCCAGGAAACACCAGTTCAGGCCAGGATTGCAAACCCCCTTCGGTGATGGCGCGTGCGCCATACGACAAACGCTTGCCGCCTTCAAGCAGCGGACGAATGGCCGGATGCATTTTGAATCGCTGAAACTCGTCGAAGGGTGACAGGTGCGGGTTGGCGTAATCGAGGTGAACCACAAAGCCGATCGAGACCAGGCCATCACCATAATGGTAAATAAACGAGCCGCCCCCGGTATCCGAGGCAAGCGGCCAACCCAGACTGTGTTGCACCAGCCCGGGGCGATGCTTATCCGCCGCAACCCGCCAGACCTCTTTGATTCCCAGGCCGTACTTTTGTGGCGACGAATTTTTACGAAGTTGAAACCGCTGCTCCAGGTCGCGGGTAAGCGAGCCGCGAACGCCTTCAGCGATGAACGTATAACGGGCGTGAATTTCAATGCCCGGCGCAAATTGCGGGCCTTCCTCGCCGTTTGCGGTACGCCCCATGTCGCCGGTTATGATTCCTGCAACCTCGCCCTGCTCGCCATACAGGATTTCCTGCGCGGCGTAACCCGCATAAATTTCCACTCCTGCTGCTTCTGCCTGACTCCCCAGCCATTGGCAAAACTCGCCCAGGCTGATGATGTACGCCCCATGATTGGCCATCAATGGCGGCAATAAAGCGACCGGGATACGCCAGCTACCCTGTTCACCCAGCACAACAAATTCGTCTTTGCTTACAAGCGTAGTCAGCGGTGCTTCCAGCACACCCCAGTCAGGTATCAACTCATTCAATGAAACGGGATCAATAACCGCACCGGAAAGAATGTGCGCCCCAAGCTGTGCGCCCTTCTCCAACACGCAGACACTGATCTCCTGCCCGGCTTTCTGGGCACACTGTTTCAGGCGCAACGCCGCCGCAAGCCCTGCTGGACCCGCACCGACAATCAACACGTCATACGACATGACATCCCGCGACATATCAGGCGCACCGTTACATTAACAATTCACGACATTATAATATGCCTTCGATTTGTGCCGGGTGGGGGATAGATGAAGCTATTGGTGGCCGTAAAAAGAGTAGTTGATCACAACATCAAGGTCCATATCAAACCTGATGGCTCCAATGTGGATTTGACCGGTGCCCGCATGAGCATCAATCCTTTTGATGAAAATGCCATGGAAGCAGCCATGCGGCTAAAAGAAAGCGGTGTGGCAACCGAGATTGTTGCAGTCACAGTAGGTACCGCAGCGGCGCAGGATGTATTGCGACATGCTCTGGCCATGGGTGCGGACCGGGCCATTCTGCTGGAGAGTAGTGAAGCAGTGCAGCCTTTGGGGGTAGCCAAATTGCTCAAGATATTGGTTGAACGTGAACAACCGAGCCTGGTACTTCTCGGCAAGCAGTCCATCGATGACGATACTTGCCAGACAGGCCAGATGTTGGCTGCGCTACTGGGCTATGGGCAAGGCGCATTTATTTCCGCACTGGACATTGAAAATGGCGAAGCTGTCGTCACCCGCGAAATAGAAGGTGGCACCGAAAAGATTGCGGTGGCATTGCCTGCTGTATTGACTGCCGACCTGCGGCTCAATGAACCGCGTTATGTGAAACTCCCCAATCTGATGATGGCCAAGAAAAAACCGATCCAGACCATCAGCGCAGCAGAATTCGGGATTGATGTATCACCGAGACTGGCCTTGGTCAAAGTTGCAGACCCCCCTGCTCGCAAAGCATGCGCCATGGTCAACAACGTGCAGGAGCTGGTTGAAAAATTACGTTCTGAAGCGAGGGTGTTGCCATGAGTGTATTGATTCTGGCCGAACATGAAAATCAGAAGCTGAAGCCTTCTGTCGCCCAACTGGCCAGCGCGGCGCAATGCTGGAAACAGACTGTGCATGTGTTGCTGGTCGGCAACGACCTCGCTGCCGCAGCCCAGGGCGCTGCGGCCATCACCGGCGTTGCCGGCGTGATGTGTGTCGAGGCTCCGCATCTGCAACACCCGCTCGCCGAAGACGTCACCAACATTATTGCAGGCATGGGCCGCGAATATTCAGTGATTCTGGCCGCGCATAGCGCCTTTGGCCGGAATGTATTACCGCGTGTTGCGGCGCTCCTGGATGTGGAAATGGTTGGCAATGTTGTTGAAATACAGGCGCCTGCAACCTATGTGCGGCCAATCTACGTCGGCAATGTCTTTGCGACCGTGCGCAGCAATGACCCGATTCAGGTGGTCACGCTGCGCGCCAGCCGGTTTGAAATGGCCAACACAGGCAATAACGCTGAAATCGTCAACCTCGCACCACCACCTGCCTCAGGTAAAACTCGCTGGCTGAGTGAAATTCGTAACCAGTCTGATCGACCTGAGCTGGGTTCAGCGAGCGTTGTGGTTTCAGGCGGACGTTCGTTGGGCAGTGCAGAAAACTTTGAATCTGTGCTGGCACCACTGGCGGACAAACTCCATAGCGCACTGGGGGCCACCCGTTCCGCAGTGGATGCCGGATTTGCACCCAACGATATCCAGATAGGACAAACGGGCACGGTGGTTGCACCCGAGCTTTATATCGCGGTTGGCATATCCGGCGCCGTGCAACACACAGCAGGCATGCAAGACAGCAAGATCGTCGTTGCCATCAATCACGATCCCGACGCCACTATTTTCCAGATGGCGGATTATGGTCTGGTAGCAGACCTGTTTGAAGCCGTTCCCGCCCTCACTGCGGCACTCCCCTGAACACAAAAAACCACCGAGTCTGTCATGTCTCCTGAAAAACCCTCAAGCAACACCACAACCACACGCGTCTTGAGCGTGCATCACTGGAATGACACGTTGTTCAGTTTCACAACCACACGCGACCCCGGCTTACGTTTTGAGAATGGCCAGTTTGTCATGATCGGCTTGCTGGTTGATGGGAAACCGCTGATGCGCGCATACAGCATTGCCAGTCCCAATTATGAAGAACACCTGGAGTTTTTCAGCATCAAAGTGCAAGACGGCCCGCTGACCTCGCGCTTGCAACACTTGAAGGTGGGTGACGAGGTGCTGATTTCCCGCAAACCCACTGGCACACTTGTTGTGCGGGATTTGTTGCCTGGGCGTAACCTCTACCTGCTTTCCAGCGGGACAGGAATGGCACCATTCATAAGCCTGATTCAGGACCCGGAAGTTTACGAACTTTTTGAAAAGGTTGTACTGGTCCATGGCGTTCGCCAGGTTAGCGAACTGGCTTATTCCGATTTCATCACCAAAGAACTTCCACAAAACGAATTTTTTGGTGATCAGGTACGCGAGAAATTGATTTATTACCCCACCGTCACGCGTGAGCCCTTCCGTAATCAGGGCCGCCTGACCGATCTGATCGGTAACGGAAAATTATTCACTGATATTGGCTTGCCGCCATTAGATCCCGAGAAGGATCGGGCCATGGTTTGCGGTAGCCCCCAAATGCTGAAAGACACCATGCTTATGCTCGATCAGTGTGGTTTAAAAATATCGCCGTGCAGTGGTGAACCTGGTGCCTACGTAATTGAACGTGCTTTCGTGGAAAAGTAGGAAACCCCAAATCGGTTAGGACTATTTCCGCGCCAGTTTCTGCATCCCCTGCAAATTCAGACGAAGCGTTGTGGCCAGAAAAAATAATGAACCAGCCTCATCAGGAAAATAACACCTCCCGCGCCCTCGTCATCGGCGCGCTTGGCGTCGTTTTCGGCGATATCGGCACCAGCCCCCTTTACACCATGAAGGAGGTATTCGGCGGACATCACCTGGCACTCAGCCAGGACAACGTGCTGGGCATCCTCTCCCTGATTTTCTGGTCACTGATGCTAGTGGTCTCCCTGAAGTACGTCAGCGTCATGATGCGGGCCGACAACAAGGGGGAAGGTGGCATTCTGGCCCTGCTCGCCCTCCTTCAGGGACAGGCCCCGCTGGGATCGCGGATCCGTTGGTTCCTGATGTCGCTGGGTTTCCTCGGAGCGTCATTGTTTTTCGGCGATACCTTGATTACCCCGGCCATCTCCGTGCTTTCTGCCGTTGAGGGGCTGGAAATTGGGGCCCCGGCCCTGCACCCCTTCATCGTGCCGCTTGCACTCGGCATTCTGGTGGGGCTGTTCGTCATTCAGCAACACGGCACTGCCTCCATTGGCAAGCTGTTCGGTCCCGTCATGCTGGTCTGGTTCGGCGTGCTGGGCCTGCTCGGAACGCTCAGTATCCTCCAGCATCCCCAGATTCTCGCCGCACTCCTGCCTATCCATGCCGTGCATTTCTTCGCCGCACACGGCACGGCCAGCTTCCTCATCCTCGGCGCGGTCGTGCTGGCGATTACCGGTGCGGAGGCCTTGTATGCCGATATGGGACATTTTGGTCGTCGGCCCATCCAATTGGTCTGGTTCGCCTATGTCCTGCCGGCGTTGGTGCTCAACTACTTCGGGCAGGGGGCATTGCTGCTCGCCAATCCGGAAGCTGTGCGCAACCCGTTTTATATGCTCGCCCCGGAATGGGCGCTCTACCCCATGATCGGTTTGGCCACCGCGGCGACCGTGATTGCTTCCCAGGCCGTCATCTCGGGCGCTTTCTCGGTGACCCGCCAGGTTATCCAGATGGGCTATGCCCCACGTCTGATCATTCGCCACACGTCCGCTACCGAGGCGGGCCAGATCTATATCCCCTTCGTGAATTGGACCTTGGCGATCGGCGTCGCCCTGCTGGTACTCGGTTTCCAGAGTTCGAGCAATCTAGCCGCCGCTTACGGTATCGCTGTAACCGGCACGTTCGCCATCGATACCATATTGGTGGGGCTTGTCATGCGCTTGCAATGGGACATTGGGCCGCGCGTGACCTTGTCGGCTGTGCTGGTTTTCCTCACGATCGATCTCGCCTTCTTCGGCGCAAATGTAGTCAAGATCCCGGACGGCGGCTGGTTCCCCCTGGTCGCGGCGCTGACGATTTTCACCCTGCTGGTGACCTGGAAGCGCGGTCGGGAAATTGTGATGCTGCGCCTGAGCGAAAAGGCATTGCCCCTTGGCCCCTTCGTGGAGAGTCTGCTGGCGCATCCACCGATTCGCGTACCAGGAACCGCCGTATTCATGACCGCGGACACGAGTGGGGTGCCCTCGGCTCTGCTGCACAACCTCAAGCACAACAAGGTGTTGCACGAACGCGTGGTGATCCTGAACGTGCGATATGCTGAAGTTCC
>JAJXUA010000112.1 GCA_021783275.1 Pseudomonadota bacterium
CGTAACTGGGCGGGTCAGTACGGTCAACGGGATGATTAAGGGTCAGACGGCTGGCGTGCAAAAGAAATGACAGCCAGCCCCGAAAAACGGGACAATCCCGTTTTCTGCAATCGTAGTGAGACTTTGAATATGACCAAAAAAGCCCTCATCACCGGCGTAACCGGCCAGGACGGCGCCTACCTCGCCGAGTTTCTGCTGGGCAAAGGCTACGAAGTCCACGGTATCAAGCGCCGCACTTCCCTGTTCAACACCGACCGCATCGACCACCTGTACGAAGGCCCCGAAGTCACCCAGCGCAAGTTCATCCTGCACCACGGCGACCTCACCGACAGCTCCAGCCTCATCCGCATCATCCAGCAAGTCCAGCCCGACGAAATCTACAACCTCGCCGCGCAAAGCCACGTTGCAGTGAGCTTCGAAGAACCCGAATACACCGCCAACTCCGACGCCCTCGGCGCCCTGCGCATCCTCGAGGCCATCCGCATCCTCGGCCTCGAAAAGAAAACCCGCTTCTATCAGGCATCTACCAGCGAACTGTTTGGCCTGGTCCAGGAAATCCCGCAAAAGGAAACCACCCCCTTCTACCCGCGCAGCCCCTACGCTTGCGCCAAGCTCTACGCCTACTGGATCACCATCAACTACCGTGAAGCCTACGGCATGTATGCCTGCAACGGCATCCTGTTCAACCACGAAAGTCCGATCCGCGGCGAAACCTTCGTCACCCGCAAGATCACCCGCGCCTTGGCAAGGATCAAGCTCGGCCTGCAGGATTGCCTCTTCCTCGGCAACATGGACGCCAAGCGCGACTGGGGCCACGCCAAAGACTACGTCGAAATGCAGTGGCTCATGCTGCAACAGGATCAGGCCGAAGACTTTGTCATCGCCACCGGCGTGCAATTCTCGGTCCGTGATTTCGTCGACGCCGCCGCCAAAGAACTTGGCATCACCATCCGCTGGGAAGGCCAGGGCGTCGACGAAAAAGGCTACGACGCCCACGGCAAATGCATCGTCGCCGTCGACGCTCGCTACTTCCGCCCCACCGAAGTCGAAACCCTGCTCGGCGACCCCAGCAAGGCCAAGAACAAACTCGGCTGGACCCCGAAGATCAGCTTTGCCGAACTGGTTGCCGAAATGGTGCGCGAAGACCTCAAGGCGGCCGAACGCGACGAACTGGTGAAGAAGCATGGCTACAAGGCCATGGATTACCACGAGTAAGGCATTTGCCTATTGAACGGGGCATATCCTGTAGTTTAAAGAGTGGCAGTGACCAGATTCGAATGAAATACAGTTAGATTGAGATGACTAGCTGTGACCTCAACCAGGGAGAAGCCGGCGCATAGCGCTTTGTGATGATGGACCTGAATAACCATATCCAACAGATTTTGACGCTGCATGGCGGCATCCGTCTGGCGATTCTGTTTGGTTCGCTGGCCAAAGGCCGCGCAACCCCTGAAAGCGATCTTGACCTGGCCGTGCTGATGGATGCTCCGTTATCTGCAGAAACCAAAATGGCTTTGATCAGCGATCTGTCGCAGGCAATGGGGCGGCCTGTCGATTTGATCGACTTGCGTGTGACGGGTGAGTCGATACTGGGGCAAGTACTTAAATATGGCGTTCGCCTGCTAGGGAGCGATACCGACTATGCGGAGCTTCTCAAGCGGCATCTGTTTGATGAAGCCGACTTCATGCCTTATCGCAGAAGAATCCTGGCTGAACGGAGGCAGGCATGGATCGGGACGTAATCGAGCAGAAAATCGAATCGCTGCGACGCTGTGTTGAACGGGTTCGCCAGAAATGTCCGGCGACAGCCGACGCCCTGGCAGGCGATGTCGACTCGCAGGATATTCTCACTCTGAATCTGACTCGTGCGGTTCAGCTTTGTGTGGACATTGGCGCGCACCTGATAGCAGAAACAGACAACCCAGCCCCCGACACGATGGGGCAAACATTCGATGTGCTGGCTGAGTTGGGTGTGATCCCCCATGAGATTGCAGTGCGCATGAAAAAAGCCGTGGGTTTTCGCAACATCGCAGTTCACAACTACGAAGCGATTGACTGGCAAATCGCGCACGCGATCGCCACGCGTCACATGAGCGATTTTGTCGCGTTCGCAAAGGCTGTTGTTGAGTCAACAGGAATTTGAGATTGATCAGCATGAACCCTACTGACAAAATCTACATCGCCGGCCACCGTGGCCTGGTCGGCACAGCCCTGATGCGCAACCTGCGCGCAAAGGGCTTTGCCAACTTCGTCACCCGCACCCACGCCGAACTCGACCTCACCAGCCAGGCCGCCGTCGAAGCCTTCTTCGCCGAGGAAAAGCCCGACTACGTCTTCCTCGCCGCAGCCAAAGTCGGCGGCATTCATGCCAACAACACCTATCCCGCCGAATTCATCCGCGACAACCTCGCCATCCAGACCAACATCATCCATGCCGCGTACAAGAACGATGTGAAGCGCCTGCTGTTCCTCGGCTCCAGCTGCATCTACCCCAAACTCGCGCCGCAGCCGATGAAGGAAGAGCATCTGCTCACCAGCGAACTGGAGCCCACCAACCGCCCCTACGCCCTGGCCAAGATTGCCGGCATCGAAATGTGCTGGAGCTATAACCGGCAGTACAAAACCCAGTACCTCGCCGTCATGCCCACCAACCTTTACGGCCCCGGCGACAACTACCACCCCGAAAACTCCCACGTCATTCCCGCCCTGATCCGCCGCTTTCACGAAGCCAAGCTGGCGAATGCGCCGAGCGTGACGGTATGGGGCAGCGGCACCCCCAAGCGCGAATTCCTTTACAGCGAAGACATGGCCGATGCCTGCGTCTACCTGATGAACCTGCCCGATGAAAAGTTCGTCCTTCTGCTGGGGCAGGATCGCAACGATGGCTTGCCGCCGCTGATGAACATCGGCGTCGGCCACGACCTCAGCATCCGCGAGCTGGCCGAGACCGTGAAGGATGTCGTGGGCTTTGAGGGCACGCTTGAATTCGACGCCAGCAAACCCGACGGCACCCCGCGCAAGCTGATGGATGTGGGGCGGCTGAATGCGATGGGGTGGAAGGCAACGACCGATATGCGCGAAGGGTTGGTGGTGGCATACCGGGATTTTCTCGCTGGGGCCTGAGTAAGCCATGAACTTGCAAGCACCTGCGATGACGCCCTATTTTCAGAACGATGTGCTGGCCAAGCGTCCCTATATACGTATCGAATGGTGTTTGAAAGCTATCGAGAATCCCGTATCGAAAGATACACAGCCCGACGGCCGGATTCGCCACTGGATATACGTGGAAGAACTGGGCAAATACCTGCGCGTTGTGACGCTGCCAGACGGCATCACCCTGCATAATGCGTTTCCTGACAGGAGGTTTGCACCATGAGATTGTCTTACGACCCCGAAACCGATTCGCTCTATATCCACTTGGTGGAGCGCCCGAGCACCGATAGCAACGAAGTCGCGGACGGTGTCGTGCTCGACTTCGACGAGGCCGGTGGCATCGTTGGCATCGACGTCCAGCATGCCAGCCAGCACGCCGACATCACCCGGCTGATGGTGAGCCGCTTGCCATTCAAGGAACTGGAGGCGGCGTGAGCGCACCCGCCTGTCCAATGAGCCTGCCGGAAGAAAGTTTGGCGATATCGCTGCGACTGTCGAGATATAACCTTGGATTGTGTGCTCGACTCTGATCGCACCAGAAACACTGTGCGACCGTTCGCAACCAACATGATGCTGTGCCTGAATGTCGTATGGCATCAAGTGGAAAGCCGGCAATGCATTTTGTGTAACGTGCCTGATTTATGATTTTTTGAATTGTTTAAAAGGGTTTTATCGTGATATTGGTCACTGGCGGCGCCGGCTTCATCGGCGCAAATTTCATTCTCGACTGGCTGCGCGTCAACGACGAGGCGGTGCTCAATCTGGACAAGCTCACTTACGCGGGCAATCTGGAAAACCTGGCCAATCTGAAAGGCGATGCGCGCCATGTGTTCGTGCAGGGCGACATCGGCGACCGCGCATTGCTGGACAAACTGCTGGCCGGGCATCGCCCGCGCGCGATCGTCAATTTTGCCGCGGAGTCACATGTGGATCGCTCGATCCACGGGCCGGAGGATTTCATCCAGACCAACGTGGTGGGCACGTTTCATTTGCTGGAAGCGGTGCGCGGGTACTGGACGAATTTGCCTGACGATGAGAAGGCCGCGTTCCGCTTTCTGCATGTGTCGACCGACGAGGTGTACGGTTCGCTGGAGACGGGCGATGCGCCGTTCACCGAGTCCACGCCGTTCGCCCCCAACAGCCCGTATTCGGCGAGCAAGGCGTCGTCCGACCATCTGGTGCGCGCTTATCACCACACCTACGGGCTGCCGGTGCTGACGACGAACTGCTCGAACAATTACGGGCCGTACCAGTTTCCGGAAAAGCTGATCCCGCTGATGATCCTCAACGCCACGCGCGGCAAGCCGCTGCCGATTTACGGCGACGGCATGAACGTGCGCGACTGGCTGTATGTCACCGACCATTGTTCGGCGATCCGCACCGTGTTGCAGGACGGCAGGCTGGGCGAGACCTACAACATCGGCGGCTGGAACGAGATGCCGAATATCGAGATCGTGAAAATCGTGTGCGCGCTGCTCGACGAGATGCGCCCCGATTCCGCCGGGCCGTATGCGCGCCTGCTGACCTATGTGAAGGATCGCCCCGGCCACGATCGCCGCTACGCCATCGACGCCAGCAAGATTCACCGCGAGCTGGGCTGGAAGCCGGCTGAAACTTTTGAGACCGGCATCCGCAAGACGGTGCGCTGGTATCTGGACAACATGCAGTGGGTGGAAAACGTCGCCAGCGGGGAATACCGCAAGTGGCTCGATACGAATTACGCCGAAAGGGGCGCGCAATGACTCGCAAGGGAATTATTCTGGCCGGCGGTTCCGGCACCCGTCTTTACCCGGCCACGCTCGCCGTATCCAAGCAGCTGCTGCCGATTTACGACAAGCCGATGATTTACCACCCGCTCACCACGCTGATGCTGGCAGGGATACGCGACATCCTGATCATTTCGACGCCGCAGGATACGCCGCGCTTTACGCAGCTGCTGGGCGACGGCAGCCAGTGGGGGATCAATCTGCAATACGCGGTGCAGCCGAGCCCGGACGGGCTGGCGCAGGCGTTCGTGATCGGCGCGGACTTTGTCGGCAACGGGCCGAGCGCACTGGTGCTCGGCGACAACATTTTCTACGGCCACGAGATGACCGAAGACCTGCTTGCCGCTAGCGCAGAGGAAGCTGGCGCCACCGTGTTTGCCTACCGGGTGCACGATCCGGAGCGCTACGGCGTGGTGGAGTTTGATGCCAATGGTCGCGCGATCAGCCTGGAAGAAAAACCGGCGCAGCCGAAGTCGCATTACGCCGTCACCGGCCTGTATTTCTACGACAACCAGGTGGTGGACATGGCGCGCAACCTGAAGCCGTCGCCGCGCGGTGAGCTGGAGATCACCGACATCAACCGCCTTTACCTCGACGCAGGCGCGCTCAAGGTGTCGATCATGGGTCGCGGCCATGCCTGGCTCGATACCGGCACCCACGAGTCGCTGCTGGAAGCCTCGATGTTCATCGAGACGATCGAAAAGCGTCAGGGTTTGAAAATCGCTTGCCCGGAAGAAATTGCCTATCGCCAGAACTACATCACGGCAGAACAAGTGGCCAAGCTGGCCGAGCCGCTGAAGAAGAATGCGTATGGGCAATATCTGTTGAATATGCTGAATGAACGGGTGTTTTGAAATGGGTGAGCAGGAAGCGGTAAGCGGTGAGCGGTAATACCGTTCCCCGTTCCCAGCTCCCCGTCCCCCGCTCCCCGCTCCCCGCTCCCCGCTCCCCGCTCACTGCTCCCCGCTCCCCAATATGAACCTCATCGAAACCTCTCTCCCCGGCGTGCTGCTCATCGAACCCAAAGTATTCGGCGACGCGCGCGGATTTTTTCTGGAAAGCTGGAACCGCCAGACCTTTGCCACTCTTGGGCTTGATCTGGATTTTG
>JAJXUA010000028.1 GCA_021783275.1 Pseudomonadota bacterium
GCTTGCTGGCCGCGTTCGGCGAATCAGCCGTGTTGCGGGAGCGCGCCAATCTCGCGATCGTGGCCGGTAATCGCGACGATATCCGCAGCATGGACGAGGCACAGGGCGACGTGCTGCGGGGCGTGCTGCTCGATGTCGATCGTTATGATCTATGGGGCAGCGTGGCGTTGCCCAAGCATCATCAGCCCGACGATGTCCCGGCGCTGTACCGGCTCGCGGCACAGCGCCGCGGGGTCTTCGTGAACCCGGCACTGACCGAGCCCTTCGGGCTCACGCTGATCGAGGCGGCGGCCAGTGGGCTGCCGGTGGTTGCCACCCGTGATGGCGGGCCGGCCGACATCCTGGCGCACTGTGAAAACGGCGTACTGATCGATCCGCTCGACACGGCGGACATCGCACACGGGATCGAGACCCTGCTCGCCGACAGCCCGGCCTGGAGCCGCCATGCGCGGCGTGGCCTGGCCGGCATTGCACGGCATTACACGTGGGATGCGCACGTGGAAAAATATCTCAGAGCGCTGGATCGTCTGATTCGCCGCAACCGCAAGCAGGTACGGCGTGATCGAGCCGTACAGCGGCCGACCCACGCACCTATGCCGTATGTCGATCAAATGCTGGTCAGCGATATCGACAATACCCTCATCGGCGACCGGGCAGGACTGGCGGCGCTGATTCAGCTGCTGCGTGATCGGCCGCGCAATTTCGGCTTCGGCATTGCGACCGGGCGTCACCTGCCAAGTGCGCAGGCCGCGCTGCGTCAGGCGCGTGTTCCGGCCCCCGATGTCTGGATCACGGCGGTTGGCAGCGAGATCCATTATGGTCCCGCCCTGCGGCCTGACAGTGGCTGGCGCAGGCATATCCAGCACCGGTGGCGGCGCGATGCGCTGGTCGCCTGTTTGCAGGGCTTGCCCGGCGTGACGCCGCAATCCGGTGATCAGCAAGGCGCGTTCAAGATCAGTTTCAATCTCGATCCCGGGCGGGCACCGGGCCTGGATGTTCTCAGGGCACGGTTGCGTGCGGCCGGCCTGCACGCCAATCTGATCCATTCCCACGATACGTTCCTTGATGTCCTCCCGGTGCGCGCGTCCAAGGGACAGGCCATCCGTTATCTCGCCTACAAATGGGGACTACCGCTGAATGCGTTTCTGGTGGCGGGCGATTCCGGCAATGATCTGGAAATGCTGGTGGGCGATACACGGGCCGTGGTGGTGTCCAATCACAGCGCCGAACTCGATCAGCTGCAGGGCATGGATCAGGTGTATTTCGCATCCAGGCCGTGCGCCGCCGGCATCCTCGAAGGCATGAGGCACTACGGTTTCGGCGTAGATCTGCAGCCGCAAACCGAACAGGAGGCCGCGTGATCGAGAGTCTGTCCCAGTGGACGAGCGCGCACCGCGACCCGGTCGATGCCTATCTGCGGCGCTGTTTTGCCGAACAGCGCGCCTTGCTGCTGCAAACAGATCTGCTGCGGGTGTTCGACAGCCTGCAGACGGAATCGAGTCAGCCCCTCGGCGATACGCCCCTGGCACGGGCGGTGCGGCACAGCCAGGAAGGCGTGTTCCAGCACCCCTGGGCCTACTTCGCCTTGCGCGAGGGCCCGGGTCGCTGGTGTTACTTGCGCATGCATCAGGCACATCTGATTCCCGAGACGGTTTCGGTCAGCGCTTTTCTGCAATTCAAGGAGCTGCTGGTTCACCCGGTCCACACCAGCGCCAGTCAGCTCGAAATCGATTTTGAACCGTTTGGACGGCATGTACCGCGCCTGCAGGAAACGCGTTCGATTGGCCAGGGGGTGTTGCACCTCAACCGTCATCTCGCCAGCGCCATGTTCACCCAGCAGGCGGCAGGTCACGCAAAGCTGCTGAATTTTCTGCGGATGCATGCCATCGCCGGCCAGCAATTGATGCTCGCACCACGGGTGAGCGAAGTCGCGGGGCTGCGGCGTGCGTTGCGCGAAGCGTGCGACTACCTGGAATCCTGCGACAGCGCGTCACCCTGGCAAGCCTGCGCCGCGTCCCTGGGGATGCTGGGCTTCGAGCCTGGCTGGGGTAACACCGCTGCCCGCATCCTGGAAACCATGAATCTACTGAGCGATCTGCTCGAAGCACCGTCGCCCACTGCGCTGGAAGCTTTTCTGGCACGTATCCCGATGATCTCCAAGCTGCTGATCCTGTCGCCGCATGGATACTTTGGCCAGGACAATGTGCTGGGTCGGCCGGATACCGGGGGCCAAGTGGTCTATATCCTCGATCAGGTGCGTGCGCTGGAAGCTGAAATGCGCGAGCGGCTGGCTGTGCAGGGCGTGGCCATCGAACCGCAGATCGTGGTGGTGACCCGGCTGATTCCTGACGCCGACGGCACCACCTGCGACCAACCACTGGAAAAGATACAGGGCACATCCCACGCCTGGATAGTGCGTGTGCCCTTTCATCATGCCAATGGCGAGGTGGTGCGGCAGTGGATTTCGCGTTTCGAAATATGGCCCTATCTGGACGACTTTGCCGAGCACGTCGAGCGCGAAGCGCTGGCGCGGCTGGGTGGACGCCCCGATCTCATCATCGGCAACTATTCCGACGGCAATCTGGTGGCCAGTCTGCTGTCAGCCCGTCTCGAGGTAACGCAATGCAATATTGCCCACGCACTGGAGCAGACCAAGTACCTGCACTCGGCGCTTTACTGGCAGGAGAACGACGCCAGTTACCACTTTGCCTGTCAGTACACCGCCGATCTCATCGGCATGAACCAGGCAGACTTCATCATCACCAGCACCTATCAGGAAATTGCAGGCACGGCGCACAGCATCGGCCAGTACGAGAGTTATGGCGCATATACCCTGCCCGGACTGTACCGCGTGGTGAATGGCATCGACCTGTTCGACCCCAAGTTCAATATCGTTTCGCCTGGGGCGGATGCCGACATTTATTTTCCGTATACCGATAGTGCGCGACGCCTGCATTCGCTGATGCCGGCGATCGAGCACATGCTGTATGCGGCTGATCCCGGTGTGGCCTGCCGTGGTGGATTTGCCGATCCGGACAAGCCGCTGATTTTTACCATGGCACGCCTCGATCGCATCAAGAACCTGTCCGGACTCACCGAATGGTTCGGCGCCTGCACCCGTCTGGCGGACAGCGCCAATTTGCTGGTGATCGGCGGACATATCGACCCACAGGCGTCGGGTGACGACGAGGAACGGTCCGAGATCACCCGCATGCACGCGCTGATGGATCGCTACCAGCTGGACGGCCGGATGCGCTGGCTGGGTACGCGGCTCGACAAGAGCCTGGCGGGCGAGCTCTACCGGCATGTGGCTGATCGGCGCGGTGTGTTTGTGCAGCCAGCCCTGTTTGAAGCGTTTGGTCTGACCCTGATCGAGGCGATGGCGTCAGGCCTGCCCGTGTTTGCCACCCGCTACGGCGGGCCGCGCGAGATTATCCAGCACGGGGTCTCGGGATTTCATCTCGACCCCAATGACGGACTGGCCGCGGCCGAAGCGATTGCCGATTTCATCGCGCAGTCGCGTGACGATCCTGCCTGCTGGCAGCGCATTTCCGATGGTGCGATTGCCCGGGTCGCTGCCCGCTATACCTGGAAGCTCTATGCCGAACGCATGATGACGCTGTCGCGCATCTATGGCTTCTGGAAATTTGTCAGCAACCTGGAACGCCGCGAAGCCAGCGGGTATCTGCATGTGCTGCATCACCTGCAGTTCCGGCCGCTCGCCAACGCGGTGGGCCCACGCTAGAAAGGTCTTCTCATGGAAACCCTGTTGCAATTGCCTGAACCTCTGCAAGCCTGGTACGCGCCTGCGCGCGCGTCAGTGCATATCATGCTGATTCTGGTCGTGAGCTGGCTGCTGCGTCGCGTGGCCTTCAAGGCGCTGGGCACCCTGCGCGGCCGTCTGATCGACGGGGCGGTCGATACCGAGCGCGAGAAGCGCATTGCGACCCTGGAGCAGGTGGCCCGCTATGTCATCACCGTGGTGATGCTGCTGGTCGCAGGCATGCTGGTGCTGTCCACCCTCGGTATCTCGATTGCCCCCATCCTCGCGGCGGCAGGCGTGATCGGGATTGCGGTCGGCTTCGGTGCGCAAAGCCTGGTCAAGGATTATTTCACCGGTTTTTTCCTGTTGCTGGAAAACCAGGTGCGCCAGGGCGATGTCGTCGAGGTGGCTGGCAAGGGTGGGCTGGTCGAGGAGATGACGTTGCGCTATATCCGTCTGCGTGATTACGAAGGCAGTGTGCACACCATACCCAATGGCCTGGTCGAGACCGTGACCAATCGCAGTCGCGGCCATGCTTACGCGGTGATCGATGTCGGCATCGCCTATCGTGAGGACATCGACGCGGTATTCGACCTGATGCGCCACGAGGGAGCCGCACTGCGCGAGGACCCGGCGTTCACCGACAAGATACTGGAAGACCTGGAGATCGCCGGTGTCGAGGCCTGGGCTGATTCGGCGGTGGTGCTGCGCTGCCGTTTCAAGGTGCGGACGCTGGAACAGTGGGGCGTGCGCCGGGCCTATCTGTATCGTCTCAAGAAGGCGTTCGACGCGGCGGATATCGAAATTCCTTTCCCGCATCTGACGCTGTATGCCGGACAGCTGAAAGACGGCAGTGCGCCGCCGATGCGTCTGGTGCAGGAAGCCGCCTGAACGCAGCTCGCCGCGTTACAACTCGGACAGCGGTTTTTGTGCGGCGCGGTCGTCGACTTCGCCCATATGACCGATCAGCACATTGAGATCCTGGCTCAGACGCGCCAGATCGTTGGCAGACAACTGCGCCAGGGCGTGGGTGAGGATCCCGGTGAGCGGTTGGGGTGCACCTTCGAGGCGGGCTGCACCGGCTTCCGTCAGATAGAGCCGCACCACGCGCTGGTCAGCGCTGTTGCGTTCGCGGCGTACCAGTCCGGCCTGTTCGATCTTGTCGAGCAGGTTGCTGGCGGTCGAAGCGTGTATCGATAACGCCTGGGCCAGCTCCGACACTTTGAGTCCCGGAGTGTCGCGCAGGGCAGCCAGTGCCCATATTTGTGCGCCGGATACACCACAGGCTTTTTCCACAGCCTGGAAATGCTGGCGCACCGCACCGAAAATGACACGGAATTGCCGCAGCACTTCGCCGGCAGGATGAGGGGTGTCTGTCACGCAATCTCCGGTTTCAGGGTCGTGGGGCCGGACGCTGGATCGGTATCACCCATCACGGTATGCCACAGGGTTTCGACAGCGGCGCGTTGCGCGGACAACTGCGCACTGGGTACGTGGGCATGTTCGGCCCCCTTGAGTTTGATGGCATGGTGCTGGCGACGTAATTCACGATAGGCGTCTGCGGCGGCGAGTGCGACCGGCTCCGGCACCAGTCCGGCTGCTGCGATCGCGGCGAGCAAAGCAATGTTACCGATATTGCGCGTCAATTCCGGATGCTGTGCGGAAAATTTCAGCACCAGATACTGCACGCAGAATTCAACATCGACAATGCCACCGGGGTCGTGCTTGAGGTCGAACAGTCCGGTGGCATTGACGTGGCCTACGCGCATTTTTTCGCGCATCTCGAGCACCGCGTTGCGCAGCGTCTGCGGGTCGCGTGACAGCGTCAGGACCTCGCGCCGGATGGCGTCGAACGTCGTGCCAATTGCGGCATCGCCGCACACGAAGCGGGCGCGGGTGATCGCTTGGTGTTCCCACACCCAGGCGTGGTGCAGCTGGTAGTTGCGGAAAGCCTCGACCGAGCTGACCAAAAGACCCGACGCGCCATCCGGACGCAGCCGCAGGTCGGCTTCGTAGAGCACTCCGGCGGCGGTGGCCGTGCCGAGCCAGGTGTTGATGCGCTGCGCCAGCCGCGCGTAGATTTCGGCAGCGTTCTCGTCGGTATCGTCGTAGAGGAAAACGAGATCGAGATCGGAGGCGTAGCCGAGCTCCTTGCCGCCGAGTTTGCCGTAGCCCATGACGGCAAAACGCGGGGTGTCGCGGTGCCGCGTTTTCAGTCCCGCCCAGCTTCGCGTCAGGGTTTCATTCAGCAAGGTGTCAGCCAGGTAGGACAGATGATCCGACAGGGCTTCGAGCGTGAGGCGTCCAGCCACATCCTGCGCCAGCAGGTGCAGGGTCTGCACCTGCTTGAAGCGACGCAGGGCGTCCATCTGCGCTTCGGTGTCGCCGGGACGGGCGTCGAGTTCGGCGTGCAACTGCGCGCCGAGGCGGGTCCAGTCCGGCACGTTCATCAGGTGCTGTGGGGCGATCAGTTCGTCGAGCAGCTGCGGTTGCCGGGTGATCATCTGCGCCGCCCATGGGCTCGCCGCCAGCAACTTTACCAATTGCCGCAGCGCGGCGGGATATTCGGCGAGCAGGGCGAGATAGGTGGCGCGGCGCGAAATCGCCTGGATCAGGGCGGCCAGGCGTTCCAGCGTGCGCTGCGGTTCGGGTTGGCCACCGATGATGTCGAGCGCGGGCGGAAGCAGGGCATTGAGCCGGTATTGCGTCGATTCGGGCAGGCGGGTGGCGAATTGGCGCAGCGCTTCCAGCGTGGCCAGCACCTGGGACGGGTCGTCATACCCGGCGTTAAGCAGCAGGCTGTGCGTGGTCTCGGCATCGGCCGTGCCGCTGCATACGGCGGCAAGCGGATGCTGTGACTGATCAGTTTGCGGCGCAGCGAACACCTGCTCGAAATGCCGTGTGACCTTGTGGCGGTGGCGATCCAGCTCGGCAAGCAGGGCGTCGAAATGGGCGCAATTCATCGCGCTGGCGAGCATGGCGCGGGACTCGGCGTCTTCCGGCAACAGCTGGGTCTGCGCGTCATCGAGATACTGGATACGGTGTTCCAGTTGGCGCAGAAAAATGTAGGCGTCGCGCAGTTCATCGCGCGTGTCTGTCGGCACCAGGCCGTCGTCCGCCAGCGCGTCGAGCACCACGAGAGTCGGGCGTTGCCGCAGTGCGGCGATCTGGCCGCCGCGAATCAGCTGGAAAACCTGGGTAATGAATTCGACTTCGCGGATGCCACCCGGGCCGAGCTTGATGTTGTGCGCATGGTCGCGCCGCGCCACTTCGCGGCGGATTTGCACGTGCAGGTCGCGGATCGCGGCGAAGGCTTCGAAGTCGAGGTATTTGCGGTAGACGAAAGGCTGCACGATGGCGGCCAGTGCCGTGTCGTGTGCACCGGTCAGCGCCCGTGCCTTGATCCAGGCATAGCGTTCCCAGGGGCGGCCATGCGCGACGAGATAATCCTCCAGCATCGCGAGCCCCATGGCCAGCGGCCCCGACTCGCCCCACGGCCGCAGGCGCAGATCGACGCGAAACACATAACCATCGGCGGTGTTTTCCGACAGTGCGCTACTGAGCTTGCGTCCCAGTCTGACGAAAAATTCGTGATTGGAAATGGACTGCGCGCCGTCGGTGTTGCCTTCATCGGCATAGAGATAAATCAGGTCGATGTCCGACGACACATTCAGTTCGCCACCGCCGAGCTTGCCCATGCCGACGACCATCAGCGATTGAGCCTGTCCGTTGGCGTCGCGGGGTTCGCCGTAACGCGCCGCGAGCTGGCCGTGATGAAAATCGAGCGCGGCCGCGAGGCAGACTTCAGCCAGATCGGTGTACGCCGTTGTAACTTCGGCCAAATCGGCCAGGTTCGCCAGGTCGCGTGCCGTGGTGACGACCCAGACCTGCTGCCGCAGCTGACGCAGGCGTTGATGCAAGCCCGTCTCGTCCGTGCAGGGGGGCTGGGTGAGGAAGGCCTGCATCCTCTGGCGCTCATAAGGCATCGAGCAGTCCAATGCGGCCAGGGCGGGAGACGAGATCAGCAGGCGATGGCCAAAGCGTGACGCGCGGTTGATGATGTCGCTGGGTTTCATGACTGGGGTAGTGTAGTCGGGCATGGCGCTATTCAGACGATGTCGCCGCCAGACCAGAGTTCTCGCGTAACGGGGGAATTGCCCGACACTGGACGTTGTTTGAACCGTCGGCGATGCGCTTCGAATTGTCGGATTTTTTTACACCAGGCCTGCACGAAATTCGAAACACGCTTATGGTAGGAAAGATTTTGTATTTCTGTATCAATAGATTGTGTTAATCGACGTGCATGCATTCCATCAAGGGAATGATTTTTGCACGATTGCGCGCAATAACAAGTTGACCGCGTCTGCTGCCAGATTGGCAGTCAGACATACCGGAATCGTTGAGGAGATAACATGAATTCACATACCCGTTTCACCATTGTGGCGTTAACAATGGCGGAGAAATTCCGGCTCTTGTTTACGTACCAGACGGTCTATGGTCAGGCTAGCTGAAGACGGTACCATCCCGGTACCGCAGGCAGGACCCAAAATAAATTATTTATAACGAGGCAGACACATCATGAAACTCAATACATTTCTCGGTTTGACCGCAGCCGCTGCTTTTTTTGGCCTGGCGTCGATGGGGGGAAGTGCTGTAGCGCAAACGCCGGATGGCGAACCCCCTGCGAATGAAGGGGTGTGCGACATACTGCAAACACCCGGTACCACACCCGGCCTTTACGGTTTGTGCGTGGCGTATTGTGAAGCGCAGGATGTGGACTCGGTCGATAAAGAGCCACCCAGTACCAAAATCCTCGGCAACTACAACAAACGCAAGCAGGAAACTGACCCGGCCATGCCTTGCGTAAAGATTCCCTGCTCGTGCTGGACTGAAGCCGAAATAGCGTCCATCAGCGGTGATGGCATTTCGGCTGCCTGTAACTCCACAGCAACTTCGACGCAGATTATCGATGTCGCGCCCAGAACGCATTCTGCATTGGCTGAAACGGCTGTGGGACGTGAACGTTGTCGTTATGTTGATCTGAATACCGTCCCGACAACGATTAGGAGTCTCACTATCACTCCCGCCGAAGCCGTCTCCTGTCGGGCAGACGTTGTAGCCGCTTGTGCCAGCACCGGTAAATGAGTAGAGTTTGATCCATTAACCCGCCAGACTGCGCGAGACATCAGTCAAGCAGCCAGATAAATACAGAGGAGATAGACATGTTTGATCGCAAGGTGCTTTATCGGAGTCTGGCTGCGGTGCTGCTGGTTTCGGCTTCAGCGAACCTGTATGCCGTGTCAACCACTTACAACTACGTCGTTACAGGGGATGTTTTGTCGGGAGATGATCAGCCTTCCTCTCCCAATGTGTTCAATTTGACCGCAGGCGAAACCATTACCGCCTATGGCACGTTCACCGTGGACAGCAGCTACGCCACAACAGGCGGCACTGTGTCATTTGGGTCGGGCTCGGGCAACACCATGACCATAAACCTCAATGGCACACTCCTCGATGCCAGCGGTGATGACGATTTTGACTTTGGACTACCGGAATTAACCTTCGGCTCGAATTGGACTTTGGTTGATTTCGATTACTTTAAGACAGTCGCTCCAGTCTTCAACTCGGAGTTTCTGGGATTTGATGATTTCGATGGTCTGTATGGCGAATGGCGTACAGCCGTCCAGGTGAGCCCGGTTCCGGAAGCCGATACCTATGCCATGATGCTGGCGGGCCTGGGCTTGGTCGGCTTTGCTGCACGTCGTAAACTTGGCTGAACGGAAGTATGTCCATGAAAAAAGCGCCGCGCAGTCGGCGCTTTTTTCATGGTGTGGCATCGCTCACGGCAGATTAAAATGCCACTGTCGCCTAACCCCATGAACTGCGGAGTCACTGTATGGCCGCCATCGAATCGATTTTGACTGAAACCCGCATTTTCACGCCTGAGGCCGCGTTTGTTGCGCAGGCGAATGTTTCCGGCATGGAGGCTTATCGCGCCCTGTGCAGACAGGCCGAGTCCGACTATCCCGGCTACTGGACGCAGCTTGCGCGCGAACATCTGACGTGGCACACGCCGTTCACCCGTGCGCTCGACGATTCCGCAGCGCCGTTCTACAAATGGTTCGAAGACGGCACGCTGAACGTCTCGTACAACTGCCTCGACCGCCATCTTCCCACGCGCGCCGACCAGACCGCGCTGATTTTCGAAGCCGACGACGGCACGGTCAGCCAAGTCAGCTACCGTCAGCTGCACGCCCGCGTGTGCCAGCTCGCTAATGGCCTCAAATCACTCGGCGTCACCGCCGGCGACCGTGTCATCGTCTACATGCCGATGAGCGTCGAAGCCGTCGTCGCGATGCAGGCGTGTGCGCGCATCGGCGCGATTCATTCGGTCGTTTTCGGCGGCTTTTCGGCCAAGAGCCTCTTTGAGCGCATCAGCGACGCGCAGGCGAAACTTGTCATCACCGCCGACGAAGGCTTGCGCGGCGGCAAGGCCGTGCCGTTGAAGCGTGCCGTTGACGACGCGCTCGCGCTCGGCGACTGCGCCTGCGTCGAACGTGTGCTCGTCTATCGCCGTTCGGGCGGCGCGGTCAACTGGTCCGCGCGCGACCTGTGGTGGCACGAGCTCACGCAAACGCAAGCTGAGCAGTGCGAGCCGACCTGGGTCTCGGCCGAACACCCGCTTTTCATCCTCTACACCTCGGGCTCGACCGGCAAACCCAAGGGCGTGCAGCATTCAACCGGCGGCTATCTCCTGGGCGCGGTGCTGTCGATGCACTGGGTATTCGACGCCAAACCCGACACCGACGTGTTCTGGTGCACGGCCGATGTCGGCTGGATCACAGGTCACAGTTACGTTGCCTACGGCCCGCTGGCGCTCGGCATGACCCAGGTCATTTTCGAAGGCATCCCGACCTTCCCGCACGCCGGGCGCTTCTGGGAAATCATCGCGCGTCATCGTGTGACGACCTTCTATACCGCGCCGACCGCGATCCGCAGCCTGATCAAACTCGGCTCGGATTTGCCCGCGCAACATGATTTAAGCTCGTTGCGTTTGCTTGGCACCGTCGGTGAACCGATCAACCCCGAAGCCTGGATGTGGTATCACAGCGTCGTCGGTCAGGGTCGCTGCCCGATTGTCGACACCTGGTGGCAGACCGAAACCGGCTCGCACATGATCGCGCCGCTGCCCGGCGCGGTCGCGACCAAACCCGGCTCGTGCACGCTGCCGCTGCCCGGTATCGACGTCGGCGTGGTCGATGAAACCGGGCACGATGTCGCGCCGGAACAAGGCGGCTTCCTCGTCATCAAAAAGCCCTTCCCCAGCCAGCTCCGCACGCTGTGGAACGACGCTGAACGGTTCAAAAAGACCTATTTCCCCGAAGAGCTCGGCGGTAAGTATTACCTCGCGGGCGACTCGACCCACCAGGAGGCCGACGGCTATTTCTGGATCATGGGCCGCATCGACGACGTGCTGAACGTCTCGGGGCATCGCCTCGGCACGATGGAAATCGAATCGGCGCTGGTGTCGAATCCGCTCGTCGCCGAAGCCGCTGTTGTCGGCAAACCGCACGACATCAAGGGCGAGGCCGTGGTCGCGTTTGTCGTGCTGAAAGGCGCGCGCGCCAGCGGGGATGCGGCGAAGAAAATCGTTGCCGACCTGCGCGACTGGGTCGCAAAAGAAATCGGGCCGATTGCCAAGCCCGACGAAATACGCTTCGGCGACAATCTACCAAAAACCCGCTCCGGCAAAATCATGCGGCGCTTGCTGCGCACGCTCGCGCGCGGCGAAGACATCACGCAGGACACCTCGACGCTGGAGAATCCGGCGATTCTGGAGCAGCTGAAGCAGGCGCTGTAAGTTAGCCCGAACTGTTCCACGCCTGTTCATTCTGCACGGGCGCGTGGCACCCAACCAGGCTACTTTCAGGCTGCTTTCCAGCGCAAACACACGCAGATTCGAGTGCCTGGTCGCAGGCGACTTGAGGCCCGCGTTGGTGGCTAAATCACAACCACTTGAAATAAAAGGATTTTATATTTGCTCTTTGCAACGGGCGAGGCTCAAGTCCGTTGAAATCTCGTCGTTACTGTTGATATCCCAGATTAGGGCAAACCCGTCGCGAGGCGGGGACGCAAAGCTTCCGGTCTTGTCAGTCAAGACAGCGGGGCTGCCAGTGGAATCCCCGTTTTGGGGGCTGTGCGCGTGTCCTGACTGAGTTTTTTGGTCACATTTCAAGGAGCGCACATGTCACCCTTATCCCTCTTTTCTTCTGATCCGTATTCAGCGCGGCCATTTTCGGGCAAACCGACACTTACGCTCAGTGTGATGCTGGCTGCACTGGCCGTCGCCTATAGTGGCGTCGCAGAGGGTGCCCCACCAGCCCGCAAGTCAACCGAGGTCGCCACGACCCCCTCCACGCTGGGCTGGGTGCGGGGTCGCTTGCTGGTGGCACCGCGCGCAGGTCTGAGCGCCGCAGAGTTCGAGAAAGCGCTGCGCGGCCATCAGGGGCGCGCCAGAGTCCTGATCAAGGGATTGAATGTGCACGTGGTAGAACTGCCAGCCGGCGCGAATGAAATTGCGGTGAAGCAGGTTTTGAGCAAAAGCCGGAAATTCAAGTATGTCGAGCTCGATATGGCCGTTGCCCAGGCGCTCACGCTCAGCGATCCGAGTGCCTCCAGCAGTTGGACGTTCCCCAGAATCGGCGCACCCGCTGCCTGGGATAGTGCAAACGGGAGTGGAGTCACGATCGCGATTCTGGATACCGGGGTTGATTCAGCACATCCCGACCTGCAGGCCAATCTGGTTCCGGGCTGGAACTTCTACGACAACAATTCGGATACCGCCGATGTGCATGGCCACGGCACCATGGTGGCAGGCGCGGCGGCAGCGGTGGCCAACAATGCCAAAGGCAGTGCCGGCGTGGCCTGGGGCGCAAAGATCATGCCGATTCGTATATCGGCACCGGACGGTTACGCGTATTACAGCACCATCGCCCAGGGCATCAACTGGGCGGCCGATCGCGGTGCCCGGGTGGCCAATGTCAGTTTCGCAGGCGTCTCGGGCAGTTCGAGTATCCAGTCAGCCGCCGACTATATGCGCAGCAAAGGCGGCGTTGTGGTCGTGGCGGCAGGCAACAGCGGGGGGCTGGAAGAAATTCAGGCGAGCGATTCATTGCTGACCGCAGCCGCAACCGATTCAGCCGATGTCAGGGCCAGTTTCTCCAGTTACGGAAACTATGTGGACATCGCGGCACCGGGGGTCAGCATCTACACGACGACACGCGGCGGCGGATTCGGTAATGGTTCGGGTACGTCATTTGCGAGTCCGGTACTGGCGGCAACTGCGGCGCTCGTGATGTCGGCCAATAGCAAGCTTGGCCCGTCGAGCATCGATGCAATTCTCAAATCGACGGCACTCGATCTGGGTAGCACCGGTTACGACGCGTATTACGGTGCGGGCCGTGTCGATGCCGCCAAAGCTGTGGCTGCAGCCAAAAACGCCGTCGCCACCGATACCCAGGCACCCAGCATCAGCATTGCTGCACCTACCGGCGGCAAGGTGGCAGGCGTTGTGCCGGTCGATGTCAACTATGCCGACAATGCCGGCGTGACGCGCGTCGAACTTTATCTCAATGGGACCAAACTGCTCACCGACAGCGCGGGACCTTTTGCTTTCAGCTGGGACACCACCGCCTATCTTGACGGAAGCTATACCCTGGTCGCCAAGGCTTTCGATGCGGCGGGCAACGTCGGCACCTCGACCTCGGTCGCCGTCACCATTGGCAACGACACCACCGCGCCGGTGATCAGCAGTTTCAGTCTGACCGAAGGGATGACAGTAGGGGGCAAACAGTCAATCTCGGCGAGCGCAACCGATAACCAGGCCGTTGCCAAGATCAGCCTGACCGTCGATGGCAAGGAAGTTGCGATTACGTATGGCGCTTCGGTGAGTTACAACTGGAACACCCGCAGGCTTGCCAAGGGTGCCCACAGTGTTCAAGTGCGTGCCTGGGACAAGGCGAATAACACGGTCAGCCGATCGGTAACTGTTTATAAAAAATAAACCGAAGTTCTGACCCAAAAAACTGCGCCCTTCGGGGCGCTTTTTTTGTCGGAATTATTTACACACGGCGCGGGTGTGTTTTAGGTTCCACAGAAAGTTATTCAAATAATGTGCTTTTTATCAATGTGTTAGTGCGTTAGTGGGGTGTGGCTGTGCGGCTGGCCTGGCCCTTGCTTTTATCGTTGTATACCACGCTACGGAGCACATCATGAACACACAACATCTTGTATCTGCCTTGGCTCTGAGCTTTGCGACCTTGGTGGCGCAAAGTGCCTCGGCCACCCCCTTTGTCATTACGTCCACCCTGACCGGCGATATCCGGCTGGACAACCCGGACAACCTGTTTGTCGATGTCACCATCACGGGTGACACCACGTCCGATCAGGCTCTCTGGACGATAGACATCAATTCTCCTGACCATACGGGTATCAAGCTGGACGAGTTTTATTTCAACCTGGTGGGCGATGCTGATGATTATGTCTTCAGCAATTTTAGCCCTGTGGACTGGGCGATTTCCACGCCGGCGACGGTGCAGGGTGCAGGTGGGACGACCTTCCTTTTCGAGACCCTGAAGGATGATCAGCAAGCTGATAACGTCACCAATACAGTCAATCTGACCTTCACGATGACGTACTTGCTTGGCGACATCACCGAAGCCTTGTTTCTCGATGCGCCCTTTGCTGGATCCAATGATGCAGGAAGTGGGCAGTTGGGTGCGCATTTGCAATCGCTGACCACAGCTGGAAATTGCGGAGCATCCGGGGACTGTTCCGACAGCGGTTTCGCTTTCGGTGATTATGAGGGTGGAGGTGATCCGGGCGGCCCGCCGGTCGGGGTGCCGGAGCCGGGCGTGCTGGTGTTGCTGGGTTTGGGTGCTGCGGGCATGGGATGGGCCCGTCGTCGCAGGGTTTGAATCCAGGCGTGCGTGGGATGGGTGGATGATATGTGTCCGGGCGTGCGCTCTATATCCACGCGTACGATCCGTCAGTTCACGCAGTGAAATCCACATCACCATGAAAAATAACGGTTTTATTTTTCATCGCTTCGGTGGACCAGGCTCAAGTCCGGCGAAATTCCGTCGTTAGTGTTGATAACCTGTAAGGGCAAACCCGTCGCGAGGCGGGGACGCAAAACTTCCGGTCTTGCAACAAGACAGCGGGGTCGCCAGTCGCAGCAATAGTCGTGGCGCGTGCTCTTGATGGGGAAACATTACCGCAAGGAGCCGCCATGCAGTCTCACTGTCCCTTCCCCATCCAGTTTTCGGATAACCGCCGTTGCTACCGCACGACCAATGCTCCTGGTTTCACTCTGGCGGTATTGTTGATCGCGGTCCTGGCAGGGTATGCCGGGTTCAGCGAAGCGCGGCCGCTGAACCCGGGTGTGGCGGGCGAGGCCCGGTCAGGCGGACAGCCCGCTGCACTGAAAGCCGGGTAAAGCCGATTCCCCCGATGGGCTCGCCGGATTAAGGCGGGTCGGTTCCGCCGCGCGCACTTCGCGGCGTTGTGTCAGGCGCGCGCCCTGTCCAGCGCTGCTGTTGCGTAAACCAGTTCCATGACCAGGCTGTGCAGGCGTGCCGGCGATTTCAGCGTACCGGCTTCGTCAAACGCTTCATCGGCATGGGGCAGCGAAAACTGCCCCGGCAACACCAGCACCCCCAGCGTATTCAGCACCTGCCGCAGGTGCGGCATCATGCGCATGCCGCCAAATGCGCCGGGCGAGGCGCCCATGATCGCCGCGACCTTGTGCTGGTAGGGCACCAGTCCCGATTCGCCCTGCCATTCGCGTGAGATCCAGTCGAGCGTGTTTTTCAGCAGCGGGGGCATCGAGCTGTTGTACTCGGGGCTGGCAATCAGCAGCGCGTCGTGGGACTTGAACAGCGCTTTCAGTCGCTGGGCGTTGTCGGGCAGGCCATCTCGCGCTTCGAGGTCGCCATCGTAGAGCGGCAACGGGTAATCCGCCAGATCGATCAGGGTCACTTCCCCTCCGGCGGCGCGGGCGGCGTCCACTGCAGTGGCGATGAGTTTGCGGTTCCACGAATTGCGACGGATGCTGCCGGAGAAGGCGAGGATGTTGGGCATAGTGCTGTCCTTGAAAAAATGGGGGGATTGTATCGGCATCACGCCGGGTTCATGAGGCTTCGGCGAGATCGAAGCTCACCAGCTGGCTGTCTTCCAGTGCCTCGATTTCAAGCGCGGACTCAAACCGGATCGCCACCGCGTCCCCGGCTTCCAGCGCATAGCCTCGAACCTGGATGCGGCCGGTGGCCACTTGCAGCCAGATACGCCGTCCCGGTGCGAGGGTCAACGTCGCGCGATCCCCTGCGGCCAGACGGCCGGCACGCATGTCGGCATCCTGATGGATGGCGACCGAGCCTTCGCGCCCGTCGCGCGAGGCGATCAGCCGCAACTGGCCCTGCAGGCTGTCCGGCGAGAAAGCCGTTTGCGCGTAACCGGGTTCGAGTCCCAGTTCATCGGGCTCGATCCAGATTTGCAGCAGGTGGACCGGTTCGGTGGACGAGGCGTTGTACTCGCTGTGCGAAATACCGTGTCCGGCGCGCATCCGCTGCACTTCACCGGGCAGGATCACGCCGCCGCTGCCGAGAGAGTCGCGATGTTCGAGGCTGCCCGACAGCACCCAGGTGAGAATTTCCATGTCCTGATGGCTGTGCGTGGGGAAGCCTGCGCCAGGGGCGATGCGGTCTTCGTTGATGACGCGCAGCGGGCCAAAGCCCATCCAGGCCGGGTCGCGATAACTGGAAAATGAAAACGTATGAAAGCTGTCGAGCCAGCCATGGTTGGCATGGCCACGGTCGGAGGATTTGCGTACGGTCAGCATGATGGACTCCCGGTTTCAGCCTGACATTCAGGCGATGAGGTGACTATAGGCATGGCTTGCCATGGTGAAAACCGGCACAATTCGATCAACTCATTCAAAAAATCCGAACATGCCGTTAACGCTGGATGCGCTGGCCATACTCGATGCGATTGATCGCCGGGGATCGTTCGCACGTGCCGCCGAGGAACTGGGGCGCGCGCCTTCGTCGCTGACCTATGCGGTGCAGCAGATCGAAGCCGAACTGGATGTGCTGCTGTTTGACCGCTCCGGCCATCGCGCGCGCTTCACCCCGGCCGGGCAGGTGCTGCTGGAAGAAGGGCGTTCCCTGCTGGGCGCGGCGCACACGCTGGAAAACCGGGCGCGCCAGGTGGCGGGTGGCTGGGAGCCGCAATTTGTTCTGGCGCTGGAAGGCGTGCTGCCACTGCAGCCGCTGCTTGGCGTGTGTGATGCCTTCTATCAGCTGGGCCAATCCACCGAACTGCGGATCCGCCATGAGGTTCTGGCCGGATCGTGGGATGCGCTGCAATCGGGCTGCGCCCAGCTGGTGATCGCCGGGGGCGAGGCCCCGGGCGGCGCAGGCATCCGTACCCGCAGGCTGGGCAGCATGGAATTCGTGTTTTGTGTCCCTGCCGCGCATCCGCTTGCGCGACTCAAGCGGCCCCTGACCCGGTCAGACATTGCGGCCTACCGTGCCGTGGTGATCGCCGACACGGCACGCAACCTGCCCCTGCGCAGCACCGGCTGGCTGCAGCAGCAGGCACGGCTGACGGTTGCGGATTTGCCAGCCAAGCTCGCGGCCCAGCAGGCGGGCCTGGGCATCGGCTCGCTGCCGCGCTGGCTGGCGGAAACTGAAATCGCCTCCGGACGTCTCATCGCATGTGCCTGGGCCGAAGGCACGGTGCGCGAAACGTTTTATCTGGCCTGGCGCAGCGGAGAAACCGGCCGCGCGCTGGACTGGTTTACCCGGGCACTGAGCCGCCGGGACATTTTTGCCGGAATCCTCGATGACAACTGATGCCCTGACCCGGATGCGCCTCGACAAATGGCTGTGGGCAGCGCGTTTCTTCAAGACCCGCAGCCTGGCCACGCAGGCCATAGAACATGGCCGCATCCGCCTCAATGGCGAGCGCGTCAAACCGGCGCGTGAACTGGTGCCGGGTGACCAGCTGGACATGCATATCGAAGACCGTGACTGGACCGTGACTGTCCACGCACTGTCGCGACAGCGCGGACCGGCACCGGTGGCCCAGGCACTGTATGCCGAGACCCCGGAAAGCGTGGCGCGCCGTCAGCAACAGCAGCAGGCGCGGGCGCTGTCGCCCCATCCCGGCAGCGTAGTCAAAGGCCGACCCAGCAAACGCGACCGGCGGCAAATCCACCGCTTTACCGATGTGTGACCCGGTGGAATTTATGTGGCTGTTTCCGGTATCCGCCTGTCCGCGCAGCATATTTAGCGATACCCTCGCTGCCTGAATGATGACCGCTGCTTTCCCTTCCTTTTTCTCCCGCCGGCTCGGGCGCGTGCTGGCGGTGCTGGCCGCATTGGCTGCGCTCGGCGGCGCGACACTGGCCGCACTGATGTTCTTCTGGGTGCTGCCCAATATCGCCAGCCATCGCGACACCGTGGCGCAGCTGATGACCCGCGCGCTGGGGCAGCGCGTCACGCTGGAAGCCGTCTCGGGTGACTGGCAGCAGCGCCGACCGGCGTTTCGCCTGCGCGGCGTGCGGCTGTACGACGCGCAGGGTCAGGCTGCGCTGGTCTTGCCCGAGTTAAAGGCCGAGTTTTCCTGGCGCTCGCTGCTGTTGCTGGAGCTGCGTTTCAACCAGATCGAACTCCAGGGCCTGGAGCTCGGCGTGCGGCGTGCTGCCGACCGACATTTTTACATCGGCGGCATACCGGTCAATCCGGCTGACCCGGGGAGTGGATTGTCGAGCTGGCTGCTGCGCCAGGGCCGGGTGCAGGTCAGCCAGGCCACGCTGGTATGGCGTGATGCCTTGCGCCCAGCGCCGCCGCTGATTTTTACCGACGTGGCGCTGACGCTGGACAACACCCGGCGACACCATCATCTACAGTTGCGCGCGACGCCGCCTGCCCGGCTGGCGCGGCCGCTGACCGTGGACGCGGAAATACGCACAGGCGACGTGGAGGACCCGACGACCTGGAATGGCCGTGTCACCACGTCGATAGCAGGGGTGGCCTTTCCGCACCTGCTGCCCTGGCTGGAATGGCCCGCCATGCCCAGGCAGGGCTGGGGTGCGCTCAATCTCGTGCTGGATATCCAGCGGGGTGCGCTGACCGGCGTGCGTGCCGGGCTCGACGTGCGGCAGATCGAAACCGTGCTCGGCACCGGACTGCCTGCGCTGAAACTGGATCAGGTTCGCGGACAAGCGCAGTGGCGGCGCGATGCGCAGGGGATGCACCTGGATTTCGACAATGTGCGCGTGGCGCTGCCCGGACAGCCCCTCAGTCCGGCGTTTGGCGCGGGGCTGATATGGGGCGGGGCGTCACGCCAGATCGTTGCGCAGGCGTTCAATCTGGCCGGCTGGCAAAGCGTGTTGCCGAGTCTGCCGATGGATGCCGCGCTGCGCACCCAGCTGACCGTGCTGCAACCGCGAGGCCGGCTCGACAGCCTGCGTCTGGGCTGGCAGGGCGCGCAACCCGGGGCGGATAATTTCAGGCTAGACGCCCGCTTCAGCGGTCTGAGTGTAAACGCGACGACCTCGACCCCGGGCATGACCAACCTGTCGGGGCAGATTGAAGGCGACGCCCGGGCCGGGCGCTTCAGCATCGACAGCCAGAAGCTGCTGCTCGATTTACCCGAGGTGTTCCGCGATCCGCTGCTGACGCTGGACCGGGTACAGGCCAGCGGCGGCTGGAAAAAAACGGCGCGGGGTCGGCAGCTGATACTCGACAGCGCCAGCTTTGCCAACCCCGATCTGGCAGGGTCGGCCCGGGGGCGCTACGAGCAGATTGCAGGCCAGCGCGGCGTGATCGACCTGAGTGCCCACCTGACACGCGCCGAGGGCACCCGGGTTTACCGTTATTTTCCGCGCTCGGTTGGTGATCTCACCGTCAACTGGCTCAAGGATGGCGTCATCAAGGGGTACTCGGACGATGTGCGGCTGACCCTGCGCGGCGATCTGGCGCATTTTCCGTTTGAGGCAGGGCAGGGCGAATTTCGAGTGGACGCGCAGATCAAGGACGCGATCATCGATTACGTCAGCGGCTGGCCGCGTATCGACGGCATTCAGGCGCGCCTGCTGTTTGTCGGCAAAACCATGGAAGTGACTTCCAAACAGGCGCGTATTTTCACCACCGATCTGCCTGCCGTGCGCGTGTTCATTCCCGATCTGCTGCACCACGACGAACAACTGCGGGTGACCGGCGACGCGCGTGGCCCGGCAGCCGATTTTGTCCGCTTTGCCAACAGCAGCCCGCTGGCAACGCGCCTGCGCGGCATCACCACCGGGCTGGATGGCAAGGGTCCGATGCACCTGGCGCTGAACCTGCAAGTGCCGCTGCGGCACAGCATCGATACCACTGTGAACGGCAAGCTGTCGTTTCTGGGCAGCAGCCTGACGCTCGCCGGATTGCCGCGTATCGACCAGATTCGGGGCGCGATCGATTTCACCGACAGCGGACTCAGTGCCCGCCAGATCGCCGCGCAGTTTCTGGGCGGGCCCTTGCGCGTGGATGCGCACACGCGCAACGACCAGGTACAGATCCTGGCGCAGGGCCAGGCCACGGCGGCGGGCCTGATCCCCTGGCTGGGCAGCGGCTGGAGCGCACGCCTGAGTGGCCAGACCGCCTGGCGCGGGCAGATTGATCTGTTGCCCACGGGCGAAAAATTGCAGCTTGAATCAACCCTGCTGGGCCTCGCTTCAGCCTTGCCCGCGCCGCTGGCCAAGAGTGCGGCGCAGAGCCTGCCCTTTCATTTCAGCAGTCAGCCCGACGCAGGCGGACGCAGGCAGGCCTTGCAGCTGGGCAGTACGGTGAATGCGGTGTGGCGGGTTCTCCCCGACCGGCGTTTTGACCGGGGCGAAATCCGTTTTGGCGGTGCGGCGGCCAGCCTGCCCGCCGAGCCCGACTTGCGTGTTGCTGGCAACGGCCGTGGCCTGGACATTTCTGCCTGGATGGCCTGGCTGCCGGATAACGACGGCGAAGCGCCTCTGCGTCTGAACACGCTGGATTTGAGCTTCGACACCATCGACCTGATGGGGCGGCGTTATTCGGATATCCGGCTACAGGGCCGTACCCGCAACGGCCTGCTGCGCACCCAGGTCAACGGCCACGAGATTGATGGCGTCGTGACCTATCGTGCGCAGGGCGAGGAAGCCGCCCGGGTGTCGGCGCAGTTTCGCCAGTTCACCCTGCCTGCGACCACAGCGGCGCCCGGTGTGACATCCGGCGCGGTACCTGGCAGCAACCTGAACGCGGTGGATTTTCCCGTGCTCGATATCACGGTGGACGATTTCCGCCTGCCCGGACGTGCGCTGGGACGGTTGGAAGTGGTGGCGCACGGCGCGCCGCAGGGTCTGGTGATCGACAAGCTGCAACTCCGGCATCCCGACAGCCTCTTCCAGATGACCGGGTTGTGGCGCGATACCGGTGCCGGAGAAACCCGCGCAGACCTCAGTCTGGCCGTGAGCGACGCCGGAAAATTCCTTGCGCGCTTCGGCTATCCCGATGCCGTCAAGCGCGGCAGTGTGGACATACAGGGCAATGCGACCTGGGAAGGCACACCCGCCGATTTCGATTTTGCCACGCTGGCCGGACAGATGGATTTCAAGGCCAAAGGCGGGCAGTTCCTCAAGGTGGAACCGGGCGTAGGCAAGCTGCTGGGGGTGCTCAGTCTGCAATCCCTGCCGCGTCGGCTCAACTTTGATTTCCGTGATATCTTCAATGACGGTTATGCCTTCGATGACATGAGCGCAACCCTGCGTATTGCGCGGGGTGTGGTGTACAGCGATGATTTCAGGATGCGCGGCCCGGCCGCCAAAGTGGGTATGTCCGGCCTCGCCAACCTTAATCAGGAAACCGTCCAGCTGCGCCTGAAGGTGCTGCCCAAACTGTCCGAAGGCGTGGCGATCGCCGGGGCACTGGTGGGTGGTCCGCTGGCTGGCGTGGGTGCACTGGCCGCGCAGAAACTGTTGCGCGACCCCATCGAGGAAATCATCAGCCAGGAATATCTGGTGGCAGGATCCTGGCTGGCACCCGACGTAAAACGGCTGCCCAAAACCGGGATGTTCAAAGGCAAGGCAGACAAACAGGCATCGGAACCCTGAAGCGGGATACTCATGACGACGAAAAAAATCAAATCCACCGCCCAGTCCAGCGTGGCTCGCCCGAAAGGCGCACAGGTCAAAAAAGCGGCCCTACAGGCGGGCACGGTGCGGGTTGCGGCGATCCAGATGGCATCCGGCCCCAATGTGCCAGCCAACCTGTCCGAAGCCGAACAGCTGATCGAGCTTGCCGTTGAATCCGGCGCGCGGCTGATCGCCCTGCCGGAGTTTTTCAGCATCATGGCGCTGAAGGATGCTGATGTGGTCAAGGCACGCGAAGCCGAAGGCAAGGGCCCGATCCAGACCTTCCTCTCGCGCATGGCCAAAAAACACCGCGTCTGGATCGTCGGCGGTTCAGTGCCGCTGGCAGCCGACGTGCCGAACAAGGTGCGCAACAGCTGCCTGGTGTACGACGAGCGTGGCAAACAGGTGGCGCGTTACGACAAGATTCATCTGTTTGGTCTCGACCTGGGCAACGAGCGTTACCAGGAATCCAGGCTCATCGAGCCGGGCGACAAGATTGTCGTCATCAACAGCCCGTTCGGCCGCATCGGCCTGTCGATCTGCTACGACCTGCGGTTTCCCGAGCTCTACCGCGCGATGCCGGACGTGGACATCATCGTGGTGCCGTCGGCGTTTACCGCGACCACGGGCCGTGCGCATTTCGAAACCCTGATCCGCGCGCGCGCCATTGAAAACCTCGCCTACGTCATCGCGCCCGCGCAGGGCGGCTATCACCTGTCGGGCCGCGAAACCCATGGCGACAGCATGATTGTCGATCCTTGGGGGGTGGTGCTCGACCGCCTGCCGCGTGGCTCGGGCGTGGTCGTTGCCAACGTCAACCCGGCGTATCAGGCCAGCCTGAGAAAAAGCCTGCCCGCGCTGCAACACCGTTTTCTCGATACGCACGAAACCCCGGTGGTCATGGTCGAACGCCGTACCCCGGCGAAACGCGACCCCAAACCTGCCGAATAAAGGACTCTCATGAACCCGACCGACGCCTTCACCCCCATCCTCACTGCCGAAGCGCTATTCCGCTCGGCTGAATCGACGCTTTTGGCGCCGAACGGCCTCGACGCCGACAAACTCGCGCCGGTGTTTTCGCGCCTGATGGCACACGACGTTGATTACGCCGACCTGTATTTCCAGTACAGCCGCTCTGAAGGCTGGAGCCTCGAAGAAGGGCAGGTCAAATCGGGCAGCTTCAACATCGACCAAGGCGTCGGCGTGCGCGCGATCTCGGGTGAAAAAACCGCCTTTGCGTATTCCGACGACATCAGTCTTGACGCCTTGGGCGCGGCGGCCGACGCGACCCGCGCCATCGCGCGTGCCGGGCAACAACGCCAGACTGCCGTCGCCCGCCGCGGCGACAATCGCCTGCTTTACAACCCGGTCGATCCGCTCGCGAGTCTCGACGACCCGGCCAAGGTGGCGTTGCTCGAGCGGCTGGAGAAAAAAGCCCGCGCGATGGACCCGCGCGTGATCCAGGTCATGGCGAGCCTCGCGTCGGAATACGAGGTCGTCTTCATCGCGCGTTCCGACGGCCACCTCGCCGCCGACGTGCGCCCGCTGGTGCGGCTGTCGTTGCAGGTTATTTCGGAGCAGGACGGTCGCCGCGAGCAGGGCAGTGGCGGCGGCGGCGGACGTTTCGACTACAGCTACTTCACCGACGAAATCCTCGATCAATACGCGCGCCAAGCCGTGCATCAGGCGAGCGTGAATCTCGACGCGCGCCCCGCACCCGCCGGGACGATGACCGTCGTGCTCGGTTCCGGCTGGCCGGGCATCCTGTTGCACGAAGCCATCGGCCACGGTCTGGAAGGCGACTTCAACCGCAAGGGCAGTTCGGCGTTTTCGGGCCGCATCGGCGAACGCGTCGCCGCGCCCGGCGTCACCGTCATCGACGACGGCACGATCCCGCTGCGCCGTGGCTCGCTGAATGTGGACGACGAAGGCAACCCGACCCAGCGCACGACCCTGATCGAAGACGGCATCCTCACCGGCTACATGCAGGACATGATGAACGCGCGCCTGATGGGCATGCCGATCACCGGCAACGCGCGCCGCGAGTCGTATTCGCATCTCACCATGCCGCGCATGACCAACACCCTCATGCTCGGTGGCGACAAGGACCCGAAAGAAATCCTCGCCTCGGTGAAGCACGGCCTCTATGCCGTCAACTTTGGCGGCGGCCAGGTGGACATCACCAGCGGCAAATTCGTCTTCTCCGCTGCCGAAGCCTACATGATCGAAGACGGCAAGATCAGCTATCCGGTGAAAGGCGCGACGCTCATCGGCAACGGCCCAGACGCGCTGACGCGGGTAAGCATGATTGGCAACGACATGGAAATGGATAGTGGTGTCGGCACCTGCGGCAAGGAAGGCCAAAGCGTGCCGGTCGGCGTGGGACAGCCGACGTTGCGGATCGATGGGTTGACGGTGGGCGGTACGGCTTAGAGGCTCACATGGCAGTTCCAAAATATGATGAGCTTTTCAATCCTCTCTTGGACGCTCTTAGGGCGCTTGGGGGTTCAGCATCTATCCAAGAGCAAGAGGACGAAGTTGCATCGCTCCTAAAGCTCTCAGAAAAAGAACTCGCTGAGATTCATAGAGGCAACCGCACCAAGTTTAGCTATCGGCTTGCTTGGGCCCGCAACTATCTCAAAAAATTTGGGCTGATTGACAACTCATCTCGTGGCGTCTGGGCCTTAACTGCTGAGGGTCACAAAACCCAAAAGGTTGATAGGGCAGAAATCAAGCGCTTTGTAGTTGCTCTTTATAGGAGAGAACAGAAGGAACATCAGTCGGAAGAGAAGCTTCCAGAAGCAGAGGTGCAAGGCTGGGAGGAAACGTTGCTGGACTGCGTGCGCCAGATGGCCCCAGATGCGTTCGAGAGACTGAGTCAGCGTCTACTGCGAGAATCAGGGTTTATTCAGGTTGAGGTCACAGGTTGAACCGCCCCGGGTTTTGAGGAGGCTCCTTTTCCCAAGAGAATGGAGCCATGATGAAGAAACCCACGACGAACAAATATTCCCCTGAAGTACGCGAACGCGCGGTGCGCATGGTGCAGGAACACCGAAACGAGTATTCCTCGCCATGGGCGGCGGTCGAGTCCATTGCTCCCAAGATCGGCTGTTCGCCCCATACCCTGCATGAATGGGTCAAACGGCATGAGGTCGATACCGGGCTGCGCGACGGCGTCACCAGCGAAGAGCGCGAGCGCATCAAAGCACTGGAACGCGAGGTCA
>JAJXUA010000113.1 GCA_021783275.1 Pseudomonadota bacterium
CGATGGCGACGTTGATGAACAGGCGCCGCCGTTCGCGCGCGAGGTCGCGCTGGCGTTCGATGAAAAAGCCGTCGATTTCGCGTTTGAAGTATTCGACCTTGTCCTGCACCAGCGAGGAGATTTCGGATTTGGCGACGGCCATGCGCTGGTCGAGCAGGGTGCCGAGTTTGTCGCCGGCGTAATCGACCAGTTCGCGTACATCGTCCTTGGTGAACTGGCGTTGCTGATGCAGTTCGTCGGAAATCTTGTCGAGCTTGGCGTCGATTTCCTGGCTGGCTTTCCAGATCACGTCCTGCAATTCGGACCCCGCCTGCGAGACACCAACCTTGACTACATCGGCCAGCCGTTCACCCGCATGGTCGATGGCGTCGCGCGAGACTTCGGCGAGGCTGTCTTTGGCGTAGGAAATCGATTTTTCGAATAAGGCCATAGGGGTGTGGGTGACCGGGCTTCAGGCGCGGGCGTCGATGCGTCCTTCAGTGCCGTTGACCAGCTTGATGAGGTTGGTCTTGTGACGATAGATCAGTAACAGCGTCAATGCCAGCACGCAGATGGTGGTGTCCCCCCAGCCGGTGAGCCAGAACGCATAGAGCGGCGCTGCCAGCGCGGTCACCAGCGCGGAGAGCGACGAGACGCGGAACAGCCCGGCGATCAATCCCCAGGTAACGAGGCATGCCAGTCCCAGCCACAGGTTCAATCCCAGCAAAACCCCCAGCGCCGTCGCAACGCCCTTGCCGCCACGGAAACGGAAAAACAGCGGATACAGATGACCGATGAATACCGCCAGTGCACACAGCAAGACGGTGCTGGCGTCTGCGCCCAGCCAGCGTGCACCCGCCACGGCTACTCCGCCTTTGGCGGCATCGCCCAGCAGGGTCAGGGCGGCTGCGGTCTTGCGTCCGGTACGCAGCACATTGGTCGCGCCGGGGTTGCCCGAGCCGAAGCTGCGGGGGTCGGGCAGATGCATGAGTTTGCTGACGATGACGGCAAAGGAGAGTGAGCCGATCAGGTAGGCAGCGATGACAAATAGCAGCGTGGTCATAACGAAGTCAGTAAAATGCGCAGTTTGGCGCGGCCGCTGGCGCGCGCGATGGATGGTGAATGATGGACAGCTTGTTTCTGCGGGACTTTCGTCTCGAACTGATTATCGGCGTATACGAGTGGGAGCGCAAAGTGCCGCAGCCGATACGCCTGGATATCGAGCTGGGGCTGCCGTCGAGCCAGGCGGGCCAGTCCGACAATGTGGCTGACACCATCGATTATGGCGTGGTGGCCCAACGCATCAAGGAGTATCTGCACACCACGCCGCAGCCGATTACGCTGGTGGAGTCAGTTGCCGAACATGTCGCGACGATTATCCGCAGCGAATTCGGTTCGCCCTGGGTGAAAATCTCCGTCACCAAATTCGCCATTGTTCCGGGGATCAAGGAGCTGGGTATCACCATCGAACGGGGTAGTCGTACCTGATGCTCGAATCCGTTTCGCCTGTTTTGATTGCCGCTGCGGCCAGCGTTGTGCTGGTGGCGTATGTGATACGCGGCATCACCGGTTTTGGCTCCGGGTTGATTGCAGTGCCCCTGCTGGCGTTGCTGCTGCCCCTGAAGTTTGTCGTTCCGCTGATCTTGCTGCTGGATTTCACCGCTTCGGTTGTCATAGGGGGGTTCACTTTTCAGCGTGTGCTGTGGAGTGAAATCGGTGTGCTGATTCCGTTTGGCGTAGTCGGCGTGGTGCTGGGCACCAGCCTGCTGGTGAGCTTGCCGCAACAGCCGATGCTGATCGTGCTGGCCATTTTCATTTTCATTTTTGCGCTGCGCAGCCTGCTCGGCTTGCGCGGCGACAAACCGGTTTCCCGCGCCTGGGCAGTGCCTGCTTCGCTGACTGGTGGCACGGTCGGCGCCCTGTTTGGCACGGGCGGGCCGCCCTATGTGATTTATCTCACCCACCGGATTTCGGACAAGAGCGCGCTACGCGCCACCTTATCCGCCCTGTTTTTCACCGAAGGGGTGACGCGTATAGTCACCTTTGTTATCGCCGGACTATTGCTGTCGAGCCAGGTGTGGATGGCCTATCTGGCCGCGTTACCACTCATGCTGGGCGCACTGTATCTGGGGGGGCGCGTGCATGTGGGGCTGAGCCCGACCGGGATGACGCGACTGGTGGGCGGCTTGTTGCTGGTGTCGAGTTTTTCCCTGTTATACAAAGCCCTGCTTTCATGAGTGCCGATTTGTTGAATGCCGATTGGTTGAATACCGCGTCCCTGCATTTCCAGTCCGTCACGTTCAGCGGGCTGCAACCCGGTGCGCGGCTGATAGTGCTGGGTGCCGTGCACGGCAACGAAACGTGCGGGTCACGCGCGATCCGTCGAGTCATCGGTGAAATTGAATCGGGTGCGCAGAAACTCGTTGCCGGGCAGGTCTGCTTCGTTCCGGTGACGAACCCGCTGGCCTATGCGCACCAGCGGCGCATGGGGGACCGCAATCTCAACCGCAATCTTGCCCCGACCGAGGCGCCAGTCGAATTTGAAGATCACATCGCCAACTGGCTGTGCCCGTTGCTGGCGCAGCACGACGTGCTGCTCGACCTGCATTCGTTCCACACCGCCGGGCAGCCGTTTGTGATGCTGGGGCCGGAAGACAACGCGGGTACGCTCGAACCTTTCGCGCGCGCAGCGGAAGAAACCGCACTGGCGCTGCGGCTGGGCGTGCAGCGCTTTGTGGATGGCTGGCTGGACACCTACGCGGCTGGGGTGGCGCGCCGGGTGGCGGCGGGCGTGTCGTCCGCCGAAGCGGACGCGCGCCCAGTTGATTTGAAAGCGGCTGACGCGCGCTATGGCGTCGGTACCACCGAATACATGCGTGCGCATGGTGGCATCGCGCTCACGCTGGAGTGTGGTCAACACGACGACCCGGCCGCCCCTGATGTCGCCTGGCGCGCGATCCGCAACACGCTGGCGCATCTGGGCATGACGGCTGAACCTGCTCCCGCACCCGTCACCCAGACCGAAGCCCTGAGTCTGTATGCCGTCATCGACCGCATCCATGCGGGAGACCACTTTGCACGCCGTTGGTCGAGTTTCGATCCGGTCCGTGCAGGAGAACGCATCGGCACCCGCTACGACGGCACGCCGGTAACAGCGGAGGTGGACGGTTACGTCGTATTCCCCAATCCCGCTGCGCAGCCAGGGCAGGAATGGTTTTATCTGGCAAGGCGCAGCGCGCGGCTTTGAGTCAGCCGCGCGGATGATGTGCGGCGTGCAGTGATTTCAGACGCTCGCGTGCCACATGCGTGTAAATCTGCGTGGTCGAAATATCGCTGTGCCCCAGCAGCATCTGCACTACGCGCAAATCCGCGCCGTGGTTGAGCAGGTGGGTGGCGAACGCGTGGCGCAGCGTGTGCGGCGATAGCGCACGCTCGATACCCGCGGCGCGCGCACGACGCTTGATCAGATACCAGAAAGCCTGCCGTGTCATGCCCGCCCCGCGCGGCGTCACGAAGACCTGATCGCACAGCGCGCGCTTCATCAGCGCTGGCCGCGCCTCGGTCAGATAACGTTGCAGCCAGTTCGCCGCTTCCTCGCCCAGCGGCACCAGCCGGTCCTTGCTGCCTTTGCCGGTGACGCGCAGCACGCCGTCGCGCACATTCAGCATTGTCAGTTTCAGCCCCACCAGCTCGGATACGCGGAGTCCAGTGGCGTACAGGGTTTCCAGCATGGCGCGGTCGCGCAGGTCGAGTGGGGTGGTGTCGCCTGCGCTGGCGAGCAGGCGTTCAACGTCGGCCTCGGACAGCGTTTTCGGCAGCGAACGCGGCAGTTTCGGACTGTCGAGATTGAGCGTGGGATCAGCGGCGATACGGTTTTCGCGCAGCAGATATCGGTAAAAACGTTTCAGCGATGAGGTGTAGCGCGCTGCGCTGCGTGGCTGGGTGCGTTGCGCGAAGCGCCATGCCAGATACGCTTCGATATCACCCGCCTGCGCCGCGTCGAGTGGTTTGCCATGTGCGCTACCCAGCCAGTGTCCGAGCGCCTGCAGGTCGCGCCGGTAAGCGGCCATCGTCAGCGGTGCCAGTCCATCCTCCAGCCACAGGTGATCGCAAAATGTATCGATCAGTGCCTCGTTCATGGGTTCGATTCGTGCGCCAGCAACCAGCGTTTCACATCCAGCGGTGCACCGCTTGCCGCATGCATGAAACCGCCCAGCCCGTTGGCTGCAAGCACGCGATGACAGGGAATCAGAATCGGCAGCGGGTTCGAGCCGCACGCCTGCCCCACCGCCCGGGCTGCCGTACCCAACTGTGTTGCCAATGCGCCGTAGGTGGTGGGCCAGCCCGCTGGAATCGCCTGGAGCGCTTGCCACACCCGCAACTGAAAGGCTGTTCCCACAGGGGTAAACGGCAGCCTGAAAACATGGGTCGAATCGCGCCAGTATGCGTCCAGCTCGGCGGCCAACTGCGCTGCGCGTGTATCCAGCTTGCGCGACATGCGTGCGCCTGCAGGCAGGAAATCCAGTCGCGTGAGGTTTGCGCCACTGAAGCACACGCCGAGACGACAGGGCGGGGCATCCAGAATGGCATCGTAGTGGGGCATGGCGGAATTCTAGCTGAGAGGCAGACAGGTTCGGGCTGACGTGAAGCTGCGGGGGCATTCCGAAAATAAAGCCCCCATTGCCCCCCAGCGGCCTATGATCAACGTGTGCTGGAGTTTTGCGTCAACAGGCGAGTCCAGCAATACTTCTGTCGCTGTTGCAAGGAGATCGTCATGGCAAAAGGCCAGTTACGCGGAAACAAGGAAGCGAAGAAACCGAAAAAGCCGAAGCAGGTGGTGGTTCCGGCGGGGTCGTTCATTGCACCGGCCAAATCAAGCAAGCCGGAAAAACCCCAGCACTGATCCGGGTTTTGCGTGTTCGGCGCGCGCAAAAACGCCCGCAGGATGCGGGCGTTTTTGTGCTGCACGCAGCAACCCGCAGGAGGAATCTGCCGGGTTGCTGGAGTGCCGCTTACTCGGCAGCCGGTGCGGCCGCTGCGCCGCCTTTGGCCTTGCGGGCAGGCAGTTTTTCCTTGATGCGTGCAGATTTGCCTGAACGATCACGCAGGTAATACAGCTTGGCACGGCGCACATCCCCACGGCGCTTGACTTCGACGCTGGCAACCAGCGGCGAGTGGGTCTGGAACGTACGCTCGACGCCTTCGCCCGCAGAGATTTTGCGCACGGTGAACGCCGAGTTGAGGCCACGATTGCGCTTGGCGATGACGACACCCTCGTAAGCCTGCAAGCGCTCGCGCGTGCCTTCTTTCACTTTGACCTGAACCACGACGGTGTCGCCTGGGGCGAAGTCGGGGAGGGTTTTGCCCAGACGGGCGATTTCTTCCTGTTCGAGTTGTTCGATGAGGTTCATCGGTATTTCCTTTTCATGCTGGCGCCATAGGTGCATCCATCGGGATGGACGTTACGCCGTTTCAGTTGGCCCCGTGTGAGGCCGCTCATTACCTGCCAGCTACGCTGACGGGTCAATCCTTTTTGTGCTGTCTCTTCGCCAAACCATCAGCGATCAGTAAATCGGGGCGATGCTGCGCGGTCAGGCGCACACTTTCAGCGTGCCGCCACCGGGCGATCGCCGCGTGGTTGCCGCTTTTCAATACTTCCGGCACCGCCATGCCCTGCCAGACTTCGGGCCGCGTGTAGTGCGGGCAGTCGAGCAGACCATGGCTGAACGAATCCTGCACAGCCGATTCGGCATCACCCAGCGCGCCAGGCAGCTGGCGGATCAAGGCATCCATCAAGGCCAGCGCAGGCAACTCGCCGCCGGACAACACGAAATCGCCGAGCGAGATTTCTTCGTCCACGCGGCGCTGCAACAGCCGCTCGTCGATCCCTTCGTAACGCCCGCACAACAGTATCAATGCGGGTTTTTCAAGCAATGCCATCACCCGCTGATGATCGAGCGGGCGACCCCGGGGAGAAAAATGCACCACCCAGGGTGTTAAATCG
>JAJXUA010000114.1 GCA_021783275.1 Pseudomonadota bacterium
TCATTTATTTCGATTTCTAGCAGAGCGCAGGTGAACCATCGAACCTCCCGTCTGCACCTTGGAATAGCCGGACCATTTGGCAATGTAAACAGGAATGAAGTTACAGTATCCGCCAGTGTCTGAATGGAGCGCTCAAAGCTTGGTGAATTGTGCGTCGTATGAACTACAAGTCATGCCTCATGGCGCGAGGTGTTTTTACCCCATGCGATAAATATTAACGTCATGCTTTTCAATTCATACGAGTTTTTGTTTGTCTACTTTCCGCTCACCTTTGCGGCCTTCTTCGCCATTGGCCGATACAGCCGTCCGCTCGCCGCACTCACATTATTCGCTGCATCGTTGTTTTTTTATGGCTGGTGGAATCCGGCTTATGTCGGCCTGCTAATCGGTTCCATCCTGTTCAACTTTGCGATGGGCTCGGCAATTTCACAGGAGCATCATCAGGGCAGGATGACGCGGGCAAAGGGATTGCTCATTGCTGCCATCAGCTGCAATCTCGCATTACTCGCCTACTTCAAATATGCCAACTTTTTCCTGACCAACGTCAACCCGTTCCTGGGCACGGGATGGCAATTGGAAGAGTTGATCTTGCCGCTCGGCATTTCCTTTTTCACCTTCACACAAATTGCATTTCTGGTCGATGCATACCGGGGTGAGGTGAAGGAACGCAACTTCATCCATTACGGACTTTTTGTTACCTATTTCCCGCACCTCATCGCGGGGCCGGTGCTGCATCACAAGGAAATGATGCCGCAGTTCGCTTTGGCACAGACTTATCGGGTGCACTGGGAGAATGTTTCGGTTGGGTTGAGCATCTTCGTCATCGGGCTTTTTAAAAAAACCGTACTCGCAGATGGAATTTCAGAATTTTCAACGCCCGTGTTTGACGCGGCAGCTGCCGGGCAGTCCCTGACGCTTTTAGAGGCATGGGGCGGTGCGATTGCGTATACCTTTCAACTCTATTTTGATTTCTCGGGATATTCCGACATGGCAATCGGGCTTTCGCGGATGTTCGGCGTCAAGTTGCCGCTTAACTTTCACTCGCCCTACAAAGCCACCAACATTATTGAGTTCTGGCGCCGCTGGCACATGACCCTGTCCCGCTTTCTGCGGGATTATTTGTATTTTTCGCTGGGAGGCAACCGCAAAGGATCAGTTCGACGATACATCAATCTGATGCTGACCATGTTGCTCGGTGGGCTATGGCACGGAGCGGGCTGGACCTTCATTATCTGGGGGGGCTTGCATGGACTCTATCTCTGCATCAATCACGCCTGGAGTCATTATGCAAAGAAGTTCCGGCCCAAACCCCTGCTACCGAATGGATTGGGTAAATTGCTCGCGTGGTTGCTGACATTCTTGGCGGTGGTGATGGGCTGGGTGTTCTTCCGTGCAGCCAGCCTGGACGCAGCGCTGGAAATGCTGAAAGGAATGTCGGGCTTGAACGGCATTGCTGTGCCGAATGCGATTGCAGCGAAATTGGGTGCTTCCTGGCAGATGTGGGCCGATCTGGGCGTCACGCGTTACTTGGGCGGTGGTAGTCAGTTTATTTTCACGTGGCTGTGGATTGCCATTCTTCTTGTCGTTGTAATGGCGATGCCGAACACGCAACAGATCATGGCCCGATTCGAGCCAGTGCTGCAGATGCACAATACTGATGAACGCAACGAGATTCGCCTGATGTCACGCGTTCATTCGGCGTTGCAATGGAAACCGGGTATCAAATGGGCTGTATCAATCGGGGCGGTCGCCGCACTAGGTGTATTCGCCATGAGCAGCGTTTCCGAGTTTCTGTATTTTCAGTTCTGAATGATGCGACGCGAGAATTCGCACAAACGCTACGTTTTGTTCTTGGCAGCAGCGTTTCTTTTCGTCTGCCTCCTGGGGGCAGCGTCCAATTACTTGATCGATCCATACGGGCTATTCGGCTCCCAGCGCATTTCAGGCTTCAATGAACTCAAGCCAGCAGCCGCCGAAAGGGTTCGCGTGAGCAAACCCTACATGGCATCGAGAGCCAGGCCGAAAATGGTCATTGGAGGTAATTCCCGGCCCGAGATGGGATTGAATCCGCGAAGCCTATGTTGGGAAGAGGCCGACTATCCTGTGTTCAACACCGGTATTCCTGGCGCCGATTTGTACATGCAAACACGTTACGTTCAGCATGCCGTTGAAAGCGGCCAGGCGCAGCAGGTTCTGTTTGGCGTCGATTTCCAGGACTTTCTGGTTGACTCAACAAAAGCAACGGGAGAAATCGACTGGAATCGTCTTGGAAAGAGTTTCGATGGGCGATTGAGCTCGGGTTCAAAAACAGTACTCGGCAAATCCCTCAGCTTTCAAAAAGCAGCCGACATTTCTAGCGGACTCTTCTCGCTGGCAGCTTTGGGTGATTCGGTGATGACCATTGCGTCGCAGCGGGATGAAGATGCCGCGACCCGGCGTGAAGATGGATTCAATCCCGGCCTCGATTACCGGCCGATTATTCGCAACGAAGGTCAATCAGTGCTGTTCAGGCAAAAAAATCTGGAGGTCAGGAAACGTCTGCAACAAAAAGATATGAACGTTCTGGATGTCCATGGCCAGCGTTCCATGCCGCTGGATGCCTTGCGGCGATTCCTGGAATGGGCGAATTCCCGGGGGCTTGATGTGGTGTTATTCATCAATCCATACCATTCCGATTACCTGATTCAGATTGAACTGGCAGGGAAATGGCCCGAGTTCGAGGAATGGAAGCGTCAATTGATTATTGTTGCAGAAGAGTACGCAGTGCCGGTTTGGGACTTCAACACCCTTGATCGGTATTCGACGGAAAGCCCGCCATCACCCGGTGATAAACGTACCGAACTCCAATGGTTCTGGGAGCCCGCGCATTATCGGCATGAATTGGGCGATTTGATGCTTTCATCAATGCTGAATCGACGATGTGGGGACAGCGCCACGTCTGGCAAATTCGGGGTCAAGATTCATGCGTCATCATTGCAGCGCCACCAGGATAGACTCAAATCCGAACTGCACCGGTTCATTGATGACAACCCGCAAGTGCTCAAGCGACTGGGCAGTGAGGGGAAATGACAAGAATTGAGTGACGACAGGGCCTAATGTTCGTTCGCTTCAAGCCACTGTTCCAGCATCATCACCACCCAGATCATCACGCCGTAGTAGCTGGCATGCGGGCCACGCTGCATCGCCAGCATGTGATCGAGGTAGGCGGGCTGGATCCAGCCGCGCTGCTTGAAACGGGCGAGGCTGTCGCCGACGATGTCGCCGAGCGGCGCGTATTGCGTGCTCCAGACGCCAAACGGCAGGCCGAAACCGTGCTTGCTCTTGTTGATGATTTTTTCCGGCAGCAGGTCGGACAGCGCTTCCTTGAAGAACCAGCGCAGTTTCTGGCCGCGCACCTGATAGTCGACCGGCAGGTGATTGGCGAAGGCGACCATGCGGTCGTCCAGCAGCGGATAGCGCACCTCGATGCCGGCGGCTTCGGTCATGCTGTTCACCTTGCGCAGGTCGTTGTCGGCGAGGGTGAATTTAAGGTCCAGATGCATCATGCGGTTGATGTACTGGTCCGAGGCGGTGCGTTCGTAGACCTCGACCAGCGCGGCATCGGCGGCGGCGGGGTCGACCGCGCGCATGAAGTCTGCGGTCAGCACCTGGTCGAGCGGGGTGCGGTGCAGGAAGTTGTAGCTTTCCAGCCGCAGCGGCAAGCCGATGTTGGCCTGCTGCACATAGCTTTTCAGTTTGGACAGCGGGAAACGGCTGGACAGGCCGGGCAGGTGGGCGAGCGGCTCGATCAGATTGCGGCGTAGCGCGGTAGGCAGGCGCAAGTAGTTTTCAAACAGCTTCTGCTTGGCGTAACGCGCGTTGCCGCCGAAGATTTCGTCGCCGCCGTCGCCTGCCAGCATGCGTTCGAAACCGGCTGCGCGCGCGGCCTGGGCGCAAAAATAGGTGGGCACGGCGGAGGCGTTGCCGAAGGGCTCGTCGTAGGCGCCGGCGATGACTGGAATTGCGGTGACGATGTCGGCGGGCTTCAGGTAGTACTCGTGCGGGCGGCTGGCGTAGCGTTCGGCCGCGCAGCGCGCGTACTCCATTTCATCGAAGCCGGCGGCGTCAAAGCCGATGGAAAAGGTATCGACCGGCGCGCCGCGCGCGGCGGATAGCGCGCCGACGATGGTGGAGCTGTCGGTGCCGCCGGACAGGAAGGCTGCAGTGGCCGGGCCGTCGGCATCGCGCACGGCCTGATCCAGCACGCTGCGGAATTGCGCGCGATGGGTGGCGAACGGCGCTTCGACCGCGGTGTAATCGGCGTGCCAGTAGAAGCGGGTCTGGATCTGGCCGTTCTTGAAGCTGACCAGCTGGCCCGGCAGCAGTTTGTGCACGCCCCGATAGAGGCTGCGCGGCGCCGGCACGGTATGGAAATACAGGTAGTCGTAAATCGCCTGCGGGTCGATGACGCGGCCGACGGCGGGATGCGCGGCCACGCTCTGGATGCTGCTGCCGAATACCAGCTGGCCGCCGTGCTTGGCATAACTGAGGCGTTCGGCGCCGACGCGGTCGAGCACCAGGCAGGCCTGATGCTTGTGGGGTTCGAGCACAGCAAACGCGAAATTGCCGTGCATCAGGGTGGGCAGTTTTTCACCGTGGCGCAGCCAGCCGTGGGCCACCGCTACAGCGGGGTGGCGTTCGCTGGCGAGCGCGGCGAGCTCGGCATCTAGGAAAACGGGCCGCCCGATCAGACAGGCGGCGAGGCCGTTCTCGACATGGATATCCGCCTTGCCGAAGCGCGAGGCGGCAGCCACGCCGAATGCCGGGCTGCTGTGTTCGTGCAGCGGAACGCCGGGCGCCGGATGGGCGGCCTGCCCCATTTGTTTGATCAAGTCCTGATGCGCGCCGTGGTCGCCGAGCCAGCCAAATATGCCATCCATGGTGTGTCGTGTCAGAGTGATGCGGGATAATGCCCGCCAATATATAACGAGCCGGTGATCAGGCACGAATTCTGCTCACTGGATAGAAACTGGAAAGAGGTTGGATTGAGATTGAATCCATGTGCAGCCGTGCCGGTTTGCAAACAATGAAGGTCTATGCGTGTGAGTGAATTTTTCGACAAGGTGAACAAAACGCTGACGCATCACGCGCGCCGGCTGCGGCGTGCGCTGCGGGGCATGCGCTGGGATCGCGCGCGCCGGCCTGCCAGCCGTCCCATCATCGTGGTGGGCTGTTCGCGCGCCGGTACCACGCTGGTCTACAAGGTCTTGTCAGAATCGCATGAAATCGGCAGCCTGCAGCGCGAAACCCACGACTACTGGACCGATCTGCACCCGCTGTCGGACAAGCACTGGAATACCCACGCGCTGGATGCTGCGGATGTCGGCGCGGCAGACCGCGATGAGGTCAGCCGCTATTTCTATTGCTGGACGGGACACCATCGCTGGGTCGACAAGAACAACCAGAACGGCCTCTGCGTGCCTTATCTGCAGGCGCTGTTTCCCGATGCGGTGTTTGTGTTCGTCAAGCGCAGCCCGGGCGACAACCTGAATTCCCTGATCGAGGGCTGGCGCAAGCCCGACGAATTCGCGACCTGGTCGAACGACTTGCCGGCGACGGTGGCGGTGGAAAACGGCCAGCTCAGCCAGTGGTGCTTTTTCCTCGCCGAGGGCTGGCGCGACTATGTGAATGCGCCGGTCGAGGACGTGGCCGCGTTCCAGTACAACGCGATCAACCAGGCGATTCTCGATGCCCGTGCCGAGCTGCCGGCCTCGCAGTGGGTCGAGGTGTTTTACGAAGATTTTCTGCGTGACCCCGATGCGACGTTCCGCCGGGTGTTCGAGGGCTGCGGCCTGCGCTTCGATGCGGCCCTGCAGGCGCGTTGTGCGGCGGTGCTCGATACGCCGTTCAACGCGTTTTCCGAGATCCGGCTCGACAAATGGAAGGACGGCCGCAATCGCGAAAAAATCGAGCGCGCGC
>JAJXUA010000115.1 GCA_021783275.1 Pseudomonadota bacterium
CAACCATTCCTCTAGGCCGGTCATTGCTGACCGGCTCCAGCCACCTACCCGCAGACTCAGCGAGCCGCTTCATCGCCTGCCTATTTGGTGTTGCTCCGGATGGAGGTTACCGCGTTTCACCGTAACTCAATACGCTCGTCTCTGTGGCCCTATTCCTCGCCTTGGCCGCCATGTCTTGCAACATGACGGTTGCTGCGTCTGGCCGTTAGCCAGCATCCTGCTCTGTGGAGCCCGGACTTTCCTCCCCCATCTGCATGGCGGCGGTTGTCTGACCGGCTTTTCCACGCACAGTATAACTTTTACTTGTATGTACCCGTAGATTTGCTAATACAACGTACCGAAGGCAGATTAATGCCATCTATCCAGGAGACCCATCATGAGAAGACGCTTGTATTTCATGGTGCCGGACGTCAGACGAGCCCGACTCATCCGCGATGAACTGTTGCTGGCCCGCATCGAAGACAACAACATCACCATCATGGCCAAGGACGGCGTGCCGCTGACCGGCTTGCACGAAGCCTCCATCCTGCAGAAGTCCGATTTTGTTCATGGCGCCGAAACCGGCCTCGCGGTGGGTGGCGGCATCGGCATACTCGCCGGTCTGGTCGCGCTGGTGTTCCCGCCGGCCGGGGTGGACATGCAGCTGGTGACGGTGCTGGTGACCGCGCTGATCGGCGCGGCGTTCGGCGCCTGGGTGTCCAGCATGGTGGCGAGTTCCATCCCCAATTCACGGCTGAAAACCTTTGAGTCGGCGATTGCCGCCGGGCATGTATTGATGATGGTGGACGTGCCTTCCGGGCGCGTAAGCGAGATCAGGCAGATGGTCGCTGCGCATTACCCCGAGGCCGCCAGTTCAGGTATCGAGCCGACCATTCCCGCATTTCCGTAGAAGTCTCCTCACGCGCGATGCAAAATCGCGCGATCCTAGGAAGCGCTGGCTAGCTTCCACCAACGGCAGACCTTAACGTCTGCCGTTTTTATGCCTGCAGGTTCGCCATGGCTTACACTCTCCAGCCATCATGCCTGCCCGGATATTATTGGTCGAAGACGATCTGCCCATCGCCGATAACGTTATTCTTGGGCTCGAACGCGATGGATTCGCTTGCGCGCACGTCATGCTGGGCGCGGCGTGTCTGGAGTTCTTGCAGACGAACCCTGTCGACCTTGTGATACTGGACGTGGGTTTGCCTGACAGCAACGGCTTCGATGTGTGCAAGGCCATTCGCCGAACGTCGAACGTCCCCATTGTTTTTCTGACCGCACGAGCCGATGAAATAGACCGCATCGTCGGGCTGGAAATCGGTGCGGACGACTATGTACTCAAGCCTTTCAGTCCGCGCGAGCTCGTCGTTCGGGTCAAGACCATCCTGCGTCGCAGCAAGCCCGCGCTTTCGAATCCGCCAGCGGGTGGGGGCTTCCAGATTGACGAGGCACGCGCCTGTATTGTTTTTGCAGGCGTGCCGCTCAACCTCACCCGTGCCGAGTTTTTCATGCTGCGAACGCTGGCCAGCGCCCCGCAAAAAGTGTTCAGCCGGCAGGCGCTGATGGATGCCGCCGGACTTGCCGATGCCAGCCTGGAGCGCGTGATCGACACGCACATCAAATCGATACGAGCCAAGCTGGCGGCGGTATCGCCCGGACTTGAGCTTATCCGTACCCATCGCGGCTTTGGCTACAGCCTGAATTTGCCGTGAACTTTTTCATCCGCTTTCTGGTGGGTTACGCGCTGGTCACCGCCGTAGCGGTGTTGCTGGCAATGAAGTTGTTCTCCGACCAGTTTGTCCCCGGTGTGCGCCAATCGGTTGAAGAAGTGCTGGTGCAAACTGCCAACCTGCTGGCCGAAGCGGCGGCACGGGAAATGCGCGCCGCGCCCGGCAATACGGCCGCCATCGCGTCGATGTTTCAGTCGTACCAGCAAAGACAGTTCGAAGCCCGCATCTACAACGTACAGAAAAGCGATCCGGATTTGCGCGTCTACGTGACCGACCAGCGGGGGCGCGTGCTGTTCGACAGCAGCGGCGCGGCGACCGGCCAGGATTATTCCCGCTGGCGCGATGTGAAGCTCACCCTGCAAGGCCAATATGGCGCGCGCACCAGCCGGGACAGTGCCGGCGACGAAACGAGCAGCGTGATGTATGTCGCCGCGCCAATACGCATCGACGGCAAGATAGTCGGCGTGCTGTCGGTAGGCAAACCATCCCGCTCGTTTCAAGCCTTCATCGATCTCGCTCAACGTAAAGTCAATCTGGCTGCGCTGGGCCTGTTTGTCATGGCGATGGTGCTGGCGCTGGCGTTTTCTTACTGGATGACGCGCGACTTGCGCCGTCTGGTCGTCTACGCCAACGAAGCCGCAGCCGGCAAACGGCGCACTATCCCCATCGAAGGCCGCAGCGAATTGAAGCGCCTGGCACAAGCCATCGAACACTTGCGCACCGAGCTCGACGGCAAGAGCCATGTCGAACGCGTCACGCAATTGCTGGCGCACGAATTGAAAAGCCCCATCGCCGCCGTGCGCGGCGCCGCCGAACTGCTTGAAGACGAGCCCGACCCCGCGCGGCGCGACCGGCTGCAGCACAATATTCAACAGGAAGCCGAACGCCTGCAACGCATCGTTGAAGGTGTGCTGGAGCTAGCGCGGGCCGAAAATCAAGATCGTTTACCGACCCGCGAGACCGTGGATTTATCCGCCCTGCTTGGCGAGGCGGTGGCCTTGCGCGCATTCCGGCTGGAACAGAAATCGCTCCGCATTCAAATGGGGCCCGCGCCCGTGTTGCCGGATTTGCACGCGGATCGCTTTTTGCTGCGTCAGGCGCTGCTCAACCTGCTCGACAATGCCATCGACTTCAGCCCGCGTGGCGGCACGCTCCACCTGAATCTGGATCAGGCTGGCGCGTGGCTTGAACTGCGCATCCGCGACGAAGGTGCGGGCATTCCCGACTACGCTCAGGACCGCGTGTTCGAGCGTTTTTATTCCACCCCGCGGCCGGACAGCGGCCAGCGCGGCAGCGGACTGGGTTTGAATCTGGTCGAACAAGCCGCTCGCCTGCATGGCGCCGAGATCAGGCTGGGCAATGCGTCTCAAGGCGGCGCCGAGGCCGTGTTGCGATTGCCGGTCGTGCCCGCAAACTCCATCTAAAACACACATAGCGCGCACGCTTCCCACACCGGGCGCGCCCATGCTTGGCCCACCTACTACTCAAGGGAGCCGACATGAACAAAACACTGATTTACAAACTACTGGCGCTGGCTGCGATGGCGCTCATTTTGATTTTTGCGCTGGGTCGCATCGAGTGGAAAGTACAGGAGCGGCAAGCCACCCGCGACAGCGCGGTGGCGGGTATAGCCAGTCAATACGCCGAAGCCCAGCAAATCGCCGGGCCCTTGCTGTGGCTGCAATGCAGCGAGAGCCAATCGGTCACCCGCTTCGATGAAAAAAACCAGCCGCGCGTCGAGCAGGAGCAGCTTGATTGCTCGCGCTTCATTCGCCCGGAGTCGGTGACGGGCGTCGGCAGCCTTGATGTCAGCGAGCGCTACCGGGGGATTTACAAGGCGCGCGTGTATCTAGCAAATCTGCGGATCAAGGCGCAATTCGACCCCGTGAAATTCAAACTTCAACCCAGGCAGACCCTGCAAGCGGCGTACTGGGTGTTCAATGTTTCCGATCCGCGCGGACTCAAACGTATCGACGTTCGCGACGGACAGAACAAGCCGATGGACGTTCAACCGGGCACGGTGGATAGCCCTTTGGGCGGCGGCTTTCATATCCCGCAGCCGCTCGAATCACTGGACCAACCGCACACGCTGACCGTGGATATCCAGCTGGCGGGCAGCGGGCGCATGGACTGGGTGCCGGTCGGCGCCAGCAACGATTTCCGCCTGACTTCCGCCTGGCCGCACCCGGCGTTTTCCGGCAACTATCTGCCGGAAACGCGCGAGATCGGTGCCGCAGGTTTCACCGCGCACTGGCGCATCAATGATTTCGCCACCGGCGGCGACGCGGTGTTGGCCCAGGGCCCTGCAAATGCAGTGGAGGGCGGCAGCGAATACGCGCAGAATGGGCAAACGCCACGCACAGGTTTTCAACATGCCTTTGGCGTGTCGTTGATTGATCCGGTGGATGCTTACGTGCAGAGCGACCGCGCCGTTCGCTACGGGTTTCTGTTCATTCTGCTTACGCTGGGCGGCTTCTTTCTGTTTGAACTGCTCAAGCGCCAAGCCATCCATCCGCTGCAATATTTGCTGACCGGATTCGCTGTCGTCGTGTTTTTCCTGCTGTTGCTGGCGCTGTCCGAGCACACCGGTTTTGTAATTGCCTATCTGATCGCCGCCGCCGTCTGCACCGCGCTGATTGCTACTTACGGCCGCACCCTGCTCGGCAGCTGGAAAGCCAGCGCGGTGCTGGGCGTCGGCTATGCAGGACTGTTTGCCGGACTGTATCAACTGCTGGCATCCGAAGACCACGCCTTGCTGATGGGGGCCTGGCTCACCTTCATCGTACTGGCCGCCACCATGTACCTCACCCGCAAGCTCGATTGGCGCGACGCGGGTCGGGCACCGCGCGCTCAAGCCGAGGTTGAATAAGATGAACGTGAAATCATTGCGACCGAGAAAACCGCTGCGGCTCGCAACCCTTGCCCTCGCCTGCCTGCTGCTCGCCGAAGCTAGACTGCCTGACCCCGCGCTGCAACAACCGGTGCGCGGCGCAAGCAGCCGCGACTGGCATCCCGATTCATTCTGGCACCCGAACTGGGGCGCATCAGGCGTGCATAAAGGCATCGATATCTTTGCGCCGAGCGGAACCGCCGTTACCGCAGCCCAGGCGGGGCTGGTGCTGTATCGCGGCACGCTGGGGCAGGGCGGCAATGTTGTGTTGGCGCTGTCACCGCGCGGCTGGCTGAATTATTACGCCCATCTCGACCGCGCCCAGTCACAAGCGGGCGCTTGGCTGGAAGCGGGTGCGCCGATCGGGCTGGTCGGCGCCAGCGGCAATGCCCGGGGCAAGGCGCCGCATCTGCATTTTTCGACTATGAGTCTGCTGCCGAAGGTGACCGAGTATCGGTTTGGTGTGCAAGGCTGGAAACGGATGTTCTACCGGAATCCCGGTGAACTCATCCGCCAGCCCTGACGCGGCGGGTTCAGTCGATCAGCCGCCAATTCACTGCTTCGCCTGCACGTAACGGCACCAGCGATTCGCCACCCATCGTCAGGCTCGACGGAACAGTCCAGCTTTCGCGTCGCAGCGTAATCGTGTCGGTATTCTGCGGCAGGCCGTAGAAGTCCGCGCCATAAAAACTGGCGAAGGCTTCCAGTTTGTCCAGCGCGCCTGCGGCGTCGAATGCTTCCGCGTAGAGTTCAATGGCAGCGTGCGCGGAATAGACACCGGCGCAGCCGCACGCGGATTCCTTGGCGCCGAGCGCGTGTGGCGCGGAATCGGTGCCAAGGAAGAATTTTGGATTGCCGGAGATGGCAGCGGCCATCAGTGCCTGGCGATGGGTTTCGCGCTTGAGGATCGGCAGGCAATACATGTGAGGGCGGATGCCACCCTGGAACATGGCGTTGCGGTTGTACAGCAGGTGATGCACGGTCAGCGTCGCGCCGACGGTAGCGGGCGCGGCGGCGACAAACTCCGCGGCCTGCCGGGTGGTGATGTGTTCGAGCACGATCTTCAGGCGCGGAAAGTCGCGCATCAAGCGTGTCAGGTGACGCTCGATGAATACGGCTTCGCGGTCGAACACGTCGACCTCCGGGTCGGTCACTTCGCCGTGCAGCAGCAGCGGCAAGCCGGCTTCCTCCATCGCGGCGATGGCGGGGTAGGCGCGGGCCAGGTCGGTGACGCCCGAGTCGGAGTTGGTCGTTGCGCCGGCCGGGTAATACTTCACTGCGTGGATGAAACCGCTTTGACGGGCACGGACGATTTCATCCGGCG
>JAJXUA010000029.1 GCA_021783275.1 Pseudomonadota bacterium
CTTCAACTTTCTGCAGGGCAGCGGCAGCGCAGGCCGCGTCCTTGTCGCCGCCGGGTGCGCCCGAGACGCCTACGGCTCCGATCAGGCTGCCGGCCGCACGGATCGGCAGCGCGCCGTCCATGACGATGATGCCGTCGATGTGGTTGAGCTCGGGCCGGATGTCGCTGCGCGAGGCACGGAAGGCGGCGGAATCACCGCCGGACATGATGGTGAGGCCGGCTTTGCGTTCGGCGATTTCCAGCGTGTGGCGGGCAGCGAGCGTGTCGCGCAGCGCGACCTGCACATTGCCCGCGCGGTCGAGCACCACGACGGCGACGTTGTAGCCGTCCTTGCGACAGGTTTCCACGGCGATCATGGCAATGTCGCGGGCGAGTTCCAGGCCAATCTGTCTGACCGGCAGCATGTCCGTCGCGTGGGCGGGGAGGACAGCGGCGAGGGTGAGGGCAAGCAGGGATTTCATGGCGTCTCCTAAGGGGCGGGGCGTGATGGATACAGCGGCAGAATGCGGTAGCCGCGCTGTTGCAGCAGGGCAGGGATGCTGTCGCTGCCCACCAGATGCAGCGTGCCGACGGCCACGAAGGGTATGTGACCCTGGGCGAGCATTTTCTCGATCTGCGCCACCATATTGACGTTGCGTTCGACATAGAGTTTCTGCTGCAACCAGTCGGACCAGTCCGGGCTGGCCTGCTGATGCTTGCGGGCGAGCGCTTCCAGCCCGGCTGCGTCGCTGAACAGCCAGGCATCGACCAGCTTGCGGGTGTCGCCCGCGAGTTCACCCGATTCCAGCGGTTTCAGCGATTCGTCCAGAAACTGGATCTGGCGCGGAGGGCTGATGGCGTCGAACAGGCCCAGCTGCTGGTCGATGCTTTCCAGTTCCAGCACCGGTTTGCTCAGTCCTTGTGCCAGGCCGCTCAGCAAACCGTCGCTGGAATAATTGCCGTCATAACCGCTTTTCTGGATTGCGGTGAGCGTGATCGTCAGCGCCGCCATCCACGGCTTGAACGGCTGTACTGCCTCGGGCGGCAGGCCCAGCGTAGTGAGTTGGGCCTGCATGCGGGCACGCAGTTCGGGCGGCAGCAGGCTGTCGAGCGAAGTGCCGGTGGGCAGCAGGGCGTAGCGCATGACGGCGGCCTGCATGGCTTCGGATTTCGAGATATCGATTTCAACTGCCAGTGCCGACGACTGCGCGATGGCCTGAACCACGCGCTTCTCCAGCGGAAAGAAATCTGGCTGGCCGACATGCAGCGTGCCGAAAAGATAAAACGTCTTGCCGTCCTTGTGTGCCTCGTAGAACAGCCCGCGTGGCGGGGCCGATTCGATCTGGCGCAGGACTTCTGCAGCGTCCTGGGTGGGAGACCTGTCCTCGGCACGTGTCGGCGACGTGGTCAGCAGCAGACCCGTCAGGATCAGGGATAGGGTACGCAGGAGCATGACTGTCCTTATCAATAGGGGATGAGTGGCCACCAGAACCGGGCGATCCGAAGGGGCTGGGTATAATGGCGCGCCTAGATTACCGCTGTTTGAGCCGTTCTGTGATGCAAGAAAAATACACCCCGTCCGAAATCGAATCCGCCGCGCAAGCCCGCTGGATCAAGACCGGCGCGCACCGCGCTCTGGAAGTTTCGGACAAGCCGCGCTATTACTGCCTGTCGATGTTCCCGTATCCGTCGGGCAAGCTGCACATGGGGCACGTGCGCAACTACACCATCGGCGACGTGCTCGCGCGCTACCACGCGATGCGCGGCTTCAACGTGATGCAGCCGATGGGCTGGGACGCGTTCGGCCTGCCCGCCGAGAACGCCGCGATTGCGAACAACGTGCCGCCGGCGGCGTGGACGTATGCCAACATCGACCACATGCGCACGCAGCTGAAAGCGCTGGGGCTGGCGATCGACTGGGAACGCGAACTCGCAACCTGCAAGCCCGACTACTACCGCTGGGAGCAGTGGCTGTTCACGCGGCTGTTCGAACGCGGCGTCATTTACAAGAAGATGGCGACGGTGAATTGGGACCCGGTCGATCAGACCGTGCTCGCCAACGAACAGGTGATCGAAGGCCGCGGCTGGCGCTCGGGCGCGCTGGTCGAAAAGCGCGAGATCCCGATGTATTTCTTCCGCATCACGCAATACGCGGACGAATTGCTGACCGGGCTCGACACCCTGCCGGGCTGGCCCGAGCGGGTGAAGACCATGCAGGCGAACTGGATCGGCAAGAGCGTCGGCGTGCGGCTGGCCTTCAAGGTGGCCGCCGCAGGCGACAACACCACGCCCCACCCCTCACGCCTCACCCCTAACGATCTCTTGTGGGTCTTCACCACGCGCGCCGACACGCTGATGGGCGTGACCTTCGTCGCCGTCGCCGCCGAACACCCGCTCGCCGCGCGCGCGGCCGAGTCCAATCCCGATCTCGCCGCCTTCATCGCCGAATGCAAACAGGGCTCGGTCGCCGAAGCCGACATGGCGACGATGGAAAAGAAGGGCATGGACACGGGCTTGAAAGCCGTCCATCCGCTCACCGGCGAGGCGATCCCGGTATGGGTCGGCAACTACGTCCTGATGAGCTACGGCGAAGGTGCGGTGATGGCGGTGCCGGCGCACGACGAGCGCGATTTCGGCTTTGCGCAGAAATACGATTTGCCGATCAAACAGGTGATCGCAGTCGAGGGCGAGGTGTTCTCGACAGAGGCGTGGGCCGAGTGGTACGGCGACAAGCAGCGCGGCGTCTGCGTGAACTCGGGCAAGTACGACGGCCTCGGCTATGAATCGGCAGTGAACGCCATCGCCGCTGACCTCGAAGTACTCGGCCTCGGCGAAAAGAAAACCCAGTTCCGCCTGCGCGACTGGGGCATTTCGCGCCAGCGCTACTGGGGCTGCCCGATTCCCATCGTCCATTGCGACACCTGCGGCGACGTGCCCGTACCCGCCGAGCAACTACCGGTGGTGTTGCCGGAAGACGTGGTGCCAGATGGCTCCGGTAATCCGCTCAACAAACGCGCCGATTTCGTCAACTGCGCCTGCCCCACGTGCGGAGCGCCCGCGCGCCGCGAAACCGACACGATGGACACCTTCGTCGAATCGAGCTGGTATTACGCGCGCTACGCCTGCCCCGACGCCGACCAGATGCTCGACGCCCGCGCGAACGATTGGCTGCCGGTCGATCAGTACATCGGCGGCATCGAGCACGCGATCCTGCATCTTTTGTACGCGCGCTTCTTCCACAAGCTGATGCGCGACGAAGGCCTGGTATCGAGCGACGAACCGTTCAAGAACCTGCTCACGCAGGGCATGGTCATCGCCGAGACCTTCTATCGCGAAGACGCATCGGGCAAGAAAACCTGGTTCAACCCGGCGGACGTCGAGCTGCGCGACGGCGTGCACGTCTGCAAGACCGACAGCCAGCCGGTGACCCACGGCGGCACCGAGAAGATGTCGAAGTCGAAGAACAACGGCGTCGATCCGCAGGCGCTGATCGACGCGTACGGTGCTGACACCGCGCGCCTGTTCACGATGTTCGCCGCACCGCCCGAGCAGAGTCTCGAATGGTCGGATTCTGGCGTCGAAGGCGCGAACCGTTTCCTGCGCAAATTGTGGAAAGCCAGCTTCGAGCATGTCGAGGCTGGGGTCGTCGCTGCGTATGCGGGCGGCGAGCTGGACGACGCGGCGAAAACCCTGCGTCGTCAGTTGCACCACACCATCCAGAAAGTCTCCGACGACATCGAACGCCGTAAGCAATTCAACACGGCCATCGCAGCGAACATGGAATTGATGAACGCGCTCGCCAAGTTCGACGGCATGGACGCGGTCAGCCACAGCGTGCGTCAGGAAGTGCTCGAAGCCGTGACCGCGATGCTCGCGCCCATCGTCCCGCACATCGCCGAAGCCTTGCAGGCCGAACTCAAACCCGGCGCACCGCTGGCGTGGCCTACAGTCGACGAAACCGCGCTGGTGCAGGACGAGATCGAACTGATGATCCAGGTCAACGGCAAGCTGCGCGGGCAAATCAAGGTCGCGGCGAACGCCGATAAAGCCACCATCGAAGCCGCCGCGCTCGCCAACGAAGCGGCGCAAAAATTCATCGAAGGCAAACCACCGAAAAAAGTGGTGGTAGTGCCGGGCCGTTTGGTTAATATCGTCGTATGAACCGCCGACTTTTCCTTGCTGTGTTGCCTGCTGCCCTGGTGGCAGGCTGTGGATTCCAGTTGCGCCGTTACGATGCCATGCCGTTTGCGCGGCTGTTTGTCGATGCGCCTGCTGGGAGTGCGGTGGCGCAGCGTATCCGCACGCTGTTGCTGGCGGGCAAGTCGGTGACGCTGACCACGACGGGCGCGGAGGCGGATGCGGTGGTGAAACTCACTGAAGAAGTCCGCGACAAGACCATCCTGTCCCTGTCGGGCGCAGGTCGGGTGACCGAGTACCGCCTTACGCTCAGACTCGGCTACACCGTGGTCGGGCGCGGGGCGCAGGTGCTGGCCGCACCCGAAACCATCGAACTGGCGCGCGATTTGACTTACGACGATGCACAACTGCTGGCCAAGGGCGCAGAAGAAAACCTGCTCTACCGCGACATGGATGAAAACGCGGCGCTGCGCGTGGTACGGCGGTTGCAGAATCTCAATCCCGCCAAGAGCCCTGCTTGAATATTGCGGCCGACCGCTTGCCCGACCGGCTGGCGCACGAACTGGCGGCGCTGTACATCGTGGTGGGTGACGAGCCGCTGGCGGCACTGGAAGCCAGCGATGCCATCCGCGCGGCGGCCCGTGCGGCGGGCCATGTCGATCGTGTCGTGCATACCGTGCAGGGCCGCACCAACTGGCAGGATATTTTCGCCGGACACGATAACCGTTCGCTGTTTGCCGAGCGCCGCCTGACCGAAATCCGCATCCCGACCGGCAAGCCCGGGGTGGACGGGGCCAAGGCGCTGGAAGCCTATGTCGGCAAGCTGCCCGAGGATACGCTGACCCTGATCAACCTGCCCGGGCTGGATGGCAAGACCCGGCAAAGCCGCTGGTTTTCCGCCCTCGCCAAAGCCGGGGTGGTGGTGGAAGCCCAGTCCATCGAGCGTGCGGCGCTGCCGGGCTGGATCGAGCGCCGCCTGGCCCGCCAGGGGCTGCACGCGGAGCGTGACGCGCTGACGTATCTGGCCGACCGGGTGGAAGGCAATCTGCTGGCGGCGCAGCAGGAAATCGACAAGCTCGCGCTGTTGCTGCCTGCGGGCAAGGTCACCATGGCCGATATCGAGCACGCTGTCGTCGATGTCAGCCGGCTGGAAGCCGATGCGCTGGCCGATGCCCTGTACGCGGGCGATGCAGCGCGTTTTGCCCAGATTGCCCTCGATCTGCGTGACAGCGGCGAAGTGATCCCGGCCATCCTGTGGCAGGTGGCATCCGCCGTGCAGCTGCTGCTCAGGCTAAAATTGGCGCTTACACGCGGCGACAGCCTGCCCGGCCTGATGCGTAGTCTGTGGGGACGCGACCGACAGCGTGCTCCGCAGATCGAGCGTGCGCTGAAACGGTTGACGCTCCCCCAGCTGGAAACCGCACTCGCCACGCTGGCCAGAGTGGATCGCCAGTCCAAGGGGCTGGAGCGGATGGGCGATCCCTGGGACAGCCTGCTGGAAATGGCCCGGACGCTGGCAGCACCGGCACACAATGGAACAGGACATGGACGTTAAGCAGTACATGCAGACGCTGGGCAAGCAGGCACGTGATGCCTCGCGTGCGATTGCCCGCGCCGACAGCAACCAGAAAAACCGGGCATTGCACGCCATTGCGGCGGCGATACGCCGCGACGCGGCCATATTGCTGGCAGCCAATGCGCGCGACATGGAGCATGCGCGCAGTGCGGGTTACGACACGGCCCTGCTCGACCGGCTGGCGCTGACCGAGAAAACGGTTGCCGGCATGGCCGAAGGTCTGGAACAGATCGCCGCCTTGCCCGACCCGGTCGGCGAAATCGATGGCCTGAAATACCGCCCGTCCGGCATCCAGGTCGGCAAGATGCGGGTGCCGCTCGGCGTCATCGGCATTATTTACGAAGCGCGCCCGAACGTCACGGCGGACGCTGCCGGGCTGTGCCTCAAATCCGGCAATGCCGCGATCCTGCGCGGCGGCTCCGAAGCCCTGCATTCCAATCAGGCCGTTGCGGCGTGCGTGCGCGAGGGCCTTGCCGCGGCCGGGCTGCCCGATGCTGTGGTGCAGGTCGTGGAGACGACCGACCGCGCCGCAGTCGGCGAACTCATCACCATGAAGGATTACGTGGACGTGATCGTGCCGCGCGGCGGCAAGGGGCTGATCGAACGCATTACCGGCGAGGCGCGCGTACCGGTGATCAAGCACCTGCACGGCAACTGCCACGTGTATGTGGACGACCACGCCGACCTCGCCAAGGCGGTGAAGATCGTCGAGAACGCCAAGACCCAGCGTTACGGCACCTGCAACACCACCGAATCGCTGCTGGTTGCGCGCAGCGTGGCGCACACGGCGCTGCCGCTCATCGGCACCATGCTGGCGGGTAAAGGCGTGGAAATGCGCGGCTGTGCCGAGGCGCTGGCGATACTGCAGGCGTCTGGCGTGGCAGCGGAAAAACTGGTGGCGGCGGTGGAGTCCGACTGGCAGGAGGAATATCTCGGCCCCATCATCGCGGTGAAAGTCGTGGCCGGGCTGGACGAAGCGATGACGCATATCAACACCCACGGTTCGCAGCACACCGACGCCATCGTCACCGAAGACTACGCGCGGGCACGGCGTTTTCTGCGCGAAGTCGATTCGGCCAGCGTGATCGTCAATGCGTCCACCCGTTTTGCCGACGGCTTTGAATACGGGTTGGGTGCAGAAATCGGTATTTCCACCGACAAGATTCACGCCCGTGGCCCGGTCGGACTGGAAGGGCTGACCAGCCAGAAATGGGTGGTGCTGGGCGACGGGCATGTGCGCGGATGACGACGCGTGTGGAGGGTGAAGTGACTGAGGCAGGGGATCCCGCGTGATCACCGAGTCTCAAGCCACGCCCCGTACCGCGCATGCCGCCATCGGTGTCTTCGGCGGAACCTTCGACCCCATCCACTTCGGTCATTTGCGTCTGGCCGAAACGCTGGCCGACAGCCTGCAATTATCCGAAGTGCGCTTTGTTCCGTCGGGCACGCCGCCGCATCGCGCCGTGCCGCGCACGGCGGCGCAGCACCGGCTGCACATGGCGGAGCGTGCCGTAGCGGGCAACCCCCGTTTTTGTGTGGATGCGCGTGAAGTGACACGCAGCGGTTTAAGCTACACCGTCGATACCCTGGCAGCCTTGCGGTCAGAACAGGGTGACGCCACCCCGATCTGGCTGCTGCTGGGTGCGGACGCGTTTGCGGGACTGACCGCCTGGCACGACTGGCAGCGCCTGTTTGCGCTGGCGAATCTGGCCGTGGCAGCACGTGCGGGTGAGATGCCTGCACTGGATACCCTGCCTGCCAGCTTGCGCGACGAAGTGAGCGGGCGCTTGCAGGGTGCGGGTGCCGCCGGTGCGGTGCGGTTTTGCGCGATGACGCCGCTGGCGATTTCGGCCACGGCCATCCGTGCGGCATGCGAACACGGCGAGAGCGTGCGGTATCTGTTGCCCGATACCGTTTTACATTACATCAACGAACAGAAGCTCTACACACACGGATGAAACTGGAAAACAAAATCAAGCTGATCGTCGATGCGCTGGAAGATATCAAGGCGCGCGACGTGACCGTCATCGACACCCACAAGCTCACCTCGCTGTTCGAGCGCATGGTGGTGGCCACGGGCGAATCCAACCGCCAGACCAAGGCGCTGGCCGCACACGTTCACGACAAGGTGAAAGCGGCGGGTGAATACGTCGGCAATACCGAAGGCGGCGACACCGGCGACTGGGTGCTGCTCGATCTGGGCGATGTGATCGTCCACGTGATGCAGCCTGCCACCCGCTCGCTCTACAATCTCGAAGAACTGTGGGGGGCCGGGCAGGCCGTACGCAAGCAGGCTGCCAAGGGCGCGTGAAGCTCACCCTCATCGCCGTCGGCCACAAAATGCCCGGCTGGATCACGGCGGGGGTTGAAGATTACACGCGGCGGATGCCGCCGGATTTGCCGCTGGCGCTGGTTGAACTCAAACCCGGCGTGCGCGCACCCGGCGAAGACGGTGCAAAAGCCCGACAGCAAGAAGCCGGGCGCATACTCGCCGCCTTGCCGCCGGGCTGTGTGCCGGTGGCGCTCGACGAACGCGGCACGCAGACCACGACGCGTGAACTGGCCGACTGGCTGCAAGGCTGGATGAACGAAGGGGTGGCCCCTGCGTTCATCATCGGCGGCGCAGATGGCCTGGATCAAAGCGTCACGGCGCGCGCGGGCAGGCTATTGGGGTTGTCGAAACTGACGCTGCCGCACGCCCTGGCGCGGGTGGTGCTGGTGGAACAGCTGTATCGCGCCGTGTGCATTATCAAAGGGCATCCCTATCACCGGGATTGAGAGGTAACCATGCTGGTCGACAAACGCATCTATCTGGCTTCGCAATCCCCGCGACGGCGCGAGCTGTTGAAACAGATCGGCATTGCCTTTGATGTGCTGCCGCTGCGCGCCGTGCCGGGGCGCATGGATGTCATCGAAGTGCCGCATTCCGGGGAGTCGGCCACCGATTTTGCGCGGCGCATGGCAACGGAAAAAGCCGCCTGCGGCTGGCGCGCCGTGGATGCGCGGCACCTGCTGCGCTTTCCCGTGCTGGGTGCCGATACCGTAGTGGAAGTTGACGGCGCGATACTCGGCAAGCCAACGGATCGGCGCGACGCCGAAGCCATGCTGGTGCGTCTGTCCGGCACCACCCATCAGGTACACACGGCGGTGGCCGTGCAGCACGAAAACCAGATGGAACTGCGCCTGTCGTCGAGCACGGTGCGCTTTGCCCCGCTCGACAGCACCACCATCAGCCGCTATCTCGAAACCGGCGAACACCTGGGCAAGGCCGGTGCGTATGGCATACAGGGCCGGGCCGGGGCGTTTGTCGAGCATGTCGAAGGCAGCTACAGCGGCATCATGGGCTTGCCGTTATTCGAGACACGCATCCTTCTGGCGATCTTTGGACTGGCGGTTTGACCCCGCCGTTTTCCCTTCATGAGTGAAGAAATCCTCGTCAACGTCACCCCGCAGGAAACCCGCGTCGCCGTCATGCACCTGGGCTCGGTGCAGGAACTGCATATCGAGCGCGCGCAATGTCGCGGGCTGGTGAGCAATGTCTACATGGGGCGCGTGGTGCGCGTGCTGCCGGGGATGCAGTCGGCGTTCATCGATGTGGGGCTGGAGCGCGCGGCTTTTCTGCACGTGGCGGACATCTGGGAGGAACGTCATGGCAGTGAGTCCGAGCGACCCATCGAGCAGATCCTGCACGAAGGCCAGAGCATCATGGTGCAGGTCATCAAGGACCCCATCGGCACCAAGGGCGCGCGGCTGTCCACCCAGATCAGCTTTGCCGGGCGCTACCTGGTGTATCTGCCGCAGGAAACCCACATCGGTATTTCGCAAAAAATCGAAGGCGAAGAAGAGCGTGAACTGCTGCGGCAAAAACTGCATCAGCTGATACCGGAAGGCACGACCGGCGGTTTCATCGTGCGCACCATGGCCGAGAGCGCCGAAGATGCCGAAATCGAAGCCGACATCGCCTACCTGCGACGGCTGTGGGCCAACATCGAGGCGCGTGGCGGCAGCCCGGCGCCCTGTCTGCTGTATCAGGACCTGGACCTGTCCACCCGGGTGCTGCGCGATTTCGTCAATCCCGACACCACGCGCATCCAGATTGATTCGCGCGAGACTTGGCAGCGCATGCTCGACTTTGCGCTGAACTACACCCAGACCGTGGCCGACAAATTGCAGCATTACGGCGCGGCACGCCCGCTGTTCGACCTGTACGCCATCGAAGACGAAATCGCCAAGGCACTCGGGCGGCGCGTCGATCTCAAGTCCGGCGGCTACCTCATCATCGACCAGACCGAAGCGCTGACCACGGCTGACGTCAACACCGGCGGCTTCGTCGGCGCACGCAATTTTGACGACACCATTTTCAAGACCAATCTCGAAGCCGCACAGTCGATTGCGCGCCAGCTGCGCCTGCGCAACCTGGGTGGGATTGTCATCATCGACTTCATCGACATGGACAATGCGGGGCATCAGGAAGCCGTGCTTGCCGAGCTGAAAAAAGCCCTGGCACGCGACCCCACCCGCACCACCGTCAGCGGATTTTCCGCGCTGGGACTGGTGGAAATGACCCGCAAGCGCACCCGCGAATCGCTCGCGCATATCCTGTGCGAATCCTGCCCGATCTGTCAGGGACGCGGCGAAATCAAGACCGCGCAAACCGTGTGCTACGACGTGCTGCGCGAAATCATGCGCGAAGCACGGCAGTTTGACGCCCGCGAATACCGCATCGTCGCCTCGCAAAGCGTCATCGACCTGTTTCTCGACGAAGAGTCTGGCAGCCTCGCACAGCTCATTGATTTCATCGGCAAGCCGGTGTCGATGCAGGTTGAAACCAGCTATCCGCAGGAACAGTACGACATCATCCTGCTGTGAAGCCCCCCGCATACTGGGCTACCGCCTGCGCCGAGCTTGCAGCGGCCGATCCGTTGATGGCCGGTCTCATTGCACGCTTTCCCGAGGCCACCCTGGCCAATCGGGGTGATCCTTTCCAGACCCTGGCACGGGCCATTGTCGGCCAGCAGATCTCAGTCAAGGCAGCCGACAGCGTATGGGCGCGATTCGAGGCGTGTGCAAAAACGCTGCGACCGGAACATGTGGTGACGCTGGAGCTGGACGCGCTGGCTGCGTGCGGGCTGTCGCGCCGCAAGGCGGAATATCTGCATGATCTTGCCGGGCACTTTGTCGATGGCCGGATGCGGCCTGCGCGCTGGAAAAAAATGCCGGACGAAGCGGTGATCGATGAATTGACCGATGTGCGTGGCATCGGTCGCTGGACAGCGGAGATGTTCCTGATTTTCAACCTGCAGCGTCCGGATGTCTGGCCGGTAGACGATATCGGCCTGCAAAAAGCCGTGGCCCTGCATTACCTTAAAGGTGAACGCCCCACGCCTGCCGCACTGCGCGAACATGGCGTGCGCCATGCCCCCTGGCGCACCGTGGCCACCTGGTATCTGTGGCGCAGCCTCGACCCCGGGGTGGTGCAGTACTGACTACAGGCCGAGGTCTGCGATCACCGGCGCGTGGTCCGAAGGGCGCTCCAGCTTGCGCATATCGCGGTCGATGGTGGATGCGCTGCAGCACGCCGCGAGGGGCTCGGACAGCAGGATGTGATCGATCCGGAGTCCGTGGTTGCGGCGAAAGCCCATCATGCGGTAATCCCACCAGGAGTAGGTTTTTTCCGGCTGGTCAAACAGCCTGAAACTGTCTTTCAGGCCCAGCGCGAGCAGCGCCTGAAAACGGCTGCGCTCGGGTTCCGAGACCAGCACACCGCCTTCCCAGGCCTTGGGGTCATGCACGTCGCGGTCGTCGGGGGCGATGTTGTAGTCGCCGAGCACGGCAAGTCGGGGGTGGCGGCTGAGCTCGTCTTTCAGCCACGCGATCAGCGCGTCGTACCAGGCCAGCTTGTAGGGATATTTGTCGGAGTCGAGGCTCTGGCCGTTGGGGCAATACACGCCGACCAGCCGGACACCGTCAACGGTGGCGGCAATGACGCGCTTTTGTTCATCGGCAAAACCGGGGATGCCGATCTGCACGTCGCTGGCCGGTGTGCGGCTGACGAGGGCGACGCCGTTATAGGTTTTTTGCCCGGCAAATACCACGCGATAGCCCGCTGCCTCGATCTCAGCCTGCGGGAACTTGTCGTCGGTGAGTTTGGTTTCCTGCAGGCACAGCGCATCCGGCTGACGGGTGGCCAGAAAGTCCAGCAACTGGGGCAGGCGGACTTTGAGCGAATTGACATTCCAGGCGGCGATTTTCATGCCGCGAGTGTAGCCGAGAGTGGGGCAGGTCTGACGCGATAAACGCGCAGCAAGCACGCTTGAGGAATTACGGATTGATTCACGCCGTTCGCCCTGAGCCTGTCGAAGGGCTGGGGTTCGACAGGCTTACCCCAAACGGGGCCCGCGCTGCCCTAAGGCGTGGCGGGTGCAGGTGCAGGCACAGCGGCGCTCTGCGGCGCAGGCTTGCGGCCGGGCAAGGCTGATTTGGGATAGCCCGCGCGGTCAAGCGCACCCTGCCATTGGCCGGCTTCAAAACCATCGATCTTGTCGCTGCCCACAACGAGCACCGGTACCGACGCCCGGCCGGTCAGTTTCTTCAGCGCGTCCTGGGCTTCGGGGCTGGCTTGCGGATCTTTGCTGCTATAGGGGACCCCGCGCTCGGTCAGCAGCTGGCGTGCCTGATCGCACGGCGCGCCGCAGGCGCTGGCGTAGAGGGTGATCGGGTATTTTTCGCGCGCGGTCTGCGTGGCATAAGAATCGTTGCCGTCGATGACGTTGCCCTTGAAGGATTTCTGCAGGGAGTTTTTGACGCTGGCCGGCGGCGGCTGGTCGCTGTACACCATGCGACCTTGCGGGTCTTTCCACTGGTACAGCTGGGCTGCCACCAGGGCGCTGCTTGCCGTGGCCAGCGCGGCCGCCATCACGATCAAACCTGCTTTCATGCCTGCCTCCCGAAGAACGTAATCAACCCGTTAACGGCTCGCGCGGAAAAAAATGAACCCCGGGCGCAGGGTGGGTGCCCAGGCACAGGCGTGTGCCGCTTCAGGCCATGCCGTTATGCCGCAGCAGGGCGTCGATGGAGGGTTCGCGGCCCCGGAATGCCTTGAAGGATTCGAGTGCCGGACGCGCGCCGCCCTGCGCGAGGATTTCGCTCCAGAAGCGGTGGCCGATTTCGGGTGAGAGCACGCCCGCCCCGGAAATCTGGCCCTGCTCCTCGAACATCGCGTAGGCGTCGGCCGATAAAACTTCGGCCCATTTGTAGCTGTAATACCCCGCCGCGTAGCCGCCCGCAAAGATATGCGAAAAATTGTTGGGAAAGCGGTTGTAGTCCGGCGGAATCAGTACCGCGAATTCCTTGCGGATGCTGTTGAGTAGATCCAGCGCGGTCTTGTCGGCGTTGGGGTCGAAATCGTCGTGCAGGCGCATGTCGAAGCTGGAAAATTCGATCTGGCGCAGCGTGCCCAGTCCGGCCTGGAAATTCTTCGCCGCCAGCATCTTGTCGAACAGCGCACGCGGCAGCGGTTCGCCGCTATCAACGTGCGCGGTCATGTGTTTGAGCACATCCCATTCCCAGCAGAAATTTTCCATGAACTGGCTGGGCAGTTCGACCGCGTCCCATTCCACACCGTTGATACCGGATACGCCCAGCTCTTCAATGCGGGTGAGCAGGTGATGCAGGCCGTGACCGGTTTCGTGGAACAGGGTGATGACTTCGTCGTGGGTAAACAGCGCGGGTTTGCTGCCGACCGGCGGCGCGAAATTGCAGTTCAGATAGGCCACCGGGGTTTGCGTGGTGCTGCCTCCCCCGTCAAGGGAAGGCAGGCGCCTGCGGGTAATCACATCGTCCATCCACGCCCCGCCACGTTTGGAATTGCGTGCGTAGAGGTCGAGATAAAACTGCCCGACCTTCTTTCCGCTGTGGTCGGTCAGGGTGTAGAACTTCACGTCCGGATGCCACACCGGCGCGCTGTCCTGACGGATATGCAGGCCGTAGAGGGTTTCGATCAGCTTGAATAAGCCGGCCAGCACGCGGTGCTCGGGAAAATACTGTTTCACTTCCTGATCCGAAAAGCTGTAGCGCGCGACACGCAGTTTTTCCGACACATAGGCGTTGTCCCAGGCTTGCAGGTCGGCAATGCCCAGTTCGCTGGCAGCAAAAGCCCGCATTTCGGCGAAATCCTGTTCGGCATACGGCCGCGCGCGCGCGCCCAGATCGGCCAGAAATTTCAGCACATCGGCCGGGGTGTCGGCCATTTTCGACACCAGCGATTCTTCGGCATAACTGTTGAAGCCGAGCATTTGTGCGGCTTCACGCCGCAGCTTGAGAATCTGCGCAATCAGCGGGGTGTTGTCGAGCTCGGGCTGGCCGAATTCGGACGCGCGGGTTACATAGGCGCGGTAAAGCGTTTCGCGCAGGCTGCGGTTCGATCCGTATTGCATCACCGGCAGATAGGACGGCATGTGCAGGGTGATTTTCCAGCCAGGCCGGTTGTCCGCTTCGGCGGCAGCGCGCATGGCAGCCAGGTCGTCTTCGGGGACGCCGGCCAGTTCGGCGATGTCTTCGACGTAGTACGCGTAGCCATTGGTGGCATCGAGCAGGTTTTCCTCAAACCGGGCCGACAGGCCCGACAGGCTTTCCTGGATTTCCATGAAGCGGGCTTTCTGCGCGGCGGGCAATTCAGCCCCGCCCAGACGGAAATCACGCAGTTCGTTTTCGACGATTTTTTTCTGTGCCGGATTCAGTGTGGCAAACGCGGGTGCCGCGGCCAGCGCCTTGAACTTGCTGAACAGCGCTTCGTTTTGTCCCAGTTCGGCAAAGTACACCGTGATTTTGGGCAGGTTCTCGTTGTAGACCTCGCGCAACTCGGGCGTATCCATGACGGAATGCAGATGCGACACCTGGCCCCAGGCACGCGAGAGTTTTTCATTGGCGTCGTCCATCGGCGCGACAAACGCGTCCCACGCTGCGGGGGTCGAACTGTCCATCGCGTGGGCCACGGCGGCGCGGCAATCGGCGAGCAGGCTGTCGATGGCCGGGGTGACGAATTCGGGTCTGAATTCGGCAAAACGGGGCAGTGAGGAAAAATCGAGCAGGGGATTCATGGGCGCACACAGGTTCAAGGAGTCAGGCCATTATACTTTCGGCCTGACAGGAGATTTTCAACCCCATGAACGACAAGGTTTACGACTCGGCGCTGGCACCGCATCACGGCGTGATGCCGGTGCTGGCCGACGGTGCCTGGGTGCATCCGCGCGCCACAGTGATCGGCGAAGTGACGCTGGGGCGCGATGCCTCGGTCTGGCCCGGCGCGGTGGTGCGCGGCGACGTGAACACGATCAGCATCGGCGACGCCACCAATATCCAGGACGGCAGCGTGCTGCATGTGTCGCACCCCACCCCGGCCAACCCGGCGGGCGGGCCGCTGGTCATTGGTGCGCGCGTCACCGTCGGCCATACCGTCATCCTGCACGCCTGCACCATCGAAGACGAATGCCTGATCGGCATGGGCAGCATCATTCTTGATCGCGCAGTGGTGCAAAAGCACGTGCTGCTGGGCGCAGGGTCGCTGGTGCCCGAGGGGCGCGTGCTCGAATCCGGCCATCTGTATCTGGGCCGCCCCGCCAGACTGGTGCGCGCGCTGACCGAGGAAGAAATCGCCTATTTCAATTATTCGGCGGCGCACTATGTGACACTTGCGCAGTCCTACCGTTAACCCCGTTTCCAGGCTCTGTCATGAAACTCGCCAAACCCGTATTCATCGCACTTGCCCTGCTGGCCGTCATCGGCGCGCTGGCCTATGCCCTGACCGAAAAGCCGCAAGCGCCGGTGGCCACCTTCACCACGCTGCAAGGCCAGCCCATTGCGCTCGACAGCCTGCGCGGCAAGGTCGTGCTGGTCAATTTCTGGGCAACGTCCTGCCCCGGCTGCATCAAGGAAATGCCGGGCATGATCGAAACCTATCAGCAGTACAAGGCACGCGGCTTCGAAATTGTCGCAGTTGCGATGAGTTACGACCCGCCCAACTATGTGGCCAATTTTGTGCGCACCCGGCAGCTGCCGTTTCCGGTGGCGCTCGACGTGAATGGTGCGCATGCCCGTGCATTTGGCGACGTGCAACTGACACCCACCAGTTTTCTCATCGGCAAGGATGGCCGCATCCTCGAACGCACCCTGGGCGAACTCGATTTTTCCCGATTGAAAGCGCAACTGGACAAGGAGCTGTCATGACGATGCGAATCGGACTGATCATCCCGCTGATGCTGCTGGCTGCGTGCAGCGTGGCCGTGCCGACGGATACCGCGAAAAAGCCCAGCCCCGCCGGGCCCCTGCCGCCTGTGCTGCTGGATGAAGAACGTGTGGTGTGTCCGGCCGATGTGAAGCAATGCGGCGATGACAGTTTTGTCAGCCGCACCGGCCCGCGCTGCGAATTTGCGGCGTGCCCGGCGGACAAGAAATAATTTGACAGGGAGGTGGGCCAAGTTTTCGCCCATATCGCTCCCCGTCCCATTAATCACGCCTACTCATCTTTCTTTACCCAGCAGCGAACTCCCATGGCGCAATACGTGTATTCCCTCAACCGCGTCGGCAAGATCGTGCCGCCGAAGCGGCAAATCCTGAAAGACATTTCGCTCAGTTTTTTTCCCGGCGCGAAGATCGGCCTCTTGGGCCTCAACGGTTCCGGAAAATCCTCGCTGATCCGCATCATGGCGGGCGTGGACACCGACATCGAAGGCGAGGCGATTCCGATGGCGGGCATCCGCATCGGCTATCTGCCGCAGGAGCCGCAGCTCGACCCGGCACATACTGTGCGCCAGGCGGTGGAAGCGGGGCTGGGCGAAATCGTCGCGGCGAAAACGCGGCTGGATGAAATCTACGCCGCCTATGCCGAGCCCGATGCCGATTTCGACCAACTGGCGGAAGAGCAGGCCAAGTGCGAAGCGATCCTCGCCACCGCTGGTGCCGATCTCGACACGCAGATGGAAATCGCCGCCGATGCGCTGCGCCTGGCGCCATGGGACGCGGTCATCGGCAACCTGTCGGGCGGCGAAAAGCGCCGCGTCGCGCTGTGCCAGCTGCTGCTGTCCAACCCTGACATGCTGCTGCTCGACGAGCCGACCAACCACCTTGATGCCGAGTCAGTGGAATGGCTGGAACAGTTTCTCGTGCGTTATCCCGGTACCGTGGTCGCGGTGACGCACGACCGCTATTTCCTCGACAACGCCGCCGAGTGGATACTGGAGCTGGATCGCGGCCACGGCATTCCATGGAAGGGCAACTACACCAGCTGGCTGGAGCAGAAAGAGGCGCGGCTGGAAACCGAGGGCAAGCAGGAAGCCGGCCGCATCAAGACGATGAAGCAGGAACTCGAATGGGTGCGGCAGAACCCCAAGGCGCGCCAGGCCAAATCGAAGGCGCGGCTGTCGCGGTTCGAGGAGCTGAATTCGGTCGAATACCAGAAGCGCAACGAGACGCAGGAAATTTTCATCCCGGTCGGCGAGCGGCTGGGCGACAAGGTGATCGAATTCAACGGCGTGAGCAAAGCGTTTGGCGACCGCCTGCTGATCGACAATCTCTCTTTCAGCGTGCCGCCGGGTGCCATCGTCGGCATCATCGGCCCCAACGGCGCGGGCAAATCGACGTTCTTCAAGATGATCGCCGGGCAGGAAACGCCCGACAGCGGCGAGGTCGTCATCGGATCGACGGTGAAAATGGCCTTCGTCGATCAAAGCCGCGATGCGCTATCTGCGAATAAAACCGTGTTCGACGAAGTCGCCGAAGGCCGCGACATCCTCACCGTCGGCCGCTACGAAATCCCCTCGCGCGCCTATCTCGGCCGCTTCAATTTCAAGGGCGGCGACCAGCAGAAAATCGTCGGTAAGCTGTCGGGTGGCGAACGCGGCCGCCTGCATCTGGCGAAGACGCTGATCGCCGGTGGCAACGTGCTGCTGCTCGACGAACCGTCCAACGATCTGGACGTGGAAACCCTGCGCGCGCTGGAAGACGCGTTGCTGGAATTTGCAGGCTGCGTGCTGGTGATCTCGCACGACCGCTGGTTCCTCGACCGCATCGCCACCCACATCCTCGCCTTCGAGGGTGACTCGCAGGTCGTATTCTTCGCGGGGAACTACCAGGAATATGAAGCCGACAAGAAAAAACGTCTTGGAGAAGAAGGTGCCAAGCCCCGGCGCATTCGCTACAAGCCCATCAGCCGCTGATCCGCCAGGTAATCGGTGGACGGCACGCCTGTGGGGCTGGCCGCTGCTGGCTGGCGTGCTGGCCGGCGCGGCTGTGGGTGGAATATTGCATGGCTTTGTATGGCTGGAGCAAACCCGTCGGCAGGAGATCGAGCATGCCGTCTTGCAGGCGCAGGCGGCGACCGTGCGGGCGCACCTGGAATCCGAGCTGAATGCGAGTCTGTCGATGAGTCTGGCCCTGTCGAGTTTTGTGCTGGCGCAACCGGACTTCTCCGAACAGGCGGCGGCGCAGGTGGCAGCCTCGCTGATCCGCGCACAGCCTGCGATCCGCAGCATTGCCCTGGCCCCGGATAACGTCATCCGTCACATCTATCCACGTGCAGGTAACGAAAAGGCGCTCGGCTTGCGCTATATGGATACGCCGTCACAACGTGATGCGGTGCTGCGCATGATGCGCGAGAAACGTCCGGTCATCGCCGGGCCGATCGAACTGGTACAGGGCGGGCAGGGCATCATCAACCGCATTCCCGTGGTCTTTACCCAGCCCGACGGCACGACCCGCTACTGGGGTCTGGTCGCGGTGGCCATTGATCCGCGTCCAATTTTCGAGCGTGCCGGCGTGATGCCGGAAAACCGGTCGGGCGACACCCGCTATGCCCTGCGCGGCAAGGACGGACTGGGTGCACGCGGGGCCGCGATCCTGGGCGATGCCACGCTCTTCAGTCAACCCGATGCAGTGACCATGGATATCCTCATCCCCGGCGGACGCTGGCAACTGGCCGCACGCAGCGTCAAGCCGACAGGTATTGCAGGGCTGGGGGTGCAGGCCCTGATTGCCCTGCTGGCGCTGGCCACCGGCGCGCTGGTGGCCTATGCAATCACAGCGCAACGCCGCATACGCAGCATGGCGCTGACCGACCCGCTCACCGGTCTCGCCAACCGCTACCAGTTCAACCAGCGCGGGCAGGAGCTGGTTGCGCTGTCGCGGCGTAACCAGTCGCCGCTTACCCTGCTGAACATCGACATCGACGGCTTCAAGGCCATCAACGACACCTACGGTCATGCTGGCGGCGACGCCGTGCTGGTACAGGTCGCGCAGGCGCTCAAAACCTGCTGCCGCGAAACCGATCTGCTGGCACGTATCGGCGGCGATGAATTCCTGATCCTGCTACCCGATACCGCCAGCGGTCCGGCGCTCGATGCACTGTTGAAGCGATTGCATGACGCAGTCGGCCAGGTCATGCCTGGCAGCCACACGGCAAGCCGTGCAGGCATCAGCATCGGCGTGGCCAGCCGCAGCAGCCAGACCCCCACGCTCGAAGGGCTGATGCATGAAGCCGATGACATCATGTATCGCGCCAAGGCCCGTGGTCAGAAGCAGCTCGATCTGGCTGGCTGAATGTCCAGGGCGATTGTTCCGGGCGTGCTTGAGGCGCTCAGTAATGCGGTGGGCGTTCGTCGCGCGGCGTGCGCGCGTCTTCCGGCGTCAGGTTCTGTACCTGCTGGTACACCACGCGCAACTGCGCCTGCAGGCTGTCGATCTGCGTTTGCTGGCGAGCGACGGTCTGGTTGAGCGTGTCGATCAGGTCTTCGGCAAACGCGAGTTTGCTTTCGAGTTCGGTCAGGCGGGCATCGCTCATGGAGCCGACACTTGCAGCAGCGGCTGCACCAGTTTTTCCAGCCTGGGGTAATGCAGCTGGCCATCAATGCGATGCCGGATCGTACCCTCGCGATCCAGAATGAACGACGTCGGCAGCGTGCCGATCTGGCCGAATGCGCCCACCACGCTGGCGTTGGTCGGCGCGGCCATGAACGCATAGCCTTTGTCCTGCATCCAGCGGGCGATGGCTTCGGGGGTATCGTCCACGCTGATCGAGATGACTTCGAAACCCTGGTTGCGCGTGTCTTTCCAGTACGCATCAATCACCGGTTTTTCCTTGCGACAGTAGGGGCACCAGGTTGCCCAGAAATTCACCAGCACGACCTTGCCGTGGAGATTGGCGCTGCTGAGGAGGCGACCGTCGGGCAGGGTGACTTGCCAGGGCGGCGTCGTGCGTTGCACGTCGCTGACATCGGCCGGTGGGCGAAACCACAGATACGCGATCAAACCCAGTAAAATCAGGGTCAGTGGGCCCGGCGTCCATTTTTTCAGGAAAGTCTTATTCATGCTGTGGTTGAAGTCGTTTCATCTGGTAATGGTGGTGAGCTGGTTTGCCGGGCTGTTTTATCTGCCACGGCTGTTCGTCAATCTGGCGATGGAAACCCATCCTGTCGCCTATGACCGGCTACTGCTGATGGCAGGCAAATTGTATCGGTTTGTGTCGCCCATCATGTGGCTGACGCTGATATCCGGTGTCTGGCTGTGGCTGGCGTATTTTCCCCTGGAGATGCACTGGATGTGGCTGAAACTCGCGCTGGTGGTGGGGCTGGTCGGTTATCACCACGTCTGCAAGAGTCTGTTGCGCAAATTCCAGGCTCGTCAGAACACACATACGCACGTCTGGTTCCGCTGGTTCAACGAAATTCCGGTGATCGTGCTGGTCGTGATTGTGCTGCTGGTGGTGTTGAAGCCGTTTTGATTGATGCTAGTGTCCATGCACAGGTCCACCCATCATGAGTGAAAAAATAATCCTCACGCCTTTGGCCAATGCAATCCAGCGGCTTGCCGAGGGCTGGGTGCGCTACGAGCAAGACGTGACCGACGCGCAGATTCGGGATGGCCTGATCCAGCGTTTCGAATTCACTTATGAAATCAGTCACAAACTGCTCAAGCGCTATCTCGAAACCACATCTGCCACGCCTGCGCAGTTCGACACCATGGCTTTCTCGGATTTGGTCCGTACGGCCAACGAGCAGGGGCTGTTGGCGGGCGACTGGCCGGCGTGGCGGGTATACCGGGACATGCGTGCCAGAACCAGCCATACCTATTATGAAACGCTCGCCGTGGAGGTGGTGCGTGGTATTCCCGTTTTTCTCGACGAAGCGCGGTTCCTGCTTGCGCGATTGTCGGAGCGCGCCGCTTGATGACGATCCCGGACATCAGTGTCAGTGTGCAGGAATGGGGCATCATTCAATCCATACTGTCGCTGCATGTGCCACAGTACGAAATATGGGCATTCGGCTCCCGTGCAAAGCGCACGGCCAAGCCCTACTCCGATCTCGACTTGGCTATCATGACCCGGGAGCCTCTGCAGCCGACGCTTGGCGCTGCGCTGGCAGAAGCTTTCTCTGAATCAGATCTGCCCTACAAGGTGGACGTGGTTGACTGGTCCACCGTCAGCGCTGCGTTCCAGGCTGTAATTGCGCGTGACAAAGTGGTGCTTCAGGCGCATCCGGCGCTCAACCCAAACGAATGAAAGCAGAGCGGTATTGAAATCTGAAACCCGTCGCAAATCCGCCCATCCCGTCCGCCCCGAGCGCGACGCGCTGCCGCCCGCCAGCCATTTCGCCACCTGCCCGCGCGGACTGGAAAACTTGCTTGAAGCCGAGCTGGCGGCCGCCGGGGCGAGCATCGTGCGGCAGATTCCGGCAGGGGTGCTGTTCATGGCCGACGCGGCGGCTGAAATGCGCGCCAACCTGACCTCGCGCATTGCCACGCGCATCCTGCGCAAGGTCGGCTACACGCGTTATCACAAGGAAGAGCACATCTATCGTGCGGCGCTCGACCTGCCGTGGCCAGACTGGTTCGATGTGCACAAAACCATCGCAGTGAAAGTCGGCGCGCAGAATGCGCCGCTGAAAAGCCTGAATTTCATTACGCTCAAAATCAAGGACGCGATCTGCGACCGCTTTCGCGAGGAAACACGCGAACGCCCGAGCGTGGACACCGAATCGCCCAACGTGCCGGTGTATGCGTTTTTCACGCCCGACGCGGTGACGTTTTATCTCGACACCAGCGGTGAGCCTTTGTTCAGACGCGGCTTCAAGCGCGAAGCCAGCGCCGCGTCGATGAAGGAAAATCTCGCCGCCGGGCTGGTCATGCTGTCGGGCTGGCAGCCTGGCACTCCGCTCTTCGACCCGATGTGCGGCGCAGGCACGATCCTGCTCGAAGCCGCCGATATCATGCTGAACCGGGCACCGGGGCGGGCGCGGCATTTTGCGTTTGAGCACTACCGTGATTTTGATGCGGCCTTGTGGAAGCGCATCAAGCTGGAAGCGCAGGCACGTGAAAAACCGCTGGCCCCCCTGCCGATTTTTGGCGCGGATAGCGACCGCTGGGTGCTCGACAAGGCGCGCAACAATCTGGCCAACGCCGGGTATGACACGGTGATCGAATTGCAGGTGTCGGACGCGCTGGCGCTCAAACCGCCACGGCCCAGCGGCACCCTCATCACCAACCCGCCCTATGGTGAGCGCCTCGGTGATGCCGACGATCTGGCCGACTGGTACCCCCAGCTTGGCGACTGGCTGAAAAAGAATTTCAGTGGCTGGGATGCCTGGATCATTTCCGGTGATCCGCTGCTGCCCAAACTGATGGGGCTGAAGGCCAGCCGCCGGATTCCGCTGTTCAATGGACAGATCGAAACCCGCTTCCTGCACTACAAAGTGGTGGCGGGTTACATGCGCGACAAACCACCCCGCGAGGTGATTGAATGATTACCGCCTCGCTGCGCCTGACCGGGACGCTCGACGACGGAGCCGAGGTCTATCGCAGCTATTACCTGATTGCCGATTTCGGTGCCCATGGTAGCGGCACCGCCTCGATCGTTCCCATGTCGCTGGGCGCGCCCATGCCCGAGGGCGATCATTTGAAGGTGAAATACGGCGGCGAAGAAGCGGCGCTCAAAGCCGCCGCCGAAGCCATCAAGGCGCTGCCGGAGAATCACGGATTGACGGTCAAAGCGGTGATCAATCCGGAATAGGCAAAGTGATTTCGTGCTCAAGCTGATGCAGGAATAGTCTGTCTACTTCGTGTTTTGTTGATTTCATATAAACTAACAGCAGTTAGTTCAATGCGGAGTCATCATGCTGACCATCAACATCCACGATGCCAAAACCCAGCTTTCCCGGTTGGTTGAACAGGCCGCCCGGGGCGAGTCTTTCATCATCGCCAAGGCAGGCAAACCCATGGTCAAGGTCATTCCGCTGGAGCCCGCCGAAGCGGGAACGGCAAGCCGCCTGGGTTTCATGACGGGCGAGTTTTCCGTGCCGGACGACTTCGACCAGATGGACGGCAGCGAAATCGAAGGCCTGTTCGCGGGCAGCAAGGCTTGAATCTGCTGCTCGACACCCATCTGCTGCTGTGGGCAGCGAGCGAGCCGAAGCGGCTGTCGACCAAAGCGCGGACGCTGCTGCTAGACCCCGCCAATCACCTCGTTTTCAGTGCTGCCAGTCTGTGGGAGATCAGTATCAAGAACGGGCTTGATCGCGCAGATTTCAACGTTGACCCTCGCCGCCTGTGGCGCATGTTGCTGGTCAGCGGCTATCGCGAACTTCCCGTCACCAGCGAACACACCGTCGCAGTGAACGATTTGCCGAGCCTGCACAAAGACCCATTCGACCGGATTCTCGTCGCGCAGGCGCGGGTGGAAGGCCTGACATTGCTGACCGTGGACAAGGCTGTGGCGAAATACGGCGAAAGTGTGAGAAAAGTGTGAGCCGGGCAGGCGCGGAGGCGAAAATGCAAGACCTTCCTCCCAAGCTTTTAGCCAGTATAAGGGCTAGGTCCACGGGATGTCGGCTCACTGTCGTCCTGCTGTCGTGTTGCCTGTAGCCAGCCGTCTGCACACTTGCACCATCGACTAACTGATGGAGAACAACGATGCCTGCTACTGACAAAACGCAACAATCCCGACTACTTACACCGGAAGAACTGGGTATGGTGGTGAAGCTCCACCGCGAGCTGCGACAATGGTCTCAGGAGCAGCTGGGCGAGATTTCCGGCCTAAGCACCAGAACCATTCAGCGCGTGGAGGACGGACAGGCGTCAAGTCTTGATACACGCCGGGCTTTGGCGCGAGCCTTCGAGTTCGAGGACGTTGACGCGCTCAACAAGCCCTTCGTTATCCCGACCGAAGATGAGTTGAAGGCGGCCAAGGAGAACATTACGCTGTCTGCACTGCCGCTGAGTACGGGCAAAGAACTGGCCGGTTTGGTGGAGGTAGCCTCAATGGATCTGTCCACGCCGGCCTTTGACTTGAGCCGCGAAGCGGATGAGCGTTTTGCTGAGTTGGTCGACTACTTCCGGGAGTACCGGGACTGCGCCGACTGCTACTCTCAGCGAGACAAGTTCGCCATTTACGACGAGCTTCAAGAACACATCAACGTACTCAAGGCGCTTGGGGTATCTCTGCGCTACGCAACCCGCAAAATAGTTGTTAAAGGCGATGTGCTGGATGCAAAGCCGTTACCAGTCACGTTGCTCTACGTGGTTGCGTTCCCGCTTGGAAAGGAACCCACGGAGTTTGCCACTCCGCGATCAATGCCTGTTGGCTGGTGATCCAATAGAAAACGGCGAAATCCCCCAAGAAATTTCGCCGTTTTTGAGTTGCCGTCTTTTCAGGCCCAGCTATTGCTCGCCGCACGTTAAGCGAGGGGCTTGGGCCAAGCAACCCCATGATTACCTTGCCTACTGGATGGCTCAAACAATATCCAGATGATCCAGCCCCGCCATCATGTCGCGGCCTTTGGATTCCTGGCCATGCAGCTTGATCTTCAGGCGCAGGTCGTTGAGGCTGTCGGCGTTGCGTAGCGCATCTTCGTACGACACCATGCCGGCTTCGTAGAGGTCGAACAGGGCCTGGTCGAAGGTCTGCATGCCGAGCTCGCGCGACTTGGACATGATTTCCTTGATCTCGTGGACCTGACCCTTGAAGATCAGATCGGCAATCAGGGGCGAGTTGAGCAGGATTTCGATGGCGGCGACGCGGCCGGTCGTGCCTTTGCGCGGCACCAGGCGCTGCGAGATGAAGGCCTTGAGATTCAGCGACAGGTCCATCAGCAACTGGTCGCGCTTTTCTTCCGGG
>JAJXUA010000116.1 GCA_021783275.1 Pseudomonadota bacterium
TGTGCTCGGCAAAAGCGTGCTCCAGCATGCCTTTAATGGGCGCGAAGCCGGTGCCGCCGGCGATGAAGATCATCGGCTTGTCGGAATCTTCGCGGATGAAGAAGCTGCCGAGCGGGCCTTTGAGACGCAGGATGTCGCGCTCTTTCAGTGTGGAAAACACCTGGTCGGTGAACAGACCGCCCGGTATGTGGCGGATGTGCAGTTCGAGCAGTGCGTCGTCGTGCGGCGGATTGGCGAGCGAGTAGCTGCGCGAGCGGGCGTCTTTCAGCTGGAAGTCGATGTATTGCCCGGCCAGAAATTGCAGGCGCTCGTTGGCGGGCAGCTTGATCTTCACCACCATCACGTCGTCGGCGCGCTTTTCGAGTTTTTCCACGCGGCACGGCAGGGTTTTCACCATGATGTCTTTCGCCGCGCCGATTTCCTTGGCTTCGATGACCAGATCGGACAGCGGTTTGCCACGGCAGAACAGCGCGCGCCCCTGCGCTTTTTCTTCGTCTTTCAGCGCCGTCGGCGAATGCTTGCCGTAATCGATCTGACCCGACACGACCTTGCCCTTACACGAACCGCAGGCGCCGTTGCGGCAGCCGTAAGGCAGGGAAAAGCCTTCACGCAGTGCAGCGTCGAGGATGGTTTCGTCGTCGCCGACAGTGAACTGATGCCCGCTGGGCTGAACGGTGACCTGATACGGCATGATGTGCGCTTGAAATGCGGTGGAAAGGGGCGGATTATCGCCTGACTGCCCGGGGTTTTCACCCTGAATCCCGAAGGGTTACAGCGCAGGTTAAAAACAGGGTTAAAAGCAGCGATGAAGAAAATCTTGATTGCCGGTTTCGGCGATGTGGCCGAACGGCTGGTACGCGGCTATGCCGGGCAGGCTGATTTCATTGGCCTGGTGCGCCGTCCCGAACGTATCCCCGAACTGCGTGCGCTGGGGGTCACACCGTTTGTGGCCGATCTGGACGCGCCTGCCAGCTTGCGCCGCCTGCCGCGCGTCGATGGCGTGCTGCATCTCGCCCCGCCCCCGGGCGACGGCAAAACCGACCCGCGCACCGCCCACCTGCTGCACGCGCTGACCCGCCACGGCAAGCCCGGTGCGCTGGTCTACATCAGCACCAGCGGCGTCTACGGCGACTGTGGCGGCGACTGGGTGAGCGAGACGCGTGCGGTTGCGCCGGTGAACGGCCGCGCGGTGCGCCGGGTGGACGCTGAACGTCAGTTACGCCGCTGGGGCGTAACCTTCGGCGTGCAGGTCAGCATCCTGCGCGCGCCCGGCATCTACGCCGCCGATCGCCTGCCGCTTGATCGCATCAAGCGCGGCACGCCGGCGCTGGTGGCAAAAGACGACAGTTACACCAACCACATCCACGCCGACGACCTGGCACGGATGTGTTGGGCTGCGCTGTTTCGCGGCCGCCGCCAGCGCATCTACCACGCGGTTGATGCGCATCCGCTGAAAATGGGCGACTGGTTCGACAGCTGCGCCGACGCTTTCGAACTGCCGCGCCCGCCGCGCGTGCAGCGGGCCGAGGCGGAAAAAGTGCTGTCCGAAGCCCTGCTGTCGTTTCTGCGTGAATCGCGCCAGCTGTCCAACACCCGCACCACGCGCGAATTGCGGCTGAAGTACCGCTACCCCACGTCGGACGATTTATTGCGCGAAATCCGGCAGGCGCGCGGCCAGATGAAGCTGTTTTAGGCTAGCGCTTGCCGTCGTCTGGCTCGCGTCTGAATTCCCCCTCGATAATGGCAGCCGGGGTGGCCGAGGCGTCAGGGGTGCGTGTCGCCGATGCGTTCGGCGGCAGGTCTTCATTGGCCGGGCGCAAGGGATCGCGCCGACGCGCAGTCCAGGTACCGGGAATCAGCAACAGCGTGATCGCGAGGGCGTCGCTGATGAAACCGGGGAAGACAAGCAGGCCGCCAGCGAGCACAATACGCCCGCTGGCGAACAGCGCGGTGAGCGGCGATGCGCCGGATTGCATGGAAAACAGCAGTTGTGCGCCCCAGGCAATGCGGGCGAAGCGGATGAGCGCCATGCCCGCGAAGACATCCGCGAGCAACCACAGCAGGACCCAGCCGCCGATTTCGTCGGCCACCCAGAAAATACCGATGGCTTCGAGCACCGGAAACGATAACAGCAGCAGAAAAATCCAGCCCAATTTCATGTCATGGAACCCTTGTTAGTTCTGACCAATGTACCTGATGAGGCGCTGGCCGCGAAACTGGCGCACGTGCTGATTGAGTCAGGTGCAGCGGCCTGTGTGAACGTTTTGGCGGGATGCCGCTCCATCTACCGGTGGCAGGGTGCGCTCGAAACAGCCCACGAAGTGCCGTTGCTGATCAAAACGACGGCGGAGCAGTATTCCCGGGTTGAAAGTCTCATCCGTGCACACCATCCCTACGATGTACCCGAAGTGATAGCCGTACCGATTACGCATGGCTTGCCCGCCTGGCTGGACTGGCTGGCAAGGGAGACTGGAACACATGAATAAACGCTGGATTCGACTGCTGGCCGCATGGCCGGTACTTTGGGGTGCGCTTGCGTTTTCGCAAGGGGCACTGGCGCAGGAAGAGCCGCTGGATCCGGACCTGGCGTTCCGTTTCTCGGCACGGGTGGTGGATGCCACGACGCTGGAAGCGCGCTGGCAGATTGCCGATGGCTATTATCTTTACCGCGACAAATTCCGCTTCGAACTGAGTGGAGCCACGCTGGGCAAAGTGGAATTGCCGCCCGGCAAGATCAAGCAGGACGAGTATTTCGGCAGGGTGGAAACCTACCGCAAGGATGTCCGCATCCTGTTGCCCATCGAGCGTGCGGCCGGCGCAACCGAGGTGAAACTGACCACGGTGTCGCAGGGCTGTGCCGATGCCGGCTTGTGTTACGTGCCGCAGACGGTGAGCGCCACACTCAAGCTGCCTGCGCAGGTGGCTTTGCCTATTGCTGCCCCACCCCGGGTCTCGGCCATGCCGCAGGAGCCGCCTGCGGCCTCCTCGCTGCCCGTGCTGGCCAGCCTGAGCCTGGACGGCAGCCCCGCCCCCACCCTGTTGCCCCCCGAAGCTGCATTCCGTGTGGCGGCGACCATGCCCGACGCACTAACCGTCCGGTTTGATTACGCGACCACGCCCGATACCTATCTGTACCGCGACAAGCTGGCGTGGACCGTCAAGTCGCCTGCCGATATCAAGATTGCCCGGGCCACCACGCCTGCGGGTGAGGTGAAAGAGGATCCGTCGTTTGGCCGCACCGAGGTGTATCACCGCGATTTCTCTGCCACGCTGGCGCTGTCGCGCCCGCTGGCGGCCAACGAAACGCTGGTGCTGGAAGCCGTCTGGCAGGGCTGCAATGAAGCCGTCGGCGTCTGCTATGCGCCGATCAACCGCGAGTTCACGTTTGGCGCGGGCGGCGCGGCCACCCCGTCAGCCACTGCGGCTCAGGGCGCAGTGCCCGGCGAGGAATCGGATACCTCGCGTCTGGAGCGCGTGCTTAAAAGCGGCAATTTCTGGCTCATCGTTGCCACCTATTTTGGCGCGGGGCTGTTGCTGTCACTGACACCGTGCGTCTTCCCCATGATTCCCATCCTGTCCGGCATCATCGCCGGGCAGCGTACCCGGGTCACGCGCACCAGCGGCTTCCTGCTGTCGCTCGCCTACGTGCTGGGCATGGCCATCACCTATGCGTTCGCCGGCGTGGCTGCGGCGCTGTCGGGCACACTGATTTCCAATGCACTGCAAAACCCCTGGGCACTCGGCATCGGTGCGGGCGTGTTTGTCCTGCTGGCGTTTTCCATGTTCGGATTTTTTGAAATCCAGTTGCCGAGTTTCATACAGAGCAAGTTTTCAGACGCCTCGAACCGGATGAAAGGCGGCAACTTCGCCGGGGTATTTGTCATGGGCGCGCTGTCCGCGGTCATTGTCGGGCCGTGCGTCGCGCCGCCGCTGGCTGCTGCGCTCGTGGTCATCGCGCAGACCGGCGACACCGTGCTTGGCGGTGCGGCGCTCTTCATGCTGGCGCTGGGCATGGGCGTGCCGCTGCTGCTGGTGGGTCTGTCGGCCGGCACGCTCCTGCCGCGCGCCGGAGCCTGGATGAACGCGGTGAAGTATTTCTTCGGCGTGCTGATGCTCGCCATCGCGGTCTACCTTATTTCGCCCATCATTCCGGCGTGGGTGCACATGCTGCTGTGGGCGCTGTTGTTGATCGGCTCGGCGGTATACCTGCATGCGCTCGACCCGCTGCCGGAAAGAGCCTCAGGCTGGATGCGGCTGTGGAAAGCGCTGGGCGTGACGCTGCTCATCGGCGGCCTGGCGCTCATCGTCGGCCTGCTCGGCGGCAGCCGTGACGTGCTGCAACCGCTGGCCGTGTTCCAGGGCGGCGGCACACCCGCCACCGGCCAGCAGGCGATGACCTTCATCACGGTGAAAACCCCTGCTGAACTCGACACCCGACTCGCCGCAGCCCGCGCCGAAGGCAAACCCGTGATGCTCGATTTCTACGCCGACTGGTGTGTGTCGTGCAAGGAAATGGAGCGCTTCACCTTCAGCGACGCCCGCGTGCAGGAGCGGCTGGCCGGTGCCGTATTGCTGAAGGCCGATGTCACCGAGACCAACGCCGACAGCAAGGCCCTGCTCAAGCGCTTCGATCTGTTCGGCCCGCCCGGCATCATCTTCTGGCGCGCCGACGGCACGCAGTCGGCATTCAAGGTCGTCGGTTTCGAAAAAGCGGAGAAATTCCTCGCCAGTATCGATTCGGCATTGGGTCGCTGAGTACTCAATGCGGCACAGGCTGCCGCTATGCCCAGCCACCACCCTTCCGGAAAACAGATCAGGGCGTGCGGCGCAGCACCGTGATCGCATCGATCAGCGGGGTGACAATCGGCTGTATCTTGCGCCGCATCAGCGAGCCGATGGCGGTGGTCTTGAGGAAGATGGGGCGCACGGTGTCGGCGTCCACTGCGGCAAGGGTGTCGAGCGCGGTGAGGTCGGCTTCGAATTGCGGCGCGGCGGCGAGGAACGCCGCGCGGGCGGTGTCGCGCGTGCTCGCATCGGTCTGCCGCAGCGGCGCGCACCAGTTGGCCAGCGCGCTGAGGGTGTGGTTGACGACTTCCTGTACTTCGGGGCGGTCGAGGATCAGCGCGGTGGTGTAGATGAAGGTTTGTCCCTGACCGGACAGCGCTTTGGCGAGCATCAGGCTGTAGGGGTTGTCGGCCAGCGCGGGCACGCTGGCGTGATCGGCACGGGCCGGGTGTGGGCTGGGCAGGGCGTCGGGTTGCAGTTCGAGAAAGGCGACGTAATACGAGTTGCGGCTGACGCCACGTTTCCACATCGACAGCCGTTCGGCCTCGGTCATCACGCCTGAATACAGCATGACGGCGATGGTATCGAGGATGCCGACGTCGTCTTCGTGCAGAAACGCCAGATGTTCGACCAGAAATTCGGCCAGCGTGCGACCCATGCTGCCCTGGCACACCACGTCGCGCATCAGCATCAGCCGCGCGTTTTCGATGGTGGGCATGCACCACCAGGCCAGCCGCGCCAGTTCGTCGGTCAGGGCAGGCGAATGCACCACCGCGACGACGGCTTCTTCTTCGGCAATCAACAGCAGCTGCGCCAGATGCTGGATCGACAGGCCAGCCTGCGATTGCCGCGTCCAGCGCGTGAGATGCACCGGATAACCGCCGGGCGAACCCAGCGCATGGCCAGACAATAACTCGCGTACTTTTTTCAGATAGCGGTCGCTGCGTTCGTTGGGTTTGAGCGGCACGCTGGCCTCACCCTGCGGCGTCAGCGCCCACAGCGTCATGTTCGATTCGTCGATACGCACTGCCTTGAGGTCGGTGTTGAACAGCACGTTGAGGCGCAGTTCAT
>JAJXUA010000030.1 GCA_021783275.1 Pseudomonadota bacterium
CACGGCGTCAAACTCATCGCCGCCGCGTATGAATCGCACGAGGAAGCCGGCGAGGTGTCGCTCATGATCACCAAGCACTGCGTGCGCTATTCGCTGAGTCTTTGTCCGAAACAGGCCAAGGGCGTGACGGGCGTGCAGGGCACCGTGCGCGCCGCCCCGCTGACGCTGGTGAACGGCAGCGAAAAACTCACCCTGCGCTTTGACTGCAAGCCCTGCGAAATGCACGTGATGGGGAGACTGAAACCGGCCGTGGCCAAACAGGGCACGCCGCTGACGTTTTACAGGACTCGGCTTTGAGTGTCTTTTGTTCGGCCACTGCGTTATTCGGGTTTGCGCATCAAAATGACGGCAAACTGCCAATAACTTGTCGGCTAAATGTGCTGTTGGGTGTTGGTGCAGGGCAATTGTCGCCACACCATCGGATTGGTAATTGCACTATCACGCCCAATAGCGCTATATTTCAGGCGAAGATAAGCACCAAATGCAATCATTATTGCGCTTGAGATATAGCCATGAAGCCAGTCGGCCTAAGTGCCACTTCCAGAAGTCAGCTCAGTCGGCTGTTACGCGACAGTCCATCGGTCGTAACACCCAGCGAAGTCGCGACAGTGCTCGGGCTGACACCGGCGCTGGCCGCTCGTCGGCTGGCAACCTGGGCGCGCGCGGGCTGGCTGGTTCGAATTCGGCGTGGTACCTATGTTCCTGTTCCTATCGAATCGGAGTCTCCGGACATCGCGCTGGAAGACCCGTGGGCTATCGCTGCTGCGATGTTCGAGCCGTGTTATATCGGCGGCTGGTCCGCCGCCGAACATTGGGGGCTCACCGAACAGATTTTCAGTGCGCTGTGTGTGCTGACCACCAAACGTCCGCGTGATCGCAAGCCTGTTCTGCGCAAAACCAAATTCGAACTGCGTACTGTGTCGCCATCGCATTTCGTTGGGCTGAAAACGGTTTGGCGTGGTGGCACTCGTGTCAAGGTATCTGATCCGGCGCGTACCCTCATCGACATGCTGGCCGATCCGACGCTGGGTGGCGGTATTCGTCATGTGGGCGACATGCTGGCCAGCCTGCTCAAGGAATATTCCAAGGAGACCGCCAGGCTGACCGACTACGCTGCCAGCCTGGGCGTGGGTGCGGTATACAAACGCCTCGGCTACCTGCTGCAACGCGATCATCCTGACCAGAGTGCATTGATAGCCACCTGCCAGACGAATCTCTCATCCGGCTACGCCAAACTGGACCCGGGCCTGCCATCGGATCGTCTGATCACCGCCTGGCGCGTATGGGTGTCTGCAAGTGAACTGCGCGAGGCCAAACCTTGATCCCCAAGCAGGAAATCATGGCGCTCGCCGCCGAACTGCATTTGCAGGCGCATGTCGTCGAGAAGGACTATGCGCTCGGCTGGCTGCTGGCCGGCATTGCTGCGCACCCTGCCATCGGTGACCGATGGGTCTTCAAGGGTGGCACCTGCCTGAAGAAGTGTTACTTCGAAACGTACCGCTTTTCGGAGGATCTGGATTTCACGTTGAAAGATGCCGAACACCTCGACGAAGCATTCCTTGCCAGCGTCTTCAAGGAAGTCAGTGAATGGATTTACGACGCCAGTGGTCTGCAACTTCCCTCCGAGGCGCGCAAGTTTGAAGTCTTTACCAACCCACGCGGGTCGCTTTCAGCGCAGGGCCGTGTTGGTTATCGAGGCCCGCTGGGGCGCGCGGGCGATCCGCCACGCATCAAGCTGGACTTGGCGGTCGACGAAATACTTGTCCTCGACCCCGTGCCGCGACCCGTCCACCATCCCTACAGCGATCTGCCAGGCGAAGGCATCCACGTCCTGAGCTATTCCTTCGAAGAAGTCTTCGCCGAAAAGATGCGCGCGCTGGCCGAGCGCCAGCGGCCGCGCGACCTCTATGATGTGGTTCACCTGTATCGGCGGCAAGACCTGCAGCCGGATCGGGCGCTCGTACGCAGCACGCTTGCGCGCAAGTGCGAGTTCAAGGGCATCCCCGTACCGACCTACGCTGCCCTTACCGACCGCCCAGAACGCGTAGCCATCGAGGTGGAATGGGAACAGATGCTTGCTCACCAGCTTCCCGTCTGTCCTCCGTTCAACGAATTCTGGCAAGAGCTTCCTGCTGTCTTCGATTGGCTGAACGAGCAAATAGTGGCTCCGGTACTGGCAACAATTCCATCGGGCCAGATGGCGATGGATACCGATTGGCGACCGCCTGCCATGGTGCAGGCTTGGGGCGCACAAGCCGGCTCGCTGGAGACAATCCGCTTTGCCGCTGCAAACCGCCTGTGCGTGCAACTTGACTACACCAAAAAGAACGGCGACCGCAGAACGCCAACCATTGAACCTTATTCGGTTCGGCGTACGAGTGCCGGCGATTTGTTGCTATTTGGAGTCGAGGCAGATACTGGCGACCCAAAGAGCTATCTCCTTGATCGCATCCGCTCCGCCACCGTCACACGGCAAGCCTTCCATCCGCGCTTTGCCATTGAGCTAACTGCATCCGGACCACTTGCGGCACCTCCGATTGAGCGTCAGCACGGAAATGTCGTAAATGGGAATCTTGGCTTTTCTACGGCAAAAACAAGAGCGCCAAATCCACGTCCAAGAAAAATTGCTAGCGGCTTCGGTCAGACCTACACCTTCGCTTGCCCGCTATGCGGCAAGACATTCAAGCGCAGCACCTATGACACAAAACTGAACCCCCACAAGAACATGGAAGGTTGGCCATGTCCCGGCCGCGTTGGCTTCCTCAAGTGACCACAACATAATGAACCTCGAACAACTCCTCGCCACCCTCGAAAAACCGCTGTGCAGATGACCACTTCGGCCGAGGAGCAGCCAATCTGCACGATGAATCATCCGAGGCAAACTTGCGCCTCATCAGCACCATTCCCCTACAGGCCATCGGCCAGTTTCTGCATGAACACGCTGTGATCCACCTCGGCGTTTTGAAACGCGGTGATCAGCTTTTCAGCATCGTCCGTCAACCGGCTACCGCCAGGCCCGCTCTCCACCAGTGTCGAACCCCAGGCCGAGTTCATCGCATCGACGGCGTCCCACGCGGCCTTGTAGCTCATTTTCATGGCCTTGGCGGCTTTGGAGATGGAGCCGGTTTCGCGGATGCGCTGCAACAGTTCCACACGACCGCGACCGAGAAAATTGCGGCCGTCCAGTGTCAGCCAGAAACGGCCGTCGGCCTTGAGGGGTGCCTTCATGCGGCGAGTGTAGCAAAGGGCATTGCGATGCGGCGGCGGGCGGCGGAGAATGATTGCTCGACTGAAACAGGAGACTGCCATGAAAAAAATGCTGATTGTGATTGCGATGCTGGGGCTGCCGTGTGTGGCGCAGGCAGCGGACGATTTTGCGGTGGTGTTCAAAACGCAGGGTGCGTTTGAGGCGGTGCGCGACCAGGTGCAATCGTCGATCGAGGGCAAGGGGCTGAAGATCAATCACAGCAACCAGATTGCCGGGATGCTGGAGCGCACGGGCAAGGACCTGGGCGCGACGAAGCAGGTGTACGGGCAGGGCGAGCAGTTCGAATTCTGCAGCGCGTCGATTTCGCGGCAGATGATGGAAGCCGACCCGACAGCGATGGTGATGTGCCCCTATATCGTGTCGGTGTACACCGTGCCGGGCGATGCGGCGGTGTATGTGGCGTATCGCAAGCCGCCGGCCACGGACAATGCGGCGCTGAAGCAGGCGCTGGACGCGGTGAATGCATTGTTGACCGAGATTATTGAAGAGGCGCTGTGATTGGCCTGGGGCGGTACGGTCAGGGTTGTCGTTGCGAGGCGAAGCCGAAGCATATGACTCCACGCGGGATTCACCCCGCAGTGGATCGGAGTCCCTTCAGGGGCAATCCAGCTTTCGATCGCACGCACTGGATTGCTTCGGCTGCGCCTCGCAATGACGGGCGACTGAGGGTGAGGTGATTTCAGTAACCGCAATGATTGATCCGTGTGCCCCTAGAATATCGCCATGACCCGCTCTGACCCCCTGTCCGCATGACGGCTTTTCTCGCCATAGGCATCGGCGCGGCGCTGGGGGCCTGGCTGCGCTGGGGGCTGGGCCTGTGGCTCAACCCGGTGTTTCCGGCGATGCCGCTGGGCACGCTGGCGGCGAACCTGATCGGCGGGTATGCCATCGGCCTGGTGATCGCCTGGTTTGCCGAGCACCCGGGCGTGCCGCCTGAGATGCGGCTGTTTCTGATCACCGGCCTGCTCGGCGGGCTCACGACGTTTTCCACGTTTTCCGCCGAAGTGGTCACCACGCTGATGCGCGGCCTGTGGCTTACCGGCGGCCTGATCGCGCTCAGCCACATGCTCGGCTCTTTCCTCGCCACCGGACTGGGGTTTTACACCATGAGGCTCTTCAAATGACCACCGTCTGCCTGCAAGTGTTTGTCAGCGAATCCAGCCGCCACGACGGCAAACTCACCTATGCCTGGCTGCTCGACACGGCGCAGGCACTGGGCATTGCGGGCGGGTCGGCGTTTCAGGCGATGGCCGGGTTTGGCCGCCATGGCCGTCACGATGCGGGGTTTTTCGAGCTGGCGGGTGAGCTTCCGGTGGTCGTCGAATGTTTTGTCGAAGCCGAGGAGGCCGACCGCTTTTTGCAGGCGATTCGCGACGCCGGGCTCAAGCTGGTGTACGCGCGGCTGCCTGCCGAAATCGGCGTCACCGGCTGAATGCCCGATCAGCTCATCCTCTTCGCCGCCTCGCTGGCGGCGAATTTTTTGTCAGCCTTGTCCGGCGGCGGCGCGGGGCTGATCCAGTTTCCGGTGCTGATTTTTCTCGGACTCAGTTTTGGCACGGCACTGGCCACGCACAAAGTCGCCAGTGTCGCGCTCGGCCTGGGCGCCACGCTGCGGCATCTGAAAGAATCGCATCTCGAACGCCGCTTTGCGCTGATCATCCTCGGCGCCGGTCTGCCCGGCGTGGTGCTGGGCGCGCTGACCATATTGCAGGTGCCCGAGCGCGCGGCGACGCTGGCGCTGGGCTGGCTGACGCTGGGCCTCGGGGTGTATTCGGTGTTCAAGCCGCAGCTCGGCCAGACCTACGCGCCCCGACACCAGCACGGCACGGGGCTGCTTATCGGCATGGCCGGGCTGTTCGTCGTCGGTGTGTTGAACGGCTCGATCACCAGTGGCACCGGGCTCTTTCTCACGATCTGGCTGATCCGCTGGTTTGGTCTCGATTACACCCGGGCGCTGGCGTATACGCTGATCCTCTGTGGCCTGGTGTGGAACGGCACCGGCGCACTGGTGCTGGGCGTGATCGGCACCGTGGCCTGGCACTGGATGCCCGCGCTGCTGGCGGGTTCGCTGCTGGGCGGCTACCTCGGCAGCCACCTCGCGATCCGCAAGGGCAATCTGTGGATCAAGCGCTCGTTTGAAATCGTCACGATCCTGATCGGGCTGAAGCTGATTTTTGCCTGAGGCAGCGCTGAACGTTTCCCTGGCGTCTCCCGGTTCAGGTTCATGCCGCCTTACTGAGTTTGCCACACGCCAGATTGGCCGGAATCGCAATGTCCATGAGCTTGGGATTCGACAGCACCAGCCCGTTCATCAGTTCGATGTACTGGGCGCGTGTGCTGTGCGCCAGTCGCGGGTTATGGTGTTTCTCCTCGCCGATGCTGGAAACGGTCCAGCCCTTGTAGTCGTGGGCGGGATACACCAGCGTGTCGTCGGGCAGGCGGAAGAGCTTGTCAACGATGGAATCCCAGGATTTTCCGGCGTCACCACCCTGAAAATCGGTGCGGCCGGTGCCGCGAATCAGCAGCACGTCGCCGGTGAACACGGCTTTCGGCTTGAGGGGATCGAGCACGAAACTGAAGGATTCGTCGGTATGGCCTGGGGTGTAGATCGCCTCGAGCTTGACACCATCGACATCGAGCATGTCGCCTTCGCGGACGGCTTCATTCACGCATTCAGCACGGGTGAATTCACCCATGGCGGTGATGCAGTCAGTGGCCTCGCGCAGGTCGCCCAGGCCGGTGACGTGGTCGGCATGGGTATGCGTGTCGATTGCGCGCACCAGTTTCAAATCCAGCTCGCGGATCGCCTGCAGGTATTGCGGTACCTGTGCTTTGACCGGGTCGATGATGAGCGCTTCGCGGCCCACGCCCGAGGCGATGAGATAGGTGTAGGTGCTCGATTCGGCATCGAAGAATTGCCGGAACAACATGATCGTTCTCCTCAAAAAGCGACGGCGGGAAATCCCGCCGTCGGTACTGCCAGCAAATTAGTGCGTGTTGCTTACAGCGACTTCGTGCAGAAATACCAGTCGGTGCACTCGTAGCCTTCGCCCAGACGCGCTTCGGCGGCGTCAGCGTCCTGCGGCGGCGGGACGATGACCTTGTCGCCGGGCTGCCAGCCTTCGGGCGTGGCGATCTTGTTCGCGTCCGACGCTTGCAGCGCGGTGACGAGACGCAGGAACTCGGGAATCGAACGGCCGTTGGTCATCGGGTAGTAGACCATCGCGCGCAGCGTGCCCTTGGGATCGATGATGAAGGTCGCACGCACCGCCGAGGTGTCCGCAGCGCCCGGGTGGATCATGCCGTAGGCGCGGGCGACGTTCATCGACAGGTCTTCGATGATCGGGAACTGTATCTCGACGCCGAATTTTTCCTTGATGTTGCGCACCCAGGCGACGTGCGAGTAGTAGCTGTCGATCGACAGGCCGAGCAGGTCGCAGTTGAGCTTCTGGAAGTCGTCGTAGTGTTTGGCGAAGGCCATGAACTCGGTGGTGCACACCGGGGTGAAGTCGGCGGGGTGTGAGAACAGCACCAGCCACTTGCCTTCGTAGTCGGACAGTTTCTTGACGCCGTGTGTGGTGCGCGCTTCGAACTCAGGGGCGCGTTCGTTGAGGCGGGGGAAGGTGACGGTTTCGTTCATGGCAGTTTCCTTTCGGGGTGGGTGAGTATTTGTTTATTAGCAACTGCTAATAAACAAGATTTTACGGGCTATGCGTGACATGTGAAGTGGATAGTTTCTATCCTGTTGATTGAGTATGACGATGGTGCGTATGCCGCCAGTGCGAGCTTCGCTGGAACAGGGTCGCGTCAGCGATTCAGCCGTTCGATTCCCAGCGCCTTGAGCAGATATTTCTCGTACAGCGGCTCGGAGTTGCCGGTTTTCATCTTGTGCAGGAAATACTTCTCGAACGCGACCTTGGCCAGGTGCACCCACTTGCCCTGCTTCGCCCAGGTCACGTTGCGTGGCGGAATCTGCGGGATCGCGACGAAGGCCGCGCCGGTGTCGCCCATGTCGGCGAGGCAGATCGTGCTCCAGGTGCCGCTGTGGCTCGGTGACTTGCCCGCGACTTCTTCGCCGATGTTGTGGACGATGGCCGTCACCATCGACTCGATCATGTAGCCGGTCTTGGGCGTGCCGGTCGGCACGGGCGTGACCTCGACCGGCGGGATCGCGATGCACACGCCCGCCGAATAAATGTTGGGGTATTTCGGGCTGCGCTGGTGCGCGTCGACGAGCACGAAGCCGCCGGGATTGCACAGGCCTTCGACCTCGGCCACCGCCTTCACGCCCCGGAACGGCGGCAGCATCATCGAGAACGTGAACTCGACCGCGTGCTCCTTCACGAGCTGGCCTTGATCGTTCACTTCTTCGACGTGCATCACGCCGTCTTCGATGCGGGTGGTCTTGGCGTTGGTGATCCACTTGATGTGGCGCTGGCGCATTTCGGATTCGAGCAAGCTCTTGGAATCGCCGACGCCGCCCAAGCCCAGATGGCCGATGTAGGGCTCGGACGAGACATAGGTGATCGGCACTTTGTGGCGCAGCTTGCGACGGCGCAGGTCGGTTTCGAGCGCCATCGCGTATTCGTAGGCAGGACCAAAACACGACGCGCCGGGCAGCGCGCCGACGACGACCGGGCCGGGGTTTTTCAGGAATTCCTGATAGTTTTTCCACGTACGCTCGGCGTGCTCGACGGTGCAGACCGACTGCGTGAACCCCTCGTCCGGCCCCGCGCCGGGAACCAGCTCGAACGCGAGGCGCGGCCCGGTCGCGATGACGAGGTAGTCGTAGTTGAGCGTGTCGCCGTTGGCCAGCGTGAGCGCGTTGGCCGCCGGGTCGATCTTGTCGACGCGCTGCGCGACGAACTGAACGCCCTTTTTCTCCAGGTAGGGGCGAATCTGGATCGTCGTGTCCTGGGTGCCGCGCCAGCCGAGTGCGACCCAGGGGTTGGACGGGACGAACTGGAAGGTTTCCGACGCGTTGACGAGCGTGACCGTGTGCTCGCGGCCGAGGTGGGCGCGCATTTCGTAGGCGGCGGGCGTGCCGCCGATACCTGCGCCAAGAATGATGATATGTGCCATGAGCTTCCTGCCAAATCAGGTGAATGAATGTGCCCTCGCTGCCGGGTGAGCAGGCAGCGCATGAGGCACAGGGTTGCGGACGGCTTGCCTTGCGCTATAGCGGACGCGTGATCACGACGGCGCCGCGCAGTTCGCCCACACTGTAGCCGGTTGCCCGATCGAGCGGGTAATCCGCCTGCAAGCGCGCTTTTATGCCAGCCGACAGATTCTCGGTGGCACCGTGACACGTCAGACACATGGGCTGCATCGCGATGGCTTTGGCGTAATGCAGGGTTCGCGTTCCCGACGGCGCGGTCACGATTTCGGCGAATTCGAGCGCGTCAGGTTTTTCACCCTGCTGCATGCGCTCGGCAAATACGCCCAACGCCTGCGCATTCCAGCCGCTGGCGGTGCCGGTGGCGGCATTGCGCGCGCGAGTGCCGACACGACCCACCTGCCAGCCTGTCTGTTTCGACAAATCCGCTGCGATCTGTGGCGCAATCACCTTGCACACCCCTATGGCCGATTCCGGGCCACGGGTTTCGAGTTCCTGCTTGAGCTTGCCGCCAAGCTGGGTAGCGAGCGATTTGGCGACGGCACGGCTGGCTTCGATCTGTTCGGGCGACGCGGGTTCGGTCTTGCTTACGACGCGCGCGTCTTCCGGGGTGGCGCACGCGCCGAGCAGCAGGGTCAGGGAAAGGATCAGGGGGCTATTCATGGGGGACTCCGAAGGGGTTGGAAAAAGGGGCAAGGCGATCAGGCATCAAACTGGGTCACGTCGCGCTCGACCGGCAGACCGGCCTGTGTCCAGGCGTCGAAGCCGCCATGGATCGAGCGCACGCCGACGTAGCCCATGCGCTTGAGATTGAGTGCTGCGAGTGCGGCGCGGCCGCTGGTTTTGCAATAAATGAGCATGTCGCGGTCACGCAGCGATAGCTGCGGGTGGTCACCGATCTTGAATTCGAGCAGTCCGCGCGGGATGTTGATTGCGCCGGGCAGGTGCCCGGCGTCGAACTCGGCGGGTTCGCGCACGTCCAGCAGCAAGGCGTGGGGGAGGGCCGCCTGCGCGGCGGGGAGGTCGATTTCGACGATCTGTGCGCGGGCTTCAGCGACCAGATCAAGCGCGGATAGGGGCATGGCAGGGTCCTTACAAGGCTGTGCGCAGGGCGGCGTGGCCGAAATGCGCGGGTTCATGGGAAAAAGATTTGAACAGCAGACGCTGGGTGGAACGACTCATGCAGCCAGATCAAGGGGCGCTTCGGGCTGGTTGCGCATGTGGTCGGCCACTTTGTGCAGCGCGTCGTAAAGCTCGCAGCGCAGGGGGACATCGGCCACGGTGTCTTCCAGGGCGAGCTTCATGCTGAGCATCCATTGATCGCGCGCCGACCTGTCGATGTGAAACGGCAAATGCCGACGGCGCAGCATCGGGTGGCCGTATTTCTCGATAAACAGCTGCGGGCCGCCCATCCAGCCGGACAGGAATTCGAACAGTTTTTCCGCCGATCCCGACAGGTCTTCGGGGTGAATCTTGCGCAGTGCGTAGGTCTCGGGCAATTCATCCATGATTTCGTAGAAGCGGCGAGTAAGCTGTTTCAACCCGGCCTCGCCCCCAAGGCGTTGGTAGTGCGTGAGCGTTTGCATGGTCTATCCCAGGAAATATCGAACATAGAAAACCAGCGCCGTCGCCAGCCCTGCCCACGCAATCAGCGGGCTGAACACCACGCGCCAGAGGCGCAGGCGCGGCACGAAACCGATGCCGTACACGAAGCCCGCCGACAGCCCCCACATGATGAGCATCAAGACGCTGTGATCGAGCGCACGACCGCTGGCGTCTGCCAGCCCGCGCGGCAGCAGGGTGATGAGCAACATGGTCGCGAAGGCGACGACGAGCGTCACCGTGCGCCATCGTGATGCCGTCGGCGACGGGACTTGCAGACCGGTTTCAGGGCTCACGGCTGGCTCGCGTCGTCCTGTTTGCGCGCGTCGTCGAGCGCGCATTCCTTGGCGTCACACATCATCGCCGCCATCGAGGCGAGCAGCACGGCCATGGTGACTCCGAGTATCCAGGCGAAATACCACATGACGGACTCCTTTCAGTGATTTCAATAAACCGATTTGTCGTTGGCCGCGACGAACTCCGTCGTCACCTTGCCCCACATCACCTTGTAGCACCACGAGGTGTAGACGACGATCAGCGGCAGGAAGATCACCGTCGCGCCGAGCATCACCCCGAGGGTGAAATGCGACGACACGGCGTCGTAGACGGTGAGGCTGGAGCGCGGGTCGGTCGACGACGGCATGATGAACGGGAAGAGGCTCACCCCTGCCGTGCCGATGATGCCGGCCGACGCGACCGACGACGACCAGAACGCGAGCCCGGCCTGCTTTAAGCGTGAAAACAGCAGACTCGCGAGCAGCCCGGCGAACGCTGCCGCCGGTACGGCCATCGTCCACGGCCAGCGTTCGTAATTCGCCATCCACGCGCCCATCTGCACGACGACGGTCTTGGCGAGCGGGTCGGGCAAGGCGTTCGCGTCGATCGCGCTGGTGATGACGTAGCCGGGGATGCTGGTGGCGACCCACACGCCCGCCGCCGCGAAGCCTGCGAGCGTCACCACGCTGGCGAGCGCGCTTGCATTGCGCACGCGGCGGTAGATGTCGCCTTCGGTGCGCATCATCAGGTAGTTCGCGCCCTGCGTCGTGATCATCGCGAGGCTCACGACGCCGACGAGCAGGCTGAAAGGATTGAGCAAATCCCAAAAGCTGCCGGTGTACGTGGACATCAAATAATCGTTGAACGAGAACGGCACGCCCAATAACAAATTGCCGAACGCCACACCGAAGATCACCGGCGGCACCGCGCCACCGATGAACAAGCCCCAGTCCCACGCGCTGCGCCAGGTCGGGTTGTGGACCTTGGAGCGGTAGGTGAAGCCGACCGGGCGGAAGAACAGCGCCCACAGCGCGGCCATCATCGCCCAGTAAAAGCCCGAGAACGCGGTGGCATACACCAGCGGCCACGCGGCGAACATCGCGCCGCCTGCAGTGACGAACCAGACTTGGTTACCTTCCCAGTGCGGCGCGACGGTGTTGATTAGAACGCGGCGCTCGGAGTCGGTGCGGGCAACGAAGGGCAGGAGCGTGCCGACGCCCATGTCGTGGCCATCCATGATCGCGAAGCCGACCAGCAGCGCGCCGACGAGCAGCCACCAGACGAGTTTGAGGGTTTCGTAGTCCATGCTGAGGGCTCCTTTAAGCGTACGCGGGTTTCACAGCAGCAGTTTCGCCATGGTAGCGGCCAGTGCCGAGGCTCGCCGGCCCCAGCCGCGCGTACTTCTGCATCAGGTACACCTCGATCACCAGCAGCACGGTGTAGAAAATCACGAAGCCCGCGAGCGAGGCGTAGACGTTGCCGACGCTCAAGTTCGACACCGACAGATGCGTCGGCAGCACGCCGTAAATCGTCCACGGCTGGCGACCGTATTCCGCGACGACCCAGCCGAGCTCGGCCGCGACCCACGGCAGCGGGATGAACCACAGCGCCCAGCGCAAGAGCCATTTCTTCTCGATGAAATTGCCCTTGATCGAATAAAACAGCGCGAGCGAGAACAGCGCGAGGAAGGCAAAGCCCAGTGCGACCATGATGCGGAAGCTCCAGAACAGCGGCGTGACGTTCGGGATCGTGTCGTCGACCGCCTGCTGGATCATCGCAGGCGTCGCTTGCGACACATCGACCGTGTATTTCTTGAGCAAGAGACCAAAGCCGAGGTCGGCCTTGTGTTGCTCGAACCGCGCGAGCGCTGCCGCGTCGTCACGGTTTTTGCGCAAGGCTTCGAGCGCCGTCACGGCGTGGATGCCGGACAGAATCCGCTCGTGATTCTTCGCCTTGATTTCCTTGATGCCGGGCAGCTCCTTGGTGAGCGAGCGCGTGCCGATCAGCCCCATCACATAGGGGATGTGCAGCGCGTAGTCGTTACGCATTTCGGCTTCGTTGGGGATCGCGAACACGGTGAACGACGCCGGCGCGGGCTCGGTTTCCCACATGGCTTCAATGGCCGCCATCTTGGTTTGCTGCGCCTCGCCGACGGTGTAGCCGGATTCGTCGCCGAGCACGATCACCGAGAGCACCGACGCAAAACCAAAGCCCGCCGCGACGCGGAACGAACGCCGCGCGAATTCCAGATCGCGGCCTTTCAACAGGTAATAGCTGGAAATCCCGAGCACGAACAAGGACGCGGTGACGTAGCCCGCGCTCACGGTGTGGACGAACTTCGCCTGCGCGACCGGGTTGAACACCACCGCCCAGAAGTCGGTCATTTCCATGCGCATGGTGATGAAGGAAAACTCCGAGCCAACCGGGTTCTGCATCCAGCCGTTGGCGATCAGGATCCACAGCGCCGAGAGGTTGGAGCCGAGCGCCATCAGCACCGTCACCATGAAGTGCTGCCACTTGTTCAGCCGGTCCCAGCCGAAGAAAAACAGGCCGATGAAGGTCGATTCGAGAAAGAACGCCATCAGCCCTTCGATGGCCAACGGCGCGCCGAAAATGTCGCCGACGTAGTGCGAGTAATACGCCCAGTTGGTGCCGAACTGGAATTCCATCGTGATCCCGGTCGTCACCCCGAGCGCGAAGTTGATACCGAACAATTTGCCCCAGAAGCGCACCATGTCCTTGTAGACCGGGCGGTTGGTGATGACGTAGGTCAGCTCCATCACCACCAGCATCACCGCCAGACCGATGGTCAGCGGCACGAACAGGAAGTGGTACAGCGCGGTCACGGCGAACTGCAGCCGTGAAACATCGACAAGCGCTTCGGTAATCATGGGCGGGGCTCCTGGGGCGGGGTGCGGGCGGTGGGGCGGTCGAGCAGGTGTTGCGCGACGCTGGCGGGGTTGGTATCGACGGCGCGGTCTTTGAAAAAGACCTGGTACAGCGCGACGATGACGATCAGCTTCACGACCAGCACCCACGCGAGATGGCGCAACAAAGGCGAGCGGGTTGGTGACGGTGAGGGCATGCAGGACTCCATGTCCAGTACATCGCAAAAGGGATGCCAGAAATCGGTGCGCGGACGCACGAAATTAAACCTTATAAATCAATCGGGTTGCTGTGCCTGTCGGACAAGTCCGAAAGGGGTTTAGACATCGCTGTCAGTGTGGTGCATGATCATTGACAAATCTGTCATTGCCGAAAGCCGCCCATGACCCCGCCCGATGCCCTCATCGCCTACCTCGAACACCAGCCCGACGCGCAGATCGTCATGGACGCGCGTTACCGCATCGTGGCGGCCAACGCCGCGTACCGGCGGCATTTCAGCGACGGGGCGGACGTTGTTGGCCGCCATTGCTACGCGGTCTCGCACGGCTACCAGCGGCCCTGCGACGAATGTGGCGAAGCCTGTCCGATCCACGCCAGCCGCGCCAGTGGCGAACCGAGCCGCGTGCTGCACCTGCACCATACACCGCGCGGCGAGGAACACGTCGATGTTGAGCTGACGCCGATTCACGCTGCCGACGGCACGCTCGCGTATTTCGTCGAGCGCATGCGCACCGTGCGCGAAGCGTCGAGCCATCCGGCGGCCGACGGTCTGGTTGGCCGCTCACCGGCATTCAACGCCATGCTCGAAGCGATCCGCCGGGTCGCGCCGTCGCCGAGCACCGCGCTGCTGCTCGGCGAATCCGGCACCGGCAAGGAACTGGTCGCACACGCCATCCACGCGCAGAGCGCGCGTGCGAACGGCCCGCTGGTCACGGTCGAATGCTCGGGGCTGACCGAGACGCTGTTTGAAAGTGAATTGTTCGGCTATGAAAAAGGCGCGTTCACCGGCGCGACCCAGCGCAAGCCCGGGCTGGTCGAAGCCGCAGCGGGCGGCACGCTGTTTCTCGATGAAGTCGGCGACATCCCGCTCGGCATGCAGGTCAAGCTGCTGCGTCTGCTCGAATCCGGCACCTTTCGGCGGGTTGGCGGCATCGAAGCCCTGCGCGCGGATTTTCGTCTGATCGCCGCGACCCATCGCGACCTCAAGACGCTGGTCGCCGAACAGGCGTTTCGCGCCGATCTGTATTACCGGCTGGCGGTTTTTCCGATCCCACTGCCGCCGCTGCGCGAACGCCGCGAAGACATCACGCTGCTCGCCGAAACCCTGCTCCGGCGCATCGCGCCGCGCCGCAGCTATACGCTCACCGACACCGCGCGCGACGCGCTGACACACTACGACTACCCCGGCAACATCCGCGAACTGCGCAATCTGCTCGAACGCGCGACCCTGCTCGCCGACGGCGAGGTGATCCAGCTAGACCACCTGTCGCCAGAACTCGTGCGGGATGCGCACGCCAATCCGCAGGATACGGCGGATGCCATACTGCCCCTGGCCCAGATCGAACAACGCTACCTGCGCTGGGCGCTGGGCCAACTCTGCGGCGACCGCCGTGCACTGGCCGCCAAACTCGGCATCAGCGAACGCACGCTGTATCGCAAGCTCACACTCTGAGCGACAGGCCGTTTGCTTCAGAGCGGGTTGGCGCGCCCGGTCATTACGGAGAACAGTCGAAGCTATTCAGCAGCCGTTCGTTGCGCTGACAGTCTGGATTGCTTCGCGGCGTTCATGCCCTCCGGGTGTTCGCAATGACTGTACGCAATGTCGGGGCACCGCATCCATGATTGCCGCCCGTTCAGTTCGCCCCCACGTCTTCTGCTTCCAGCCGCAGATATTGGTTGTAGGCATTGACCCGGTTGGCTTCTTCAAAAGCGGGCAGGTCGCGGTAGGCCGACCAGTCCACGGCGGCGTACGCGTCATCGAACGGCACCAGGTTGTGCGCGGCGTCGCGCATGGCCTTGCGCAGGAATTGCAGGTAGTCGCGGGTGAAGACGAGGTCGGCGCGTGGATCGCGCGACGGTGCGCCGTGGCCGGGAACCAGCACCCGGGCGTCGAGCGCGATCAGGATGTCGAGTGCCTTGATCCAGGCCTCGCTGTCGGCGTCGCCGACGAAGGGCACGCGGCCGCGAAACACCAGGTCACCGGCAAACAGGACGCCGTCTTCCTGCACCATCATCGCCAGGTCTTCGTCGGAATGCGCGGGGCCGACATGGCGCAACGCGAAGTGCACGCCGCCCAGCACAAAGTCGGTATCGCCGTCGAGAAAACGGTCGGCTTCGAGCAGCTGGGTCTGGTCGTCCACCCACGGAAACAGCGCTTCCTTGCGCTGGGCAAAACGCTCGGCCGCGCCCTCGCTGCGGGTGGTGCCGGCCGCCGCGCGATGCGTCCAGATTTCGGCCCCAGCTGCCTTGAAGATCTGCAGGCCATAGTAATGGTCGGCGTGGTAGTGGCTGACGATGACCCGGCGGATCGGCAGTGGCGTGATGTCGCGGATCAGCCCCAGCAGTTTTTTCGCCAGCGGCGGCGAGGCCAGCGCGTCGAAAACGACGACGCCTTCGGGCGTGACGACAAACCCGGCGTTGGACATGAAGCCCTGGTTTTCGCTGGACGCCGCACCAGGCAAACCCTGAACGAAATAACTGTGGGGTCCGAGCTGCTCGACCGTCATGGGGATGGTGACCGCCAGCATGGCGTCGTCGGCATGGCTCGGCTTCACGACATCAGCAGCGTGTGCGGCCGGGACGCTGCCCATCAGGGTCAGCAAGAACAGCAGGCGTGTGAACATGGGCGTCTCCGTATTGTTGGCCGGATTATAGACAGCGGAATCCGGCGCGCGTGCCCGTCCGGGCTGTGGTATCTTCGAGCCGCTGCATGGAAAGGGCGGATGCGTGTTCAAAAAACAGTGGCTGGCGTTTGTGCTGGCGTTTGTCGTGCCGCTGGTGGCGGTGTTTGCGTGGTGGGGCGGGTTCGCAACGGTCAGCGTTCGCGATACCGAAGCCGGCCCTTACCGCTATGCCTATCTCGACTATGAAGGCCCGATCAGTAACATGCGCAAGACCCAGCGCACCGCCCTGAAAAAATTTGATCTGGCGCGCGTGCCTGCGGGTGACACGATCACGGTGCTGTTCACCGATCCGCGTGCCGACCATGGCAAGGTACGGGCGCATGTGGGCTACGTGCTGGGTGAGTCCGACCCCGTGCCTGAAGGGTTGCAGGCCGCCCGCATCGCGCGCCGACCGGTGGTGCTGGCAACGGTACACGCGGCGGTGCTGCTGGGGCCGTCCAAAGCCTATCAGGCGCTGGATGAACGGGGGCTGGCGATTACCATGCCGACGGTTGAGCGCTATCGGCCTGCGGGACAGGCCAACCGCATCGGCACCTTCATCCTGGAGATGAATCGCTGATGGCTTTTTTCTCCGTACTCACCGCGGTTGCGCTGGAACACCTGCGACCCCTGCATCAGCCGCTGCCGCATTACCAGCAATACGCCCGCTTCACCCGCTGGATCGAAGTGCGTTTCAACGCCGGTGAATACAGCCATGGCGCCATTGCCTGGGGCCTGGCGGCACTGCCGGTGCTGCTGGGCGTGGGGCTGGTCTTCATGCTGCTCGACAGCGTCCATCCCCTGCTGGGCTGGGTCTGGAATGTGGCGGTGCTGTATCTCACGCTGGGGTTCAAGTACTACAGCGATGATGCTGAAGCCATCGCCCGCCTGCTGCGCGCGGGGGATCTGGACGGCGCGCGGGCGCATCTGGCGGAATGGCGCGGCGGCGACACGAGTCAGTTTGATGCCGACGCGCTGACCCGCGTGACCATCGAGCAGGTCATGGCGGGCAGCCACCGGCAGATGTTTGGCGTGCTGTTCTGGTTTGTGCTGCTGATTCCGCTGGGGCCGGTGGGCGCGGCACTGTTTCGCGTTACTTCGATCCTGTCGCGCCGCTGGGCCGGGTCGCGCGGCGATTTCGGCGCATTCGCGCAGCGCGCCTTCCATGCCATCAACTGGCTGCCTGCCCGCCTGACTGCGCTGACCTATGCGGTGGCGGGCAATTTTGAGGACGCGACGTATTGCTGGCGCACCCAGGCAGAAAGCTGGACCGAAGTGGAAGACGGTGTGGTCATTGCGGCCGGGGCCGGTGCCATGGGCGTGAAGCTGGGGCAGAGCATCACCGTGGGCGGTATCAGTGTGTGGCGTCCCGAACTGGGGAGCGGCCAGCTGCCTGACGCCGATTGCATCGACAGCGCCGTGAGCATGATCTGGCGTGGTCTGGTGATCTGGCTGGTGGTCGGTCTGCTGTTCGTCGTCGCCAGCTGGATCGCGTAGTCCATACATGCTCAACGCGCTGTGGATTGGTTTCTTTCTCGTTGCTTTTCTGATTGCCCTGTTCAAGCTGGTTTTTCTGGGCGACGCCAGTGTCATCGCCGCGCTGGTGCAGGCGCTGTTCGACAGCAGCAAGACCGCGTTTGAAATCGCCCTCGGGCTCACAGGCGTGATGGCGCTGTGGCTGGGGGTGATGAAAATCGGCGAACGCGCCGGGATGCTCGACCTGCTGACGCGCGGCCTCACGCCGTTGTTCCGGCGGTTGTTTCCCGACGTGCCGCCGAATCATCCCGCGCTCGGCGCGATGACCATGAACATGGGCGCCAACATGCTGGGGCTGGACAACGCCGCCACCCCGCTGGGCATCAAGGCGATGCAGGAACTGCAAACGCTCAATCCGTCGAAAGACACCGCGAGCGACGCGCAAATCCTGTTTCTCGTCATCAACACTGCGTCGGTCACGCTGCTGCCGGTGACGATCTTCACCTACCGCGCGCAGCTTGGCGCAGCCGACCCCACCGATGTCTTTGTGCCGCTGCTGATCACCACCTACATCGGTACGCTGATCGGCTTGTTCGTTACCGGGTTTTTTCAGAAGCTGCATTTGTGGAACCGGGTGACGCTGGCTTACCTGGGCGGGGCCACGGCGCTGATCGGTGGACTGGTTGCGTATTTCAGCAGTCTCGCCCCGGCCGAAATGACGCGTCAGTCGGCCATCCTCAGCAACGTCGTGCTGTTCAGTCTGGTGATCGTGTTTTTGCTGATGGCGGTGAAACGCCGGGTGAATGCCTACGAAGCCTTTGTCGAAGGCGCGAAGGAGGGCTTTCACACCGCGGTCACGATCATTCCCTATCTTGTCGCCATGCTTGTGGCCATAGCCGTGTTTCGCGCCAGCGGCGCGCTGGATTTATTGATGGGCGGCGTGCGCAGCGGCGTGCTTGCGCTGGGCTTTGACGCGCGCTGGGTCGATGCCCTGCCGACCGCGCTGATGAAACCGTTTTCCGGCAGCGGCGCGCGCGCGATGATGATCGACACGATGCAGGCACACGGCGCAGATTCATTTGCCGGGCGGCTCGCGTCCATCGTGCAGGGCAGCACCGAAACGACGTTTTACGTGCTGGCGGTGTACTTCGGCGCGGTCGGCATCCAGCGCGTGCGCCACGCCGTCGCCTGCGGCCTCATCGCCGATGTCGCCGGCATCCTCGCCGCCATCGGCATGGCGTATCTGTTTTTCGGGGCGGTGGCATGAGCAGAACCGGGCACCCCAGCGGCACGGGGACAGGAAGCATTTCACGATGTGCACGGCCAACAATTCATTTCCCGTGGACTCAACTTCCGTCATTGCGAGGCGAAGCCGAAGCAATCCAGCTTTCGGTCGCGCGCTGCTGGATTGCCCCTGAAGGGACCCCGATCCACTGCGGGGTGAATCCCGCGTGGAGTCGAATGCTTCGGCGTTGCCTCGCAATGACCGCACACTGTCATGCCACCGGGAACCATCCATAAACCTATCCGCATGAAAACCTACGACACGCTCGCTGCCGTCGATCTCGGCTCCAATTCCTTCCGCCTTGAAGTGGTGCGGGTCTCTGGTGACCAGCTCTACCCGCTGGATTCGCTAAAGGAGACTGTGCGTCTGGCCGGGGGGCTCACCGACGACAAGCGTCTCGACGAACCAACGCAGGCGCGGGCGCTGGCCTGCCTGCACCGCTTTGGCGAACGCCTGCGCGGTCTCAGTCCCGAAGCGATCCGCTGCGTCGGCACCTCGGCGCTGCGGGTGGCGCGCAACGCGCCCGAGTTTTTGCTCAAGGCCGAAATTGCGCTGGGCCATCCCATCGAAATCGTCGCCGGGCGCGAAGAGGCGCGGCTGATCTATCTGGGCGTCGCGCATTCGCTGCCAGCATCGCCCGACAGGCGCCTGGTGGTGGACATCGGCGGCGGCTCGACCGAATTCATCATCGGCCAGGGCCTGAAGCCACACGAACGCGAAAGCCTGCACATGGGCTGCGTCAATTTTTCGCGGCAATACAGCCCCGGCGGCGTCATTGACAAGGCCGGCCTCAAGGCCGCCGAAGTCGCCGCGCGGCTGGAAGTCGAGCGCATTACCGCAGGCTTCGCGCGCGGCAACTGGCAGCAGGCAGTGGGCTCCAGCGGCACTGCGCGCGCGCTGCGTGAAATCCTCGAACAGAATGGCTGGTCGCAGCACGGTATCACCGCTGAGGGTCTCGACCAGCTGCGTGCGCAGATGGTCAAGGCCGGGCATGTCGATGCGCTGGACCTCAACGGGCTCACGCGCGACCGCCGCCCCGTGGTGGTCGGCGGTTTCGCCATCATGGCCGGTATTTTTGCCGAGCTCGGCATCGAGCAGATGGACGTGGCCGAAACCGCGATGCGTGAAGGCATCCTCTATGACCTGCTGGGCCGCTTTCACCAGCAGGACATGCGCGAAGCCACCGTCGATGAGTTCATGCGCCGCTACCACATCGACACCCAGCAGGCCGCACGCGTCAAGCGCGTGGCGGTGAAACTGCTCGCCAGCACCGGGCTGGGCACCGACAACGACGAACGCTTTCTCGACTGGGCCGCGCGCCTGCACGAAATCGGCCTGTCGGTCTCGCACGGCGGCTATCACCGTCACTCTGGCTACATTCTGCAGAACGCCGACATGCCGGGCTTTTCGCGCCCCGAACAGGCGCGCCTCGCGCTACTCGCGCGCGCCCAGCGCGGCGCACTGATCAAGCTGCCCGAATTTGCCGAGGGGGCTGGCCTCAGCGACAACGACCGCCTGCTGGTGTGGCTGCTGCGTCAGGCCGTCATCCTCTGCCGCAGCCGTTCTGAACCGCGCCTGCCCGATATCCAGGCCGACATCAGCGGCCGCCGCATGCGCCTCGCCCTGCCCGAAGGCTGGCTCGAACGCCGCCCGCTCACCCGCCGCGCGCTCGACGAAGAAGCCGTGCACTGGCACGCGGTGGGGACGAAGTATCTGTTTGCCTGAGCCAGGTCGTTTTTGGCATTTCCTGCCCGCGTTTTTCTGGCATCGTTGCGAGCGTAGCGAAGCAATCCAGCGTTGTGCTGCACAAATAATTTCAATCAACCAAAGAGGGCAGTTCATGCTGACGCCTCGGATCTCCAGAATATCTATTGTCTGCTCCGGTTGTCACCGTCTCATGGAGGAATCGACATGACCGTGCTGCTGCATAAACTGCCCGTCTCCCGCCTTGCCGTGGCCCCTCTCGCCGCCTGCTTCCTGCTCGCATTCGCCGCTCCCGGCGCGCAGGCGCTCACGCTGTCGAGCTTCAAAAATAACGGGCTCGAACACCTTTTCGGTAGCTACGCCCCGCGCGGCGATTGCGCGAAGGAGCCGCGCGTGAAGATCGACGCGTCGGGCATGACGTTCCACGTGCGTGGCCGGGAGGTGAAGCCACCCAGGGTCGAATACGCGATCACGTTTTTCGGGCCGCAGTACGAGGGCATTTCGGCCGCGTTCTTTCCTTTCCCGGTCAGCGACAACGATTTTGGCCGGGTGTTGATGGTCGTGAACGACGACGAGAAGCGCGGCGTGATCCGTTTTGAAGCCGATCTGCCGCGTGGCCAGCGCCTCGATACTTTCCACGCGGCGTTCACCGGCGGCGGGCGTTTTACGTTGTGCGCGGGCAGCGCGCCCGCCAATACGCCGGAGCCGCCGCAGCCCGAGCCGGTGGTCGCGGTGCAGGGCATTGCGGCGGAATGGAACAATCTGGCGCGTCTGGTCGGCAAATATCCGGGCAGTTATGCCGAGGACAACATCGACCTGTTCGAGCGCGGCGCGGTGGCGGCTGCGCTGCAAGCGCAGCTGGGGCCGAAGCTGGCGGTGCTGCGCACGAATCTTTCGGTGGTGTCGCCCTTGCAGCGCGCCGGGCGGATGTTTTATCTCACGGGCAACGCGCCGCACCGGGGCGGCGAGGATCAGGCGTATGTGCTGATCGACCCGACGCGCCGGGCGGTGCAGGTGGGGCTGTGGGAGCAGGGGAGACTGACGGTTTACGCGCCCGCCGCGTCTAAACAAACCGGGTCTACACAAACCTCGGCCGCGCGGCTGCCGGTTCCGCCGGACATCCAGAAGTGGCTCGACAACAGCCCGCCCGAGACGGCGGTAGCGACGCCGGGCACGCCGTGGGAAGTGGTACCGGTGGCGGGGCGCGCGCCGATGGCCTACGTGAGCGCGGCGGGCTCGCCGAATATCGAGGCGCTGAGCCTGTACTGCGAAGGCGGCAAGCCCTATATGGCGATGCTGCTTAACAAGCCGAACCGTGGCCGGGCTTTGACGATGACGTGGAATTTCGCGGGTCGCCTGGTCAACATCCCGGTGCAGCGCGCCACGGCCAACGGCACGCACTGGGTGGGCGGCGTGACGGGAACGCCCTTGCTGTCCCTGCTGATGCAGCAAACCGGGACGGTGATGCTGCGTATCGACGGACGGCTTGAAGGAGAAGCGGCGCTCGGCAATGCCCCGGCGGTGCTGCGTCAAGCCCTGCGGGGATGCGCGAGGCTTTGAGTTTCGCGAGCGGGAGGAAATGGCATACTGGCGAACCGAAAAGGATCAATTTCGAGTGACTTTTTGAGAATCAATCATGCCTCGCCGCTGACGCGCTGGATTAGCCGATCTCCCCTGGCCAAACGTTCAGCACAACATCAATCCAGACCATGCTTTTTCTCCGGCAGGCGCAGGCCATGCCGGTGATGATCTCGAGTCTGCGAGAACGGCGAAGTGGGGACATTCATGGCACCCGGGCGGATTTGCAGCCGATTTCCTTCAAGTCCGACAGGCTGCTAGACTGCCCCAACTCTTGAGGGGCGCATGGCCGAGGAATCTGATCTTTCCCGTACCGAACCGGCGAGCCCGCAGCGTCTGCAACAGGCGCGCCATGCGGGTGATGTGCCGCGTTCGCCCGAGCTGACGGCGTGGCTGGTATTGCTGACGGCGCTGGGGATGCTGAGCTGGCAGGCACCGCGTCTGTGGATGGCGTGGCAGGGTCTGCTGGAAACGGCGTGGGCACAGGCGGCACGTCCGGACTGGCCCGCGCTGCAGGTGGCGGCAAGCGCAGTGATGTGGGCTAGTCTGCCGTTGCTGGTGGCAATTTTCGCCGCAGCGCTGGTGGCTCCGATGCTGCTGTCGGGCTGGGTGTATGCGCCGCATCTGTCACGCCCGGAATTCTCCCGAGTCTCGCCTTTCAAACCTTTCATGCGATGGTTTTCGGCCGAAGCCTGGTTCGACGGCGCACTGGCCGCGCTGAAACTGGGGCTGGCCGTGGCTGCTGTGGCCTGGGCGCTGGCAACGGGCTGGCCGGGTCTGGATGCGCTGCTGGCAGATACGCCAGCGCAGGCAGGCCTGGCTGCGGCGGCCTGGGTCGGGCGTGGGCTGCTGGCGCTGGTGGCGGCGCTGGCGCTGGCTGCCGCATTCGATGCGGGCTGGCGCTGGTGGCGCTATCTGCGTCGTCATGCCATGACCTGGCAGGAAGTGCTGGCCGAAGCGCGCGAATCCGAAACACCCCCCGAGGTGCAGGCGCGGCTGCGCGGACGTCAGCAGCAGGCGGGCCAGCGTATCAATGAGGTGATCGGGTGAGTGCGCAGGGGGTGATGGTGCTGGGCATGCCGATGAACCGGCTGGCCGTGCCGCTGTTGGTGCTGCTGATCCTGGCGATGATGGTGTTGCCGCTGCCCACCTTCATGCTCGATGTGCTGTTCACGCTGAGTATTGCGCTGGCGATGATCGTGCTGCTGGTGAGTCTGAACGCGCGGCGGCCGCTGGATTTTTCGGTGTTCCCCACGGTGCTGCTGCTGACGACGCTGCTGCGGCTGTCGCTCAATGTCGCGTCCACGCGCATCATCCTGATGCAGGGTCACACCGGGCCGGACGCGGCGGGCAAGGTGATCGAGTCCTTCGGCAATTTTCTGGTGGGCGGCAATATCGCGGTCGGCTTCGTGGTGTTCCTCATCCTTGTCATCATCAATTTTGTCGTCATCACCAAGGGGGCAGGGCGCATCGCCGAAGTTGCAGCGCGCTTCACGCTCGATTCGATGCCGGGCAAGCAGCTTGCGGTGGACGCCGATCTGAACGCCGGCTTTATCAACGAGGCCGAAGCGCGCGCGCGGCGCAATGACATCGGCCGCGAAGCCGATTTCTATGGTGCGATGGACGGTGCGTCCAAGTTTGTGCGGGGCGACGCCATCGCCGGCATCATCATCCTGCTGGTCAATCTGATCGGCGGCATTGCCGTCGGCCTGCTGCAGCATGATCTGGGCCTGAGCGAGGCACTGGCGCGCTACGCGCTGCTCACGGTGGGCGACGGGCTGGTGACGCAGATTCCCGCGCTGATCATTTCCACTGCGGCGGGCATCGTGGTGAGCCGCGCCTCGAGTGAGCAGGATCTGTCGCGCGAATTTTCGACGCAGATTTTCGGGCGGCCGCAGACGCTGTTTGTCGCGGCAGCGGTGCTGGGCGTGCTGGGCGTGATCCCCGGGACGCCGCACCTGGCGTTTCTGACGATTGCCGCAGTGCTGGCCGGTTCGGGTGGGTGGCTGATGCGCCGCCACAACATGCAGCCCGAGCTCGAAGTGCTGGCCCCCATAGAGGAAGACCTGGCGCCGGCCGATGTGACCTGGGACGATATCCCGCCGGTGGATGTGCTGGCGCTCGAAGTCGGCTATCGCCTGATTCCGCTGGTGGACCGGCAGCAGGGCGGGGCGGGGCTGGCACGCATTACCGAAGCGCGCCGCCGCTTTGCCAGCGACATGGGCCTGGTGGTGCCGCTGATCCGTGTGCGCGACAACCTCGAATTCAAACCCAATGCGTTTCGCATTACCCTCAAGGGCGTGGACGTGTCGCACGGCGAACTGCCGAACGGGCAGGTGCTGGCGGTGGACATGGGCGATGTGCTGGGTCGGCTCGACGGCCCGGCGGGCGTCGAGCCGCTGACCAGTCTGCCCGGCGTGTGGATCGACGCGGCGCGGCAGGAAGAGGCCGAGCTGCGCGGCTTTGTCGTGTTTCCGCCCGCAGACCTCATCGCGCGTCAGGTCGAAGCCGTATTCCGCCAGCATGCGCCCGAACTGCTGGGCCGCACCGAAGTGCA
>JAJXUA010000031.1 GCA_021783275.1 Pseudomonadota bacterium
GCAAAGCGCAAATGGCTTTCGTTCTGCCAGCTCACCCGGATGGCGGCAGGCGCACGGCCCTGCCCGGCAAGCCCCTGATTCAGCTGCTTGAGCCCATGCGGGCCGAGTTCGCCTGTCACCCCCACCACCACTTCGTGCTCCAGGCTTGCGGCATCGTCGATCAATTTACGCGCCACTTTCCAGTCCTGGGTGAAGACCAGCAGACCGCTGGCGTCGGTTTCCAGCGGCGTGCAGGCGGTGAGACGGGTGAAATGCATTTTCAGCGGACGGATGCCGGACGTGTCGGCTTCCCACTGGGTGGCGGTTCCGAATTCGGTCGATGCGGGCAGATCCGTTTTACCCGCAGGCTGGCCGGGCGTTTTATGCAGCAGCAGGGTGACCGGCTCCGTATTGCCCGGATCGGCACGGGGATCAATCTCGATCTGCTGGTCGGCAACCCGGAACTGGGGTGTTTCGATTACCTGACCGTCCACCTGTACCCAGCCCCCCGTGATGAGCAGCTCGGCTTCGCGGCGTGAACACGCGCGCAGTTCGGCGACACGCTTGGCAAGGCGGAGGGGTTCGGTCATGGCAAGGCGACAGGGACTGAACCCGCAGTGTACGCTGGCCGGGTGATATCCCGGACAAGTCCGCAGCAGGGGCGCGGGTTCTGCGCCCTGCTTCGGGAGCGTGATGCCCTAGCTGCGGGCACCCGCCATATAGCGTTGCTCCGGCGCGGCCGCCGCGGGCTTCACCGCTGCGGGCTTGACGACTTCCTGGGCCGGGGCGGGTACCACAGGCTTGTCTGCCAGCAGGCCAAATTTGTCGCGCAGGGTCATCGCCAGCATGACCAGCGACTCATCGGGCAGGTTTTCGACAATGCTGAGAATTTCATCGGCATACACACCATTGCCCGCCAGTTTGACGAGGTCGATCGTCGGGCCGCCGGCTTTGCGTACACCGAATTTCAGCTTCACCATCTCATTCAGGGTTTCACGATCCATCGTTGACTCCGCATATAAGTATTTAACCAACTGCTGATTTAACGGCACAATAAAAATAGGCTTGAGCACCGCTCGCACAATATTCAGCAAAAAGCCTGCTAGCTCTGCGCGGCCTCCTCCAGGGCGCGCAAACTTTCTTCGCGGCCTGCGGCGTGGGTCAGTTCGGCCACGTTGTCTTTCGTGAAAAACCCCTGGAACCCCCCAAAACGCTGGACATACTCAACGATCAGCGACGAATACTCCGACGCGCTGGAGAAGATCTGCTTGAGCCCCGCCTCTTTGGAGCCGATCACATCGAGCAGGAATTTCTGTCCGCAATCACGCAGCGACGCCACCACGTAATCAATATTCGCCAGCGATGATGTTTCTCCATCACGCACCGCCACGGCAATGTGATGCAGGCGCGGACCGAAATTGCGGACGAAGGCTTCGGTCGGCGATTCGGCCAGCAGGTGGTTCATGAAATAGGGATGATTGGCGGCGGTGAAGACCTTGGCCGGGCTTTCCAGTTCGTTGGTGTAATGCACGCTTTTGGTGACATTGGTCGAAGAATTCTGGTCGGCGATGTCGTACGAGCCCCAGTAGTAATAGCTGGTGAGGCTCAGGTATTCGAGGATCGCGGCTTCGCGGTTCTGGCTGTAGATGCGCGTGGCGAGATGGTCAATGGGCAGCAGCAGGGCGTCGATGCCCAGCGCCTTCTGGCTATGCTTGGCGGCTTCATACGCCGCCTGCATGTCGTCGCGGATGCTGCTCCAACCAAGGGCATAAATGCGGATGTCGGATTCCGGGCGTTCCCAGTAGGCGACGATATTGTGCGTGTAGGGGCTGGGCTTGACCACGGCCATGTTGCCCGGCAGTTCCAGCTTGCGGATCTGTTCCTGGTTGAAGAAGCGGATATCGCGCGCCTTCTGCATATCAACCACGGCGTGCGCATCGGTGACGCGCAGCACTTCGCCCATGTAGCGCGAGTTCGGCTTCACCGCCCCGATGGGGTAGACCTCGTTGAGGCTGCGGAAAATGCCGCGTACGTTGGGGTCTTTGACCTCGCGCACCAATAAATCCGGCGCGCTCATATCGATACGCAGCACATGGGTGAAATGCGATTCGGATTCGAGCGTGACCAGATAGTGGTACGGCGTCATCACGCACAGCTCGGCGACATACGCGACCGCATGGCTGGGCTCGACGGTGATCATCAGCGCGTCGATCTGGTGGATGCAGTCGGTCAGCCCGACGCGGTCACGCTCGTTGAGCAGCGCGCCAAGATAGTCTTCAAACTGGGCTGAATTCTGTTTGTCGCCAGTGCGCGGGAAGGCCAGGGTATGGGTCATGTCAGGCTGAACTGTTTTTGCGACAGCGACTGTGTGTGCGCCGCCCGGAAATAGGCGGCACCGATGGATTCCGACAGGCTGCCCAGCCCGGCCTGCAGCCGGTCGCAGAATCCATGCAATCCCGCTTCTGCCAGTTTGCGAAAATCCGCACTGTCGAGCTGCACCGTCAATGACTGCAACTGCCGGTGCGGCCCGGTGCCGGGCAGCTCGTTCAACGCACCATGAATTTCGTACAGACAGTGCCGCAGGCTGCGCGGAAACAGGCTGTCGTTGAGCAGAAAAGCCAGCACCTTGTGGCTTTTGGCATGCACGCCAACGTGACGGCGATACATCTGGTGCGCCGACAGCGCATGCAGCACGCTCATCCACACCAGATCGTTGGACTGGCCGGCCTGCGTCGGCAGGTGTACCGCATAACTCACATCCAGCACGCGCGTGGTCATGTCGGCGCGCTCGATATTGCGCCCCAGACGCATGAACTGGAAGGCCTCGTCGCGGCTCATCGTGCCCGACAACAGGCCGACCACGGCCTGGCGGCGGCGGATGATTTCGTTCAGCACCTCGAAGCGCTTGCGGCGGTCGAGCGCAATCGCCAGGTGCGTGCTGGTGTAGAGATACAGCTCGTTGACCCATTCCCAGGATTCGCGCGGCAGCACTTCGCGGAAAGTACGGGTGTTCTCGCGGGCGTGGCGCACGCAGGCAAAAATCGACGAAGGATTACGCTCGTCTTGAATGAGGAAACTCATCACCGCGGTTTCGCTCGCTTCGTCGTAATGCTCGTGGAACGGCTCGTGCAGCCCCACCACCTTGAGCAGATTTTCCCAACCGAAAGTAGCGGTTTGCGGCATGTCCATCAGCATCATGGTCGAGGCGTTGATCAGCCGCGCGGTATCTTCGGCGCGTTCCAGATAGCGCGCCATCCAGTAGAGGCTCTCGGCCACCCGGGCGAGCATCATGCGGCACCCCACTGGTCTACTGCGCGGGCATGATCCGGGCGCGTCCGGTGCTCGAAATCCTCATGTACTCCCATGTACATTCCGGTTTCTGCGCTCCGGGCGCACCCGGCTGAGCGTGGTTGTTGCCGCTTCAGTGGCTTTACAACCACGGCCTGCCCTTCACGGGTGGAGGCCCGCTCGCTACAACCACTGGAGTACCGCATCATGCGCGATCCTCCACCACCCAGGTGTCCTTGCTGCCGCCGCCCTGCGAGGAATTCACCACCAGCGAGCCACGGCGCAACGCCACGCGCGTAAGGCCGCCGCGCGTGACGTAGAAATCTTTCGATTGCAGGACGAAAGGCCGCAAATCCACATGACGCGGCTCGATGGCGTCTTCGCACAGTGTGGGCACGGTAGACAGCGACAGCGTCGGTTGCGCCATGTAGTTGCGCGGGTTGTCCCGGATCAGCGCGGCAAATTGCGCCTGCTCCTCGGCCGTGGACTTGGGCCCGATCAGCATGCCGTAGCCGCCGGATTCGTTGGCGGGTTTCACCACCAGCTTGTCGAGGTTGGCCAGCACGTAATCACGGTCTGCATCGTGCATGCACAGGTAGCTGGGCACATTGGGCAGGATGGCGTCTTCCTTGAGGTAGTACTCGATCATTTTCGGCACATAGGCGTACACCACCTTGTCGTCCGCGACACCCGAACCGGGCGCGTTGGCAATGCCGACGTGGCCGGCCTTCCAGGCGCGCATCAGTCCCGGCACGCCGAGCGTGGAATCGGCGCGAAACACTTCGGGATCGATGAAGTCATCGTCCACGCGGCGATAGATCACGTCGAGCCGGGTCAGGCCCTCGATGGTTTTCATATAGACGCAGTCGTCATCGAGCACCACCAGATCGGAGCCTTCGACCAGATGTGCGCCCATCTGCTGCGCCAGATACGAATGCTCGAAGTAGGCCGAGTTGTAGATGCCCGGCGTGAGCACGGCGATCTCCGGCCGCTCGCCTGCGCGCGGCGACAGTGCCGCGAGCATGTCGTACAGCGCCGTCGGGTAGCCGTCCACCGGCATCACGTCGTAGCGCGCGAACAGCTCGGGAAACAGTTTTTTCATCAGCTGGCGGTTTTCCAGCATGTAAGAGACGCCGGACGGCACACGCAGATTGTCTTCCAGCACATAGACCGTGCCGTCGCCATCGCGCACCAGGTCGGTGCCGCAGATGTGCGCCCACACGCCGAAGGGCGGATTGGCACCAACACAGGCCGCACGGAAATTCTTGGAATCGGCCAGCACTTCCGCCGGGAAGACGCCCGCTTTGACGATGGTCTGGTCGTGATAAATGTCGTCGATAAAAAGATTGAGTGCGCGCAGACGCTGTTTGAGTCCGGCTTCGATGGTGTCCCATTCCGACTTGGCAATCATGCGCGGCACCACGTCAAACGGCCACGCGCGGTCGATGTTGCCAGCTTCGGAATACACCGTAAAGGTGATGCCCGCCGCCATGATCGCGGCATCGACTGCGCGATGGCGCGCTTCGAGTTCGTCGCTGGCAAGGCCGGCAAAATACTCACACAAGCCCGCTGCCCCCGCGCGCGGCTTGCCCGGGCCTTCCAGCAATTCGTCGAACCCGCCCATCAGCGGATAGTGTCCGCAATCGATTTTCATCTTCCAGTCTCCGGTGCCTGCATTGGAGTATGCACGCACAAGGCTACACCAGCAGCCTCTGTGCCAGATGAAAGACATCAAGGTAAATCATGGGCTTGGTGCATGTCCTACGTCGCCGGGCCCGGCGGTGCGGCAGAAATCAGGGCACGAGACCCACGGCCCGCACCAGAGCAGTGCGCGCTAGCTCGCCACCAGCAAAAACAGCAGCAACAGATTCAGCAACAACGAGAGGCCCGCGACCAGCGGCCACGCGCCTGCGGGCGAACGCTCGGCCAGCGGCACGCGACGGCGCAATAGCGGGTTGGCTTCGCCGCGTTCCAGCGCAAGCAGCATTTCCTCGGCGGTTTCGAAGCGCGCGTCCGGGTCGCGCGCCACCGCTTTCAGCAGCACATTTTCCAGCCACAGCGGAATATCCGGCCGGGTGCGCGCAGGCGGCGCAGGCTCGCCGAACTTGGGATGCTGGAACGGCTCGATTTCGCCATAGGGATATTTGCGCGTGAGCAGATGGTAGAGCGTGACCCCAAGGGCATACAGGTCGCTGCCGGGGCTGGCGTCACCATCGGCGAACAGTTCAGGCGCCATGAAACTCGGCGTGCCCGGCTGGGCATGGGCTTCGCGCGCATCCAGTGTGGGGCAGCGCGCCACGCCCAGGTCGAGGATGCGCAGCTTGCCTGCCGTATCGAGATGCAGATTGGCCGGCTTGAGATCGCGGTGCACGATGTCCAGACGATGCAGTGCGGCCAGGCCCTTGAGCATGCGGATGCCCAGCGTCACGGTTTCGTTCGGCGAAAAATGATGGCCGGCATCGAGCTTGTCCTGCAGGGTCTGGCCTTCGTAAAACCGCACGGCGAAATAGAGGAAATTGCGCGCGGGCAGCGGCAGCACTTCAGGAAAGTAATGTGAGTGCACGCGCTTGAGAAACCATTCTTCCGCCAGCAGCCGGGCAGCGGCCTCGCTGTCTCCCTGCATCACGGTCGGCAGGGTTTTCAGCACCCAGCGCTGGCCGGTATTGTCGTGACGCGCGCGCAGCAGCCGGGTGTCGCGGCCGCTGTGCAGTTCGGCCTCGATGGTGAAATCGTCGAGCCGCGCGCCTGCTACCAGTTTTCCGGGCAGTGGCAGATTGCGCATATCCACCAGCGCCTCTTCCACTTCGCCGATATCGCGGACGCTGACCACCAGCGCACTGGCATTGTCCTGACCGCCGCGCGCGTGGGCCTCGCGCACCAGCGCGGCGGCAGCAAACTGCGGCTCGCCATGCAGTTTGAGCAGGCGATGCAGTTCCAGCTGGCCCAGCGGCTCCCATACGCCATCACTGACCAGCACGAAGCTGTCGCCGACAGCCAGGTCGCCGTCGCCAAAATCCGGAACGACATGGATATCGAGTCCCAGCGCGCGCTTCAGCACATGCGACATGCCCGGCGTTTCCCATACATGATCGGTGCTGAGCTGCGACAGGATTTCACCGCGCATCCGGTACAGCCGGCTGTCGCCTACATGGGCGTAGTGATAGCGGCGACCACGCAGCACCAGCGCCGTGAGGGTGGTGGCCATGCCGCCGGGTTCGTGGCGCGACGCGGTCTGGCCGTGCAGCCAGCGGTTGATCGCGGCGAGCACGGTGCCCAGCGCGTGGGAAATTTCCCAGGTGTCGGGCGTGGCATAAAAATCCGCCAGCAGATTGCGCACCGTCGATTCGGCGGCTTCCCGTCCGTGATGCCCGCCCGACACACCATCGGCCACGGCCGCGAGCATGCCCTTGGTCGATGCCAGCGCACCGTCCGGCGAGACGTAGGCGCCGTAGTCCTCGTTCCGTTCGCGCGGCCCGGTTTCGGAGGCATAGCCAAATTCAAGCGTGAGCGGCATGGAGTTCGGGGGACTGAAGACAGAGGACGGGTCGTGATGTCAGAGTGGTCGCTTATCCACCCTGTTATTGATCCGGCCTGGTTTATCCGTGAGTCCGTTCGTGCTGAGCCTGTCGAAGCACAGCCCTTCGACAGGCTCAGGGCGAACGGTATTCAAGGTTAATTCGTGCAGGATCAATTGGTATCCCCAATACCTTACACCCGCGCGCCGGAAATGGCTGCTGCGCCCCAGGTCGTGCGCCAGCGACGTTTGACCAGATTCAGCCCGAGCAGCGCGACGACGGCGAGCCCGGCGAAAATCAGGAGCCCGATCTGGTAATCGCCGGTCTGGCCTTTCACATAGCCGAGGCTTGCGGCAAGGTAGAAACCACCGACGCCCCCGGCCATGCCGACCAGACCTGTCATTACGCCGATTTCCTTGCGGAAGCGTTGCGGCACAAGCTGGAATACCGCGCCGTTGCCGAAGCCGAGGGTGGCCATCGTCGCCATGAACCCGGCAAGCGCGACCCACTGACTGGGCGAACCGAAACTCACGACGACCAGCATGACTGCTGCAGCGAGATAGACACCCAGCAAGGTGCGGATGCCGCCGATGCGGTCGGCGACGAGCCCGCCGAAGGGGCGCACCAGCGAACCCGCAAAGACGCAAGCCGCAGTGAAATAGCCCGCCTGGACCGGGGCGAGACCATGCTGGTCGTTGAAGTAAATCGTTAGCGACGACGCCAGCCCGACGAAGCCGCCGAAGGTGACGAAATAGAAAAACATGAACCACCACGCGTCGCGGTCGGCGAGCACGCCCATGTATTGCGCGAGCGATTTCGGTGCCGGGCAGTCGGGCGCGTCCTTTGCCAGCACGAGGTAGACGAGGAAGGCGACGCCGACCGGGATCAGCGCGATGCCGAAGACATTCCCCCAACCAAAAGCCACCGCCAAGCCGGGCGCGAACAGCGCAGCGAACACCGTACCGGAGTTGCCCGCCCCGGCGATGCCGAGCGCCGTGCCCTGATGCTGCGGCGGATACCAGCGCGACGCGAGCGGCAGCGCGACCGCAAACGACGCGCCAGCGAAGCCGAGCAGCAGACCCAGCACCAGCACTTCGCGGAAGGAATCGATGCCCGAGAGCCACGCCCACGCGAGCCCGGCCATGACGACGAGCTGGCCGATGATCCCGGCTTTCTTGGGCTTCAGATGATCGACCAGCACGCCCATGACGATGCGCAACACCGCGCCCGCGAGCACGGGGGTCGCGACCATCAGGCCTTTTTGCGCGGGCGTGAGTTCGAGGCTGGTGGCGATCTGCACGCCGAGCGGGCCGAGCATCACCCACACCATGAAGGCGATATCGAAATAGAGAAACGCGGAAAACAGCGTGGGCGTGTGCCCGGATTTCCAGAAACTCGGGGTCATGGTGATACTCCTGCCGATGCGGCGGGACGATGCCCGCCGTTATAGGAATTAGGGTTACAGGAAAAACTCAGGCCGCTGCCTGATCGACCGCAGCCAGATCGAGCCAGACCCGGCTGCCTTCGATCTTGATCGGGAATTCGCGCGCGCAGCCTTCGTCCGGTGCGACGGCGCAGCCGGAATCGAGTTCGATGTTCCAGCCGTGCAGCGGGCAGGTGACTTTCTTGCCGTGCACGATGCCCTGCGACAGCGGCCCCCCTTTGTGCGGGCAGCGGTCTTCAAGCGCAAACACCTCGTCCGCTGCGTTGCGGAATACGGCAACATGGATGCCGCCGTGGCGCACGACGCGCGCGCCGAGTTGGGGAATGTCGGCGATGTCGCAAACGTTGAGCCATTCAGTCATGAGCGTTCCTTAGTGTCAGGTCAGGGGTCAGAAAAATCAGGGCGCGGGCGGCCACAGCAGCGCGCGTGCAAAACGGGACGGCAGCAGCACATGCTGCACGGAGCGCCGGTAGTCGTCGCGCACGCCGCGCACGAGAATCACGACCGACAATATCAGCGCTGGCACCAGCAACAGCAGATACGCCAGCGCATGCAGCTGCTGACTGTGAAACACGGCCAGCGCCAGCACATAGGCTGGCCAGCTGAACAGCAGGCCGCGCGCGGTATGTTTCGCGGTCAGCAGACTGATGGCCAGCGCACGCCGCCGACGCTGTGCCGTAGAACCATAGGCCGCCATGAATATCCCGGCCTCGAATTCGGTCGGGTTGGGGTGCAGGCGCGTGCCCGAGGGGCAATACCCCAGCGTGTTCACGGTTGGGATTCATGCATGCTGACCATCACGCACCAGACGGATATCGACTTCGCGCTCGACATAATTCCACTCGGGTGTTGCGCGCAGGGCATAGACCAGCTTCTCGAACGCAACGGCGTGTTCGGGCGCATATTCGAACCAGGTCACGAAATCGAACGCCTCGCCGAGATCGCGGCTGTGGTGCAGGCGCCGCGCCACTGCGGGCAGATACGTCAGGCCAATTTCAGTATGGTGTGACACGCTTTCGAAAATGGCACGGCGCTCGTCCTGCGCCAGCGCCCACCAGGCGGCTTTTTTACGAATCGGAATCAGCGCGGCACAGGTCGCCTCGACCCGCCCGGTCGCGGGCTGAATCGCCGCAAGCTGATCGACTTCGCTGCGTTCGGCATAGCGCACATGACTGGTCAGTCCGCGCAGCCGCCACGCGGTCGCCGGCGGCAGTGCGGCGTCCATGAGGCTGCCGCCCTGCACCACCTCGACGCGCTCAACCGGTGGCAGCCCCTCGCCGCAGACATCGCGCAGCGAAGTCACCCGCCACGCACCGCGTGAGCCGCCGAGAAATGAATAGAGCGTGTCCATTGCGCTGTTATCTCAATGCAGCGACGGCAACACACCGACCTGCGGCAGGTTGGCGAGACCGGTTTCGCGCGCGTGTTCCTCGAAGCCCTTGTTCTTCCAGAAGAACGCGCCCGGCATCGTGGTCGGGATCACCAGCACGTAGAACAGCGCGCGGCCGACGAGCGCGGTCGCGGCGACGATCAGCGTGAGCAGTGCGACGAAGGCAAGTCCCGACGCAGGCGGGATCAGCGCCAGCGCGACCGCGCCGACGAAGCCTGCGGCGAGGCCCACATTGCGCGCGATCCAGGTCTTGCCGAAGTCGGTGCGTTGCAGGAAATGCGCCGCTGCGCCTTCGCCGCCGACGTGTTGCAGATGGCGCACGTGGAACACGAGTCCGAGCATTTCCAGCGCGAGCCCGGCGGCGACTAGCCCGGCGGCGACTGGCAGCAGCGCGGTCTCGCCGACTGCCGCGTACGGCAGCGCAACCGCGAGCGCGCCGAGCGACAGCATGTTGCCGTAGAACGCGCTGACGACCTGCCAGTGGTTCCAGAACGGCCGCGCGGGGATGCGATAGATACGCGACATGAACCACAGCGCGGCGGGGCCGGCGATGGCCGCGCCCCATCCGCACGCGGTGGCCAGACCTTCGACGAGCCCCGCAGGCAGGAAACCCAACACGTCGGCGAGCGCGGTGAACAGTGTGTAGCCGCCGAGCAGGTTGTAGAAGACCGCAATCGCCGCGACTTCACGCGACACCGGCGAGTATTTCAGGTTGTTGAACGCGCGATAGAAGCGGTGCGGCCGACCGAGGTGCAGCGTCGACAGCACCAGCGCGAGCGTCTGGATCCCGAGCAGGCCGACCAAGAGCGTCGCGTGCAGCACCGGATGCGCGGCGGGCGCGAGCGCGGCCAAACCGAAGCCAGCGCCGAGCTGCGTCGTGCCCAATTCAGCCCCGAGAAACAGCAGCAAAAACGCGCCGACGACCAGCTGCGACACCAGCGTAAAGATCACCAGCGGGTCTTCGCGCGAACGCAGTTTTTTCACGTTCCACGCGCGCGGCCGACCGTCGTCGGCGACCACCGGCTGGTGCGCGCCCTCGCCTTCGCGCACGTAGCGCAAGGGCATCGAGTCGGTGCGGCGCATTTCGCGCGGCAAGGACTTCGCCTGCTGGAAGCGGATGTTCGGGTGCGTGATCTCGGGCGTCGGGAAGCCGGGGATTTGCGCTTCAAGTTTCTCGCGGTTGTCCGGCTTGGTTTCGATCACGCCGAAGTCGAGCGCGCCCGCAAGACACGCCGAGACGCACGCGGGCTTCAAGCCGACTTCGAGCCGGTCGACGCACATATTGCATTTGCTGACGTGGCCGGCCTTGGTGTCGAGCTGCGGCGCGTTGTACGGGCACACCCAGGTGCAGTAGCCGCAGCCGAAGCAGATGTCGGGGTCTTGCAGCACCGCGCCGTATTCGGCGAACTTGGTGTACGCGCGCGTCGGGCAGCCTTTCAAACACACCGGGTCGTCGCAGTGGTTGCACGCCATCGAGATGTTCATGCGCGTCGTCGCCGGGAACGCACCGCCTTCGAGGTAGCCGACCGAGCGGAAGGCAATGTGCGCTGGCAAGTCGTTCTTTTCCGAGCACGCGGCTTCGCAGGCGTGGCAGGCGATGCAGTTGTCGGCGTTGAAATAGAAGCCGTGCTGCTTGTAGCGATTCGGGTTGTCGCCGACCGATTCGTCGCCGTTGATGCGCAGCGACTTGCCCGCGAGCGGGTCGTCGTCTTCGACCAGACGGATGGATTTACCGTAGCGGTTGAGTTCGGGGTGCGCGACGCCGGCTTGATCGAACGTGGGTAACTTGGCGTAGTCGCGCTCTTCGGCGCGGAAAAATTTATGCATGACGATTCACCAAACCAAACGTAGGGCGGAAAAGCGCAGCGCCTTCCGCCACAGGGGCGAGGCACATGCGGCGGATAACGGCCTTCGGCCTCATCCGCCCTACATGACTAGCGTATTCACTGTCGTGGAAGCCTGCCATCGCCGCCACCTCAATACGCCCGCGCCGCAACGCTGCGCGCCGCTGCAGCCGACTGATCCGCCACTGGCTCGATACGCGCGGCGCACTGCTTGTACGCGGGCTGGCGCGAGTGCGGGTCGAGCAGACCCAGCGTCAGTCGATTGACACATTCGTGGAAGTGGAAGGGGATAAACACCATGTTCGGCGACACCCGCTGCGTGGTCTGCACCAGCACCACCGCGTCGCCGCGCCGAGTCGTCAGGCGGGCGTATTCGCCGTGGCGGATACCGAGACGCGCCGCCGCATCCGGGTTCATTTCCATGTACGGCGTCGGCGAGAATTTGTTCAGATTGCCCATCTTGCCGGTGCGCGTGCGGGTGTGGAAATGCTCGACGACGCGCCCGGAGTTGAGCCAGAACGGATACGCGTCGTCGGGCACTTCGTTGTTCTCGATATACGGCAGCGGGATGAGTTTGGCTCGGCCGTCGGCGGTCTCGAACTGGCCGTCCGCGTAGAGCCGCTGCGTGCCGGTCGATGCACCTTCGGTACACGGCCATTGCACGCCCTTTTGTTTTTCGAGCATCGGGTAGCTCATGCCCGAGTAGTCGAGCATCCGGCCTTTGGAGAGCTTTTTCATTTCCTCGAACGCGCCTTCGGTCGTCTCGGGGAAAGGCGGAATCTTGCGTTCCGTAGCAAAGCGTTTGGCGATCTGGTTGAAGATCCAGAAATCCGGCTTCGACTCACCGTGCGGCGCTTGCACGTTGGTCACGAGATTGACGCGGCGCTCGGTGTTGGTGAGGCAGCCGGTCTTTTCCGCCCACACCGCGGCCGGCAGGTAGACGTGGCTGTATTCGTTGGTTTCGACGTCGCGGTACGCGTCCTGCACGACCAGGAATTCGAGCTTTTCCAAAGTCTTGCGGATGCGCGGCGTATTCGGCATCGACGTCATCGGGTTGGTCGCAACCAGCCACAAGCCCTTGATCTGCCCCGTCTCGATCGCGGGCAGGATGTCGGTCATCGCCAGCCCCCGGTGACGCGGGAAAAACTCGGCGTCGATGCCCCAGAAATCGGCGACGGCCTTGCGGTCTTCGTCCTTGTCGAGATAGCGGTAGCCCGGCAAGCCCGTGGTCGAGCCCCACTCGCGCGTGCCCATCGCGTTGGCCTGGCCGGTGATCGACAGCGACGTACAGCCCGGCTTGCCGATATTGCCGGTAATCAGATTGAGGTTATTGATCGCGACCACGCCATCACTTCCATGCGTGCTCTGGTTGATACCCATGGTCCAGATCGACATCGCTTTGCCGGCGCTGGCGTAGAGCCGCGCGACGTGGCGGATCGTGTCTTCGTCGATGCCGCAGACTTTTGCTGCGGTCACCGGATCGTATTGCTCGACCAGCGCCGCGAAGTCGTCGTAACCGTTGGTGTGCGCCGCGATGTAGTCGGCGTCGGCGAGGTTCTCTTTCAGGATCACATGCGCCATCGCGTTCAGCAGCACGATGTCGGTGCCCGGCGTGATCGGCAGGTGGATGTCGGCCATCTGCGCGAACATGGTCACGCGCGGATCGACGACGATGACTGGAAACTTGCGCGCTTCCAGCGCCATTTTCAGCCGCCAGAAAATGATCGGATGCTGCTCCGGCAGGTTCGAGCCGAAGGCCATCAGACAATCGGTGTGCTCGAAATCCTCGTAGCAGCCCGGCGGGCCGTCGGAACCAAAAGACCGCTTGTAGCCCGACACGGCGGAGGCCATGCACAGCGTCGTGTTGCCGCAGTAATTGTTGGTGCCGATCGCGCCGCGCACCAGCTTGCCGAGGGTGTAGAACTCCTCGGTCATGATCTGGCCGGTCGAGATGATCGCGAAGGCGTCGCGGCCATACGTCGATTGAATGCGCTTGATCTCGTTCGCCGTCGTGTCGAGCGCGCTGTCCCAATCGGTCGACTGAAATTTATCAAGCCGCGAGCGGCGCACCTGCGGCTGATCGCCGCGCCCAGCCGACTCGAACAGCTCGTGCTCGAAAATGCCCTTGATGCAGAGCTTGCCGCGATTCACGTCGGCGCCGGCGACGCCGCGCGAAGCGACCGCGTCGCCGAGCCGGTTCACCCCGACTTCGATCGAGCAGCCGGTCGAGCAATAGCCGCAGGTCGTGTATTTCCACTCGACCACGCCCTTGTCGGCGATCTTGATCGGGTTTTTGTGTTGTCTTCCGAATAGCATGTCTGTCCCCTCGTGGCGGATTGGCTTGATCGGGTGGGCGCGGACGGAGGCACTTGCTCCGGCCCGCACGCGTTCGCGACCAGCCCGTTTAAACCGCCAGCGCTTCGAACTCGTGCTTGAGCTTGCCTTCGAAGGCGCGCTCGACCCACGGGTCTTTTTCCACCGAAAGCGCGAACATCATGCGTTCGTGCAACGCCAGTCGGCCTTCGGCGTCGTCGAGGATTTTCTTCTTCACGTAGTCGAGGCCGACGCGCTCCAGGTAATGGACGGTGCGGTCGAGATAACGCGCTTCTTCGCGGTAAAGCTGGAGGAAGGCGCTCGAATATTCGATGACTTCTTCGGGCGTTTTGACTTTGACGAGGAACTGCGCGACTTCGGTTTTGATACCGCCGTTGCCGCCGACGTAAATCTCCCAGCCCGAATCGACGCCGATGATGCCGACGTCTTTGATGGCGACTTCGGCGCAGTTGCGCGGGCAGCCCGACACCGCGAGCTTGACCTTGTGCGGCGCCCACATCTTGAAGAAAACTTTTTCGAGATCGATGCCCATCTGCGTCGAGTCCTGCGTGCCGAAGCGACACCATTCCGACCCGACGCAGGTTTTGACCGTGCGCAGCGCCTTGCCGTAAGCGTGGCCCGACGGCATGTCGAGGTCGGCCCAAACTTTCGGCAAGTCTTCTTTCTTCACGCCGAGCAAATCGATGCGCTGACCGCCGGTAACTTTCACCGTCGGGATGTTGTACTTCTCGGCGACGATGGCGATCCGTTTCAATTCCGACGGCGTCGTCTGGCCGCCCCACATGCGGGGAATGACCGAGTAGGTGCCGTCTTTCTGGATATTGGCGTGCGCGCGCTCGTTGATGAAACGCGATTGCGGGTCGTCCGCCGCTTCGCCCGGCCAGGTCGAAATCAGGTAGTAGTTAAGCGCGGGGCGGCACGAGGCGCAGCCGTTCGGCGTATCCCATTCCATCTCGGTCATGACTTGCGGGATCGAGAGATATTTCTTCTCGCGGATCGCCGCACGCACCGCTTCGTGGGTGTGGTCGGTGCAGCCGCACATCGATTTTTTCTTCGGTGCGGCCGAGTAATCACCGCCAGCGGTGACGGCGAGAATCTGCTCGACAAGACCGGTACACGAGCCGCACGAGCTTGAGGCCTTGGTGTGCTTGCGCACGTCTTCGAGCGTGAACAAGCCCTTCTCGCGGATCGCCTTGACGATGTCGCCCTTGCACACGCCGTTGCAGCCGCAGACTTCCATGTCGTCGGTCATCGCGGCGGCCTTGTTGATGCCGCCGTGGCCGAGGTTGCCGCAGTGGTCCTGACCGAACATCAGGTGATCACGCAGCTCGGTGATGTCCTTGCCGTCTCTGAGCAACGAGAAGTACCACGCGCCGTCTGCGGTGTCGCCGTACATCACGCCGCCGACGAGCTTGTTCTCGCGCAGCACGAGTTTCTTGTAGACGCCGCCGATGGGGTCGGAATAGAGGATGGTTTCGGTGCCCTCGCCGCCCATGTAATCGCCCGCCGAGAAGAGATCAATCCCGGTAACTTTGAGCTTGGTCGACGTGACCGAACCTTCGTAGCGGCCGATGCCGTGGTGCGCCAGATGGTTCGCGCAGACCTTGGCCTGCTCGAACAGCGGCGCGACCAGACCGTAGGCGATGCCGCGGTGCGCGGCGCATTCGCCGATCGAATACACGCGCGGGTCATAGGTCTGCATCGTGTCGTTGACGACGATGCCGCGATTGCAGTGCAGGCCGCAGGATTCGGCAAGCTCGGTATTCGGGCGGATGCCGACGGCCATGACGACCAAGTCTGCCGGGGCTTCGCTGCCGTCCTTGAACTTGATCGCGGACACGCGACCTTCGGTGCCGGCGACCAATTCTGCCGTCTGCTTTTTCAGCAGAAACTTCATGCCTTTTTCTTCGAGCGACTTTTGCAGCAGCCGCGCGGCGGGCTCGTCGAGCTGACGTTCCATCAGCCAGTCGTTGATGTGCACCACGCTCACATCCATGCCGCGCTTCATCAAGCCGTTGGCGGCTTCGAGCCCCAACAGGCCGCCGCCGATGACGACGGCGTGTTTGTATTGGCTGGATGCGCGCACCATCGCGTCGACGTCGGCGATGTCACGGAAAGAAATCACGCCGGGCAAGTCCTTGCCGGGAACCGGCAGGATGAACGGGTTCGAGCCGGTCGCGAGCAGCAGGCGGTCATAGTCGGCTTCGGTGCCGTCGTCGGCGATGACCTTGCGGGCGGTGCGGTCGATCTTCGTGACCTTCTTGCCCAGATGCAGGGTGATGTTGTGCTCGGCGTACCAGTCGAGCGAATTCAGCACGATGTCGTCGACCGTCTGCTCGCCCGCGAGCACCGGCGACAAGAGAATGCGGTTGTAGTTGGGGTGCGGCTCGGCACCGAAGACCGTGATGTCGTAGGTCTCGGGGGCGTGCTTCAGTAATTCTTCCAGGGTACGAACCCCGGCCATGCCGTTGCCGACCATGACCAGCTTCATGCGGGGGCCGCGTTCCAAAGGTGCGTGCATATCCATCTCACCACTCCAGGTAAAACTATCCCAGTGATGACCGAAATACGCCGTTGCACTCGGTCCTGCTTTAACGGAGTAAAAGCAATTGATATGCCAACATCGGTAACTACGCCTCAGCCCTTGCCTGCTATTGGCTTGCGTTCAAGTAGCGTTTCGAGCATCTGAAAAAGATGCACCTAAGCGGTGCATCGGAAGACTTTCTGCACCATTTATGAATCAGGCCGCCACGCGCCCGAACCCGTTGATGGCGGTGATCGCCCGTGCCTGGTTCAGATCGTCGGTATACCCGGCGGCATACAGGCATACCGCCAGTTGATTGCGGATCGGCAGCGGCAAAGGCAGATGGTCGCGCATCACCCGCTGTATCCAGGCTCCGGTGCTGCGTGCGTCCGGGGGCGGCAGGTTGGGCGGCAAGGCCGATAGCGTCTGGGCTTCGTAGACCTGTTCGATCTGGCCGTCCTGGATCAGCAGCATGTCGGGCCGCAAGGCCGGATCGGCAAACGCTTCCCCTTCACAGCCTTGCAGCAGCAAGGCATGGCCGCCCAGCGCTTCGAGTACGGCACAGGCCGACGTCAGATCGCTTGCCTGCGTCAGCGGAGTGATGCGTAGCGACTGCGGCCCGAGCAGATCGGCCAGCAGGGCCAGTCGCGTCACCATGCCGTCGATGCCCAGCCGCGAACGCAAGGCCAGCAACGCCGCCAGGCCCGGGCTGAGCAGGGCCACCGGCGCAAAGGTGATGCCGTCGTGTTCCAGCGCCGCATTCACCTGCGCGGTCGAAGCACAGGGCATCACCCCCAGTTCGCGCAGCACGTAGGCTGCCGCCGTCCCGCCGCCGCCTTCCAGCACGCCATGGATCAGCACGGGAATGCCGAAGCTTTTCAGCAACAGCGCCAGCAGCGGTGTGAGATGCGGATGGGTGCGGGTACCGTGGTAGGTGGGCAGCACCACCGTGCGATACGCACTCGGCGGTGCGGTAAAAGCAGGCAGGCGTTCGGCCAGTGCCGCATGCAGACCGAGCCAGGCATCCAGACCCGGATCGTGCTGGTGAAACGACACCAGGAAGGCCGCCGTCTCCAGTTCCGGCACGCCGCCATCGAGCAACGCTGCGCCCAGCGCACGGGCCTCGACGTAATCCAGACCTTCGCCCGATTCAATCCGGCGTATCAAGGCAGCGTAACTCATGGTCGTATCCCGTCAGCAGGCGCATTTCGATGTGCGCGAATTGAAACGAGAAACCCGCCATTGAGTTTCGTGGATTCCTGAAAAAACCGACTGAACCACAGAGGCACAGAGGAAAAACAGGGCGTCGCGGACCGCTTCCGGGTCATGCGACGGGTGAAAGCGGGTTGAAGGGCATCCTGCTTTTCTCTCTGTCTCTGTGCCTCTGGGGTGAGGTATGCAGGATGATTTTTCATGCCGCCGCCTGACTCGGTACTGCTCGCGTCGTCGCCAGCAGCCGCTTCAATTCCGGCACGCACGAGCCGCACTCGGTGCCGCATTTCAACGTGCTTTGTAACGCGGCGAGATCGGCCCCGCCCGTAATCGCCGCAACGATCTCGGGTTCGGACACGTTGAGGCAATTGCACACGACGCGCCCGCGCGACACACCGCCGACCGGTGCTTGCGCGAGCGGCGCAAGTATCCAGTTGCGCACGCTCGCGGCTTCCGACCCCGCGACCACCGCGTCGCGCAACCATTCGAACGCGGCGGTTTCACCGGTCAGCCGCGCGGCGACGATCTTGCCGCCCTTGATGCGCGCGCGTTTGGAAATGCCGCGCGGACGGTCTTCGTACTGCAGGACGTTCAGGATGTCGTCGAGCCCCAACGCGGCGTCGAGATCGGCGATCAGGGCCGGGGCGATCGCTTCGGCATTTGCGAGCCGCAGCGTCATCACGTCCTGCTCGCGCCCGGCGAGCCCGGCCGCGCCGTAGCTGCATGCGCGCAGCAGAGGCTGCGCCGCGTCCAACAGCCAAGCCCCATCCCGACCCTGGGCGCTGTCGCCGACGACGATCACCGCCATCGTCCACGGCAGCTCGATTTTGCCGACCTGCGCGGCGGCGTGTTTGAGTTCGGGCTGCTTCGACACCGGGTCGGTCACCGGCAACGTCAGCGTGTTCACACCCGTACCCGCCATGAAACGCCCACCCCAATGCATCGGCATGAAGCACTGACCGGGGCGCACGGTTTCGCTCGCTTCGACCGCGATGACGAGTTCGCCGCGGCGGGTTTTGACGCGCGCGAGATCGCCGTTTTTCAGACGGCGCATGTCCATGTCGCGCTGCGCCATGCTCAAGGTCGGCGTGTCGGCGTGGGCGAACAAGCGCGCGACGCGGCCGGTGCGACTCATCGCGTGCCACTGGTCGCGCAGTCGGCCGGTGTTGAGCCGCAGCGGGTAGCGCGGGTCGATGGGCTCGGCGACGGCCAGATAGGGCGCGGCGGCAAAGCGCGCACGCCCCGACGCGGTCGGAAACACGCCGTCGTCGAACAGCCGCGCCTTGCCGGTGGTCGCCCCTTCGGGAAAAGGCCATTGCTGCGGCGCGGCGTCGAGCAGCGCGTAACTCAAACCCGTGATGTCGAGATCACGGCCGCGCGTGGTCTCGCGGTGCTCGTTGAAAATCGCTTCGGCAGAATCGAAACCGAACAACCGCGCGCCGCGCTCCGGGTAGAGCTTTTTTGCAAAATCACAAACGATGCGCCAGTCGGGTTTCGCTTCGCCCGGCGGCGGCACGGCGGCGCGTACGCGCGAAATCCGCCGCTCGGTATTGGTCATCGTGCCGTCGGTTTCGCCCCACGCAGTGGCGGGCAAGAGCACGTCGGCGTAGGCGCAGGTCTCGGTGTCGGCGAAGGCCTCCTGCACCACGACCAGCTCGGCCGCTTCCAGCGCACGGCGCACCTGCGCCTGATCCGGCAGCGACTGCGCAGGGTTGGTCGCGACGATCCACACCGCCTTGATTTCGCCACGTTCGATCACCTGGAATAGCTCCACCGCGGTCTTGCCCGGCGTGGCGGGCACGGCGTCGATCCCCCACAGCCGCGCGACTTCGGCTCGGTGTTCGGGGTTCGCCAGATCACGATGACCCGAGAGCAGATTTGCCATGCCGCCGGCTTCGCGCCCACCCATCGCGTTCGGCTGGCCGGTGAGCGAGAGCGGCGCGGCACCCGGCTTGCCGATTTGCCCGGTCGCCAGATGCAGGTTGATCAGCGCGGCGTTTTTATCCGTGCCGCAGCTTGATTGATTGAGCCCCTGGCAATACAGCGAGAGCGTCGGCCCCTCGGCGAACCAGCGCGCCGCGAGCACGATGTCGTCCGCCGCGACGCCGCAAATCGCCGCGACCTTGTCCGGCGTGTAATCGCGGACGGTGTCGCGCAGCGCCGCCCAGCCTTCGGTGTGCGCGTCGATGTACGCGCGGTCGATTTTTTCTTCCCACAACAGCACGTTCAGCATGCCGTGGAACAGCGCCACGTCGGTGCCCGGCAGGATCGCCAGATGCAGGTCGGCGTCAGCCGCGGTGTCGGTGCGGCGCGGGTCGACGACGATGATTTTGAGGTTCGGGTTGGCCGCCTTGGCCGCCTCGATGCGGCGATACAGAATCGGGTGCGCGTACGCCGTGTTCGACCCGGCGATCAGGATCGTCCCGGCCACATCGATGTCGTCGTAACAGCCCGGCGGCGAATCGGTGCCGAGTGTGGCCTTGTAACCCGCCACCGCAGACGACATGCACAGGCGCGAATTGGTATCGAGATTGTTGGTGCCGATCAGACCTTTGGCGAGCTTGTTGAACGTGTAATACGCCTCGGTCGTGAGCTGGCCCGAGCCGTAGAACGCGACCGCATCCGGCCCGTGCTCGGCGATGACCGCACGGAATTTTTCGGCGATGGTCTCCAGCGCCGCATCCCAGTGGACACGGGTGCGTTTATCCGTGCGCGACGTCCGCATTTCGGGGTACTGCAAGCGTCCCGACGCCTGCATCGTCAAGTGCAGCGTCGCGCCCTTGGTGCAGAGCTTGCCGAAGTTGGCCGGATGCGCTGGATCACCGGTCACGCCGGTCATTTTTCCGGCGTCAACGCCGATCAGCACCCCGCAACCGGTACCGCAGTAGCAACAGACAGATGACACAACAGACATGGAAACTCCTCGCCCCTGATCGAGCAGACTTTATGCCATGACATTGATCATCAATGTATTCAATGGGTTGGTGAAACACCCACCCATTTGGACTAGGCCCCATGACCACGAAGAGTGCACAGGCAGGCTGTTACGCTACAAGTTGGTGCGGGGGAGCGCCTGACTCACGTGTCCGGCGCAAGGCTTACGCCGGACCGCGATACACACAGCCCGAGTCGTGGGTTTCCATCACCTGTATTTGCGACAAACCCGGCAAGGCCGGTTTGATCTGCGCCCATAGCCACATCGCCAGCCGCTCGCTCGTGGGATTGTCCAGCCCCGCGATATCGTTCAGGTAACGGTGATCCAGTGCCTGGTGTATCGGCTGCCAGGCAGCCTCGATGTCCGCAAAATCCAGCACCCAGCCCGTGACCGGATCGACGGCACCGCTCAGCGTCAGTTCCACTTCGAACGAATGGCCGTGCAGCCGTGAACACGGATGGTCAGCAGGCAGCGCAGGCAGACGCCGCGCACATTGCAGGTGAAACCGCCGGAAGATATCCATGCGGCATTCTCGCCGAACTGGCCGATGCTGGCTATCCGGGCGCTACCGTCCGGCTTCGAGTATCGCTACACTGCTGCATCCGCCCGAATTCCTGCACCCGTCATGCCCGCCTGTCGTCTGCCCCTTGCCGTCCTGTTCGCCTTTGCATTGCTGGCCAGCAGCGCCTGTTCACGGCAGAAGGGCCCGGAACTGACGGCACCGGAAGCCTATGCCCAGGCCCAGGCGGGCACGCTGATGCTGATCGACATTCGCCATCCATCCGAATGGCGCGACACCGGCGTCGCCGCCGAGGCAGCGCGCATCGACATGACGCAGGCCCAGGGTGAGGCGGGCTTTGTCGCCAAGGTCAATGCGCTGATGAAGGACAACAAGCAGCATCCCATCGGTCTGCTGAGCCTGGCGGGCAATCGCGGCCGCAATGCCCAGCAGGTGTTGCAGCACGCGGGCTACACCCGGGTCTACAACATCAGCGAAGGCATGGCCGGCAACCGCGCCGGGCCGGGGTGGATTGCACGCGGGCTGCCGCTGCAAGCCTGTCCGGATTGCTGATTCCCGGATAGCCGCCGACACCCCACAGAGGCCCGCGCGGCAACCGAGGAACTTCCCGCGCGTAACTTCGCCTTATTGCCTCATTTTTCTTTGCCCTACAGGTCATCCCATGCCATTGAAACGATACGCCCTTGCCGCCATCAGTCTGGTGCTGCTGTCTACCACCGCGTGTTCCGGCGAAAGCGGCCCTGCCCTTTCCGCGCCTGATGCCTATGCGCAGTCGCAGGCCGGCACGCTCACGCTGATTGACATCCGTCGCCCCGACGAATGGAAGCAGACCGGCGTGGCGCAGGGCGCGCTGCAAATCAATATGGCGCATCCGCAGGGCACGGCCGGATTTATTCAACAGGTGGAAGCCGAAGTCGATGGCAACAAGGATGCCCCCATTGGTCTGATCTGCCGCACCGGCAACCGCACCACGCAGATGCAGCGGGCCTTGACGGAAGCCGGATATACCCGTGTCTACAACGTCACGGAAGGCATGGCCGGTAGCGGCGCAGGCCCCGGCTGGCTGGCGCGCGGCCTGCCGGTGGAGGCGTGTTCGAACTGCTAGAGTCTCTCAACCCGTGCCTGATGCTCCGCTCTTGCGCCGGTTTTTGAGGCGTTCCGACAGCCGCGCCATGCTCACGTAGAAGGTGGGCGTGATGTACAGCGTGAGCATTTGCGAAAACAGCAAACCGCCGACGACCGCGATGCCCAATGGTCGGCGTGCTTCCCCGCCTGCGCCAAAGCCGATGGCGATGGGCAGGGTGGCAAAGATGGCGGCAAAGGTGGTCATCATGATAGGACGCAAGCGCACCATGCACGCCTCGATAATGGCTTCTTCCGGTTTCATCCCGGCGCGTTCGCGGGTCAGCGCGAAGTCGATCATCATGATGCCGTTTTTCTTCACCAGCCCGACCAGCAGGATGATGCCGACGAAGCTGAAGATATTGAGTTCTTCCCCCGCCAGCAGCAGCACCAGCAGCGCGCCAAAGCCCGCAAGTGGCAGCGCCGTCAGGATGGTGAGCGGATGGCCAAGGTGTTCGTACAGCACCGCCAGCACCATGTAAATCACCAGCACGGTAAACAGCAGCAGCAGGGGCAGCGTGACGGTGGATTCCTGGAATTTTTGCGCCGAGCCCGAAAGCTGCGCGGTCACATCGGCCGGCAGGGCGGCGTTCGTGGTGTCCAGCGCCTGCGCCAGCGCTTCGTTGAGCGAGGCCCCGGCCGCAAGATTGAACGACAGCGTCACGGCCGGTTGCTGGCCGTAGTGATGCACCGCGATGGGCCCGACCCCGGCGACGACATGCGCCACGGCATCCAGCCGGGTCAGCTCGCCCGAGGTGGTGCGGATCGGCAACTGGCCGATGATCGCCGGGTCGAGCTGGGCTTCGGGTAGCGCCTTGACGCTGACGGTGTATTGATCGCTGGTGCCGTAGATTTCACTGATGCGCCGCCCGCCCAGCGCGTCGTACAGGGTTTGCTGCACCTGCCGGGCGTCGATGCCCAGCCGCGCAGATTCCAGCGGATCGAGTACGACCTGGAGTTCGGGATTGCGCAGTTCGAGGTCACTGTCCACGTCTTCGATCACGGTCAGGGGTTCGAGCGCCTTTTCAACTGCCGCCGAGGCGACCTTGAGCGACTCGAAATTACCCGAGGTCAGGGTGATCTGGTAATCGCTGGACGACATCATCGAACCGACGTTGATCGATGCCGGATTTTGCAGCATCACGCTCGCGCCGCTGATCTTGCGGGTGGCTGCACGCAGTTCGTCGATGACTGCATCCGCACTATTGCGCGTATCGCGCGGAGTCAGCCGGATCACCAGCCGCCCGACGTTGCCGCCGCTGACGCCGCCGCCGCCCTGCCCGGCCGACGACATCATGCCTTCGACCGCCGGATGTTGCGCCACAACCGCAGCAATCTGCTGCTGGCGGCGCGACAGTTCTTCGAACGGTATGCCTTCGGGATACTGCACGCTGGCAAAGATCATCCCCGAATCGACGCGCGGAATGAAACCCTGCTTGACCTGTCCTGCCAGCCAGCCCATGGCCACCAGCACAATCAGCGACAGCAGCAGCATGGCCCCGCGATGGCGCATCGACGCGCGCAGCGACTCACCGTACCAGTCGCGAAACCGGTTGAAGGTATTATCGAACGCACGCGAGACCGGGTTGTTGATTTCCTGATGCGACAGGCCGCGCGCGCACAGCATCGGGGTCAGCGTCAGCGCCACCACGCCCGACAGCATCACGGCCACGCCGATCGACACGGCAAATTCCTGGAACAGCCGTCCGATCATGCCTTCCATGAACAGGATCGGCAGGAATACGGCGGCCAGCGATATCGTCATCGACACCACGGTGAAACCGATTTCGCCCGCACCATCCAGCGCCGCCTGCACACGCGACTTGCCCATGTCGAGATGACGCGCGATGTTTTCGATCACCACCACCGCATCGTCCACCACAAAACCGATCGCCAGCGTAATCGCCATCAGTGACAGGTTATTCAGGCTGTAGCCCGCCAGATGCATGAAGGCAAAGGTGCCGAGCAGCGAACTCGGAAGCACCAGCGCCGCAATCAGCGTGGCGCGCACGTTGTGCAGGAAGGCGAAGATGACCAGGATCACCAGGCCCAGCGCCAGCACCAGGGTGAAGTTCACTTCATGCAGCGAGTCTTTGACGAAACGCGAACGGTCGGAGTGGATTTCCAGACTGACGCCGTCCGGTAAATCCATTTCGATCTGCGGCAGGATGGCGCGGATGCGTTCGGCGACTTCCACGGTATTGGCACCCGGCTGACGTTGCACC
>JAJXUA010000032.1 GCA_021783275.1 Pseudomonadota bacterium
GGCGGCATCATTTTGATGCGCGCCGAGCACGAGAAGGCGATCAACTCGGCGATCTTCCCCGGCCTGCAGGGCGGCCCGCTGATGCACGTCATCGCCGGCAAGGCGGTGGCGTTCAAGGAAGCGGCATCGAAAGAATTCAAGCACTATCAGGAACAGGTGATCGATAACGCGCTGGTGATGTGCAAGGTGCTGGTCGAACGCGGTCTCGCCATCGTCTCCGGCCGCACCGAGAGCCACGTCTTCCTGGTCGATCTGCGCGCCAAGAATCTCACCGGCAAGGAAGCCGAAGCGCTGCTCGGTCGCGCCCACATCACGGTCAACAAGAACGCCATCCCCAACGATCCGCAGAAACCCTTCGTCACCAGTGGCATCCGCATCGGCACCCCGGCGATGACCACGCGCGGCTTCAAGGAACTCGAAGCCGAACAGCTCGCCCATCTGATCGCCGATGTGCTCGACGCCCCTGCCGATGAAGCGGTGCTTCAGCGGGTCAAACTTGATGTGGCGAATCTGGTGGCCCGGTTTCCGGTGTATGGCTAAGCGACGCACAGCGGACGGCTGACCCATGAAATGTCCTTTCTGCGGTTCGCTCGATACCCAGGTCATCGACTCGCGCGTCAGCGAACCGGGGGATTCCATTCGCCGCCGCCGCCGCTGTACCGCTTGCGACAAGCGCTTCACGACTTTTGAAACGGCGGAGCTGCGGCCGCCGCAAATCGTCAAGAGCAACGGTATGCGGGAGGACTTTTCCGAGCAGAAAATGCGCGAAGGGTTTCGGCGTGCGCTGCACAAGCGTCCGGTTTCCACCGAACTGGTCGATGCCGCCGTCGCGCGTATCCACCAGCGTCTGCTCACCCGGGGCGTGCGCGAAATGCCCGCGCGCGAGATTGGTGAGTTGGTCATGCTGGAACTGAAAAAACTCGACAAGATCGCCTATATCCGTTTTGCCTCGGTCTACAAAAGCTTTCAGGAACCCGACGATTTCCGTGAAATGCTGCAAGACCTGGAACGCGCGCCTTCGCAGGGCGTGGACGATCTGTTCGAGTAGCCTGTCGTGTCCGCAACGGCTTTTTCCGCAGCAGACCATGCCTGCATGGCTCATGCCTTGCAGCTCGCAGCCCGCGGGCTGTACACCACACATCCCAATCCGCGTGTTGGCTGTGTCATCACCCGCAACGACCAGATCATCGGCGAAGGCTGGCATCAGCGTGCAGGCACGCCCCACGCCGAAATCCATGCCCTGCAGCAGGCCGGCCCGGCCGCACAGGGGGCCACGGTTTATGTCACGCTGGAACCCTGCTCACACCATGGCCGCACTCCGCCCTGTGCGGCCGCCCTGATTCAGGCAGGGGTTGCGCGTGTCGTTGCGGCGATGATGGATCCGAATCCACTCGTCGCAGGCAGCGGTCTGGATCAGCTGAAGCAGGCAGGCATCGTGACCGAAACCGGATTGATGGAAGCGGAAGCGCACGCACTCAACCCCGGATTTGTTTCGCGCATGACCCGACAGCGTCCCTGGGTTCGCCTCAAAACCGCATCCACGCTGGACGGCAAAACCGCGCTGGCCAGCGGTGCGTCACAGTGGATCACCGGCGAAGCGGCACGCGCCGATGTCCAGCATTGGCGCGCCCGGGCGTGCGCCATACTCACCGGCAGCGGCACGGTACTGGCCGACGATCCGCGCATGACTGTGCGCGATTTCGATACCGGCCGCCAGCCGCTGCGGATCATCGTCGATTCCAGCCTGCGCACACCGCCCTCCGCCGCAATCCTGCCCGCGCTGATCGCCTGCCATCACGCCGACCCCCATGCCCAGGCGGCGCTTGAAGCGGCAGGCGCCGAAGTCGTCGTGTTGCCGGGCGCTGAAGGTCGCGTCGATCTTGACGCACTGCTGGACCTTCTGGCACAGCGTGGCATCAACGAAATTCATGTCGAAGCCGGAGCCACACTGAATGGTGCCCTGCTCGCCGCTGGCCGGGTCGATGAATGGGTCGCCTATATCGCGCCGTTCGGGCTGGGCGATCACGCACGCGGGCTGTTCGCCATGCCGTCGGTATCCGCGCTGGCCGATGCCGCACGATTCAAGCTGGCCGATGTGCGCCAGATCGGCGACGATTTGCGACTCACACTGCGGCCACGCTGAATCCACCCATGCCGGGGTCGGCCACCCGCTCCAGCCGCAAATTCAGCTCACCGGGTGGTTCACCCCACCGTGCTAAACGCCTACAATGGCGGGCTCCACAGCCCGCTCTTTAAACCCGCATGTTCACTGGCATCATCCAGGCCATAGGCCGCATCGAGCAATATGACGCGCGCGGCGCAGATGCGCGCATGGTGATAGCGGCGGGCGGGCTGAGTCTGGAGGATGTGACCACGGGTGACAGTATTGCGGTCAACGGCGTGTGCCTCACCGCCGTCGCACTGACAGCAGAGCGTTTTACCGTGGAGGTCTCGGCCGAGACCCTGCGCTGCACCACCGGATTTGCGCCGCTTGCCGAAGTCAATCTGGAAAAAGCCCTGCGCCTGGCCGACCGTCTCGGCGGGCATCTGGTGTCGGGGCATGTCGACGGCGTGGGTACGGTGTTGCATTTTGCTGCGGTGGGCGAATCGCACCGCCTGGAAATCGACGCACCGCCCGAACTGGCGCGCTACATCGTGCGCAAGGGCTCAATCACCGTCAACGGCGTATCGCTCACCGTCAACACGGTGGACGCCACACGTTTCACGCTCAACCTCATTCCCCACACGCTGGCGATGACCACGCTGCAACAACTGGCAGCGGGCAGCCGCGTCAATCTCGAAGTTGACATGATCGCGCGCTATGTCGAACGCATGTCGCAATTCATGAACCCCACCGACCCCCACTGAAGATGAGCCTTGCCTCCACCCTGGAAATCGTCACCGAACTCAAGGCCGGCCGCATGGTCGTGCTGGTGGACGAAGAAGACCGCGAAAACGAGGGCGACCTGGTGCTGGCCGCCGAATTCGCCACGCCGGACGCGATCAATTTCATGGCGAAATACGGCCGCGGCCTGATCTGCCTCACGCTCACTGACGCGCGCTGCCGCCAGCTCGGCCTGAAGCAGATGGTGAGCGACAACCAGACGCCGCACGGCACCGCGTTCACCGTCTCGATTGAAGCCGCCGAGGGCGTGACCACCGGCATTTCCGCCGCCGACCGCGCGGTCACCATCCAGGCCGCAGTGAAGCGCGACGCCGTGCCTGCCGACATCATCCAGCCCGGCCATATCTTCCCGCTGCGCGCCCAGCCCGGCGGCGTGCTGGTGCGCGCCGGCCACACTGAAGCAGGCTGCGACCTCGCTGCGCTGGCGGGGCTGGAACCGGCGTCGGTGATCTGCGAAATCCTCAAGGACGACGGCAGCATGGCGCGCCTGCCCGACCTGATCCCGTTCGCACAGGAACACGGCCTCAAAATCGGCGCCATCGCCGATCTCATCCATTACCGCAACCAGACCGAAAGTCTGGTCGAGCGCGCGGCCGACCGCTTGATCCAGACGGTCTACGGCGCGTTTCGCCTGATCGCCTATCGCGACACCAGCGCGCGCGAGACCCATCTCGCGCTGGTCAAGGGCGACATCCACGCCGACCGGGAAACGCTGGTGCGGGTACACGAACCGCTCTCCGTGATGGATTTTCTCGACGTCACCGGCGGCGGGCATTCCTGGCCCATCATGGGGGCGATGGAACGCATCGCCGCATCACCGTCCGGGGTGCTGGTTTTACTGCATCGCCCGGAAACCGCTGACGCGCTGCTGGCCCGTGTGCATCCAGCACGCATCTCGCCCGTTGCCGACCGCAAGTTCGATCTGCGCGACTACGGGATCGGCGCGCAGATTCTGCGCGACCTCGGCGTCGGCAAAATGAAACTGCTGGCGAGTCCCCGCAAAATGCCGGCGATGGACGGCTTCGGCCTCGAAGTCACCGGCTATCTCGACAAGGTCTGACACCATGGGTATCCACGGCAGTTACGCTCCCAACGATCCGCTGCTTGACGGCAAGGGTCTTCGCATCGGCCTGGTCGTCTGCCGCTTCAACGAAGCCATCTGCGAAGCGATTCATGATGCCTGCGTTCACGAACTCGGCAAGCTCGGCGTCACGGTGCTGGAACGCCATGCCGTTCCCGGCGCGCTGGAACAGCCGCTGGCGCTGCAAAAGCTGGCCCAGTCGGGGCGCTACGATGCCTTGATCGCCATTGGCTGCGTCATTCGCGGCGACACCTACCATTTCGAAATCGTCTGCAACGAATCGTCGCGCGGCATCACCGACGTGCAGCTCGAAACCGGCATCCCCATCGCCAACGTCATCCTCACGGTGGAAAACGAAGCACAGGCCCAGCTCCGCATCTCCGAAAAAGGCGCCGACGGCGCGCGCGTTGCAATCGAAATGGCCAACCTCTTGAGGCGCATCTGAGATGGCCGGTTCCCGCAAAGTCGCCCGCGAATTCACCCTGCAGGGCCTGTATGCCTGGCTGGTCGGCGGCGCTGATATCACACTCATTGCAGCCAATCTGCGTGAAGACGATCAATTCAGGCGGGCCGACGAAGCCTTTTTCGGCATCCTGCTGCGTGGCGTGCTGAAGGAAGAAGACATGCTGACTTCGCGCCTCACGCCCCTGCTCGACCGCCCGCTGGGCGAGCTTTCGCCGATCGAGCGCGGCATCCTCCTCATCGGCGCGTTCGAACTGCTGCACTGCCCCGATGTGCCTTGCCGGGTCGTCATCAATGAAAGCATCGAACTGGCCAAGAAATTCGGCGGCACCGATGGCCACAAGTATGTCAACGGCGTGCTCGACAAGCTGGCGCAGGAGGTGCGTGCGGTCGAACTGGCAGCAGCTCCCCCACGCGGGAAATGACCACCCGCGCATCGCAGCGACATGTCTCCCGAATTCGATCTCATTGCCCGCCACTTCAGCCGTGCCACGCCCGGTGCCCTGCTGGGGGTGGGTGACGACTGCGCGCTGCTCGCGCCCACCCCCGGGATGACGCTGGCGGTCACCACCGACATGCTGCTGCAAGGCCGCCATTTTTCGCCGCAGGACAGCCCGGCCGGTCTGGGACATAAATCACTCGCGGTCAATCTGTCCGACCTCGCGGCGATGGGCGCCACACCGCGCTGGGCGACGCTGTCGATTGCCCTGCCCGAGGTCAACGACGCCTGGCTGACCGCGTTTGCCCGTGGTTTTTTTCGCATGGCGGATAGCGTCGGCATCGAACTCGTCGGCGGCGACACCACGCGCGGCACACTCGCCATCAGCATCACCGCCATCGGCGAAATTCCCGCTGGCGCGGCGCTGCGGCGTGACGGCGCACGCGTGGACGACGACGTGTGGGTATCCGGGGTCATCGGCTCGGCAGCGCTGGCGCTGGCGTACCGCCAGAGTCGCTTGTTCATGGAACAGATCGACGCCGCCCGCGTGCTGCCCGCGCTGTATCTGCCCACGCCACGGGTCGCGCTGGGGATCGCGCTGCGCGGCATTGCCAGCAGCGCGATTGATCTTTCCGACGGGCTGGCAGCCGACCTTGGCCACATCCTCAAACAGTCGCAGGTCGGCGCGGTAATTGATTTCACCGCCGTGCCGACCCTGCCGGTCACGCAACAATATCTGCACGACGCCGTCGCGCGCGAGTGCATCCTCGCCGGCGGCGACGATTACGAACTGTGCTTCACCGCGTCGTCCCAGCAGCGGGACGCGGTGCTGGCCGCCGCTGCCAGCGCCGGGGTTGCGGTCAGCCGCATTGGCCAGATCACGGCTGCGCCGGGGCTGGTCATCCATGACGCCGACGGCCAGCCTGTCAGCCTCGCACGCACCGGCTATGACCACTTTGCAGCCTGACTTCAAATTCCTGTTCGCCCATCCGGCGCATCTGATCGCACTGGGTCTGGGTAGCGGGCTGGCCCCCAAAGCCCCCGGCACGGTCGGCACGGTGCTCGGATTGCCGCTGTACTGGCTGGTTATTGCCCTTGCACCCGACCTCGCCAACCAGCTGGTGCTCATCCTGGCCGCGTTTCTCATCGGCATCTGGGCCTGCGCTAAAACCGGGCGCGCGCTGGGCGTGGCCGACCACGGTGGCATGGTGTGGGACGAAATCGTTGCCTTTGCGCTGGTGCTGCTTTTTACGCCACCGGGCGGCGGGTGGATGGCACTGGCCTTTGCGCTATTCCGCCTGTTCGATATCCTCAAGCCGTGGCCGATCGGCTATTTCGACCGGCGACTGAAAAATGGCCTGGGTGTGATGTTTGATGATCTGCTGGCGGCGGGTTACGCCATCGCCGTACTGAAAGGGATGCAATGGCTCGTGTAAGTGATGACGAACTGCGCAGGCTGGCAGCAGAACTGGGCGATAAACTGCGCGCGCGCGGCTGGATGATCGCGACCGTGGAATCATGCACCGGCGGCTGGATCGGCGAAGTGCTCACCGCGATTCCCGGCAGCTCGGCCTGGTACGAGCGCGGCTTCATCACCTATGCCAACGCCGCCAAGGTCGATCTGCTCGGCGTGCCCGCCGACACCCTTGCCACCTACGGTGCTGTCTCCGAAGAAACCGCCCGCGCCATGGCTCACGGCGCGCTGATGCGCAGCCCGGTGCACGCCACCTTGGCCGTCAGCGGCATCGCCGGACCCGACGGCGGCACCCCGCAAAAACCGGTGGGCATGGTGTGCTACGGCTGGGCGTTGAACGATGGCACGCTGATGTCATCGGTGTGCCGGCTTGATGGCGACCGCGAGGAAATCCGTTCGCGCGCCGTCGCGGCGGCCTTGCGCGGCATGATCGAACTGATCGGATAGACGCAGGCGCCACCTCGGCTTCGCACCCTCACACACAAGGGCATACCCATACATTCAAATTTCGTCATTGCGAGGCGAAGCCGAAGCAATCCAGAGCAGTTGATATGTCAGCGCATCCCTAAAACGCCCACGCCGCAAACGGCTCGATTTCATCGCGGTTCACCACCACCAGTTGCCAGGCGTAAGGGTTCATCGAATGATCCCGCGTGGTATCCACTGCCAACCGCTGCAACACATACCCCAGCAGGGCACGGCGCACGGGCATTTCGATGATGTCGCCCGCAGCCCCGTAATCAAACAGCAGACTCGCGCGCCGCTCGGCGTCCAGTCCCGGGTGTGGCGCAAGTTGCAACTGCACCCATTCGACCCAGTCGTCGTCATAGGCTTCGCTCGACTCGGCCGGTGTTTCCAGACATTCCGCCGCGACGATGCGCGACAGCACGAAATCCCGAAAATCACAGGTGTCGGCGCTGTAGGCGCGCACATGCCAGCGCAGGCCGGTGTCCACCAGCGTGTGCGGTTCGAGCAGGCGCGAAGCGCCGCGTTCGCTGCCCGATAGCGAGCGATACTCCACGCGCAGCTGCCGGCGGCCGAGCATCGCGCGGGTGATCTGCGCGAGCGTGTCGTGGTCGGGCAGGCGCGCCGGCAAGGGCAGGCTTGCTGTGGCCAGACCGTAGATCAGATCGCGCCCGTAGGGCCCGTTCGCTACGGCAAGGTTGGCCGCAATGGTCGGCAAGGCCGCAGCGGGTGACAAATCCGCGAATACCGCGACAAAGCCCGGCGATGGCACAAAACCGAACACCGCCGGGTTGTAGACCAGATTACCCGGAGCCAGATCGCCATACAGCTTCAGGTCTTTGGTCGCCGCCGGGTCCGACAAGCCGAAGGCGCGCGCCACGTCGCTGCGCGTCACCACCCCGGCATACCAGGCCATGACCTCGATGTAATGCAGGCGCTGGCGCGTCGCCCACTTCACATCCAGCAACATTTTTTCCTTTGAAATCATTATGAAATCCCCGCTTTTTGGCCATTATAGGGAGGCCACCGGTATTTACAATGAATTACTTGGTATTTTTTAAGTACATGATATTTTTTATTGACATCTATAAATATACAGCCTAGAGTTCGATCCATGCAGACGAGGTCTGCCCATTTCCCGAGGAGAACCCCATGGCAAGTCCCGCATTGGCTGAAGACAAAATGAAAGCGCTGTCGGCCGCGCTGTCGCAGATCGAAAAACAGTTTGGCAAAGGCTCGGTCATGCGCCTGGGCGATCACGACGTGATGCGCGACATCCAGGCCGTCTCCACCGGTTCGCTCGGCCTCGACATCGCGCTCGGCATCGGCGGCCTGCCGCGCGGCCGCGTGGTGGAAATCTACGGCCCGGAATCCAGCGGCAAAACCACGCTGACGCTGCAGGTCATCGCCGAAATGCAGAAAACCGGCGGCACCGCTGCGTTCATCGACGCCGAGCACGCACTCGACCCCGCCTACGCCGCCAAGCTCGGGGTGGACGTGGACAACCTGCTGATCTCGCAGCCCGACACCGGCGAGCAGGCGCTGGAAATCGCCGACATGCTGGTGCGTTCCGGCAGCGTCGATGTGGTCGTCATCGACTCGGTCGCCGCACTCACGCCCAAGGCCGAAATCGAAGGTGAAATGGGCGACTCGCACATGGGGCTCCAGGCAAGATTGATGAGCCAGGCGCTGCGCAAACTCACCGCCAACATCAAGCGCACCAACACGCTGGTGATCTTCATCAACCAGATCCGCATGAAAATCGGCGTGATGTTCGGCAACCCCGAAACCACCACCGGCGGCAACGCGCTCAAGTTCTACGCCAGCGTGCGCCTCGACATCCGCCGCATCGGCGCGATCAAGAAAGGCGACGAAATCGTCGGCAACGAAACCAAGGTCAAGGTCGTCAAAAACAAAGTCTCGCCACCGTTCAAGGAAGCCTTCTTCGACATTCTGTACGGCCAGGGCATCTCGCGCGAAGGCGAAATCATCGAGCTCGGCGTCAACCACAAATTCGTCGATAAATCCGGCGCTTGGTACGCCTACAACGGCGAGAAAATCGGCCAGGGCAAAGACAACGCGCGTGAATACCTGAAAGAACACCCCGAAATCGCCGCCGAAATCGAAGCCAAAGTCCGCGCGGCCGTTGGCGTCAACAACCCTGTCGCGATGATCGAGGATGCCGCCGAAATCGACGCCTGACCCGGCCACCCTGCGCGAACGCGCGCTGGGCTACCTGGCGCGGCGCGAGCACAGCCGTTTTGAGTTGAGGCGCAAACTGGAGGCGGCCGGGTTTGCGTCCGAGGCCGTCGCGTTAGTGCTGGATGATTTCGAGGCCAAGAACTGGTTATCGGATCAGCGGTTTGCCGAAAGCTATGTGGCCGATCATCGCGCGCGTGCAGGATGCGTGAAACTGGCGCACGACCTGCGGCAGCGCGGCGTTCCGGAGACCCTCATCGAATCATTGCTCCGCGAGAACAGCGTAAGCGAAGCAGAACGCGCACGCGCAGTGTGGCAGAAAAAGTTCGGCATAGTGCCCACCCATACGGCCGACAAAGCCCGACAAATCCGCTTCCTGCAAAGCCGGGGCTTTACACCCGAGGCGATCCGGCACGCAATCCGCTGCGGAAACGGACGGGATGAGTTTGATCAGTAAGTGAAGTTCAGATTCAGCGAACCGTCGGCTTCAATACCCCCACCCCGGATGCCCGGGCCGCTTCCATCAGGGCCGCATCCTGAGTCGCAACGGGCAGTTGCAGACGCAGCGCCAGCTCCAGATAGGCAGCGTCATAGCTCGTCAGGTCATAGCGTAACGCCAGGGACAAGATCGCTGCCGGACCCGGTGTATCCCGGTCGACCAGGATAGGTAGCGTGCCGACCTGATCGATCACTTCATGCGCTTCTTGCGCATCAAGCGCACCCCGTTTGCATGCCGTTCTCAGCACATTGGCAAATTCCAGCTGCCACAAGGCAGGGGTGTAGGCCTGTTCATCCAGCAAGCGCACTGCAACCGCCTCGGAGTAATCCGTGGTCTGGTTGGCGATAAACCAGCCGCACACAACCGAATTGTCGAGCACAAACGCCATCAGTCCAGCCCTTCGCGCGCAATCGCCTTCAGGTCGCCTTCGAGCATCCCCCGAATCTGTCGCAGTCGCTCCAGCGCCGAAGCTACGCGCTGGCGCTGCCCTGGCGCATCAGCGATATCGTCCGTCTTCGCCACCAGACGGGCAACGGGCACCCCACGGCGTGTAATCGTGACCTGATCCCCGCGTTCCACTGCGGCGATCAATTCCGAGAATCGGTTTTTTGCTTCAAACACCGGAACCGTTTTCATAGCTAGCTCTTGCATATAAATAGATAGCTCTATTATTCGCGCTCCGATGCCGCTGTCAAGAAGAGAAGGGCATGCAGAACTGACCCTGTGTGTGTTGTGTGTTCAAAAAATCGGAGTACTCGGGGTCCATCCCCCGTTGAATCCACCCCTATTAATTCAGGGGACGGACATCAAGCCGGTCAGGGAGTGACGCTCTCGCTTGATGGCTCAGGCTTATGGCGCGCTGCCCTTGCCCGGGTATCGGTTCTTCGTCTCGTCCAATTCAATGCACCCAACAAGCAAGCCTCGTTTGCAGGCAATCTCGAAATTAGCCATGGCCTTGTCGAGTTGTCCCGCACCCCGATAGATCGCACCCAGCAATATCTGATTGTTCGGGTCTTCCGGATACAGCCGAACAATCGTTTCCGCGTCCTGTATTGCGGCCAGGTGTTCCCCCTGTTTCATATAGGCAAAGGCGCGACTCCGGTACGCCAGTTTGTATTCCGGATAGACCCGGAGTGAACGGGTGAAATCCGCAATCGCAGCCCGTATATCCCCCCGCCGCATATTCTGCAGTCCACGATTGTTATAGGCCCGAGCCGAGCCCGGAGCCAGTTCACTGGGCAATTTGAGTACGGCATCATCCCAGAGCGCATGGCTACTGGAGAAGGTTTTCAGCCGATCACTCGAAGCAACCGAGAAAGCCACGGCGACGGCCAGAATAGCCGGCCAGAAGAACTTGTTTGGAACCGCATAAGTCAGCGCTGGAACAAGCAGGAACAGCAGGGGCATCCACAAATAGGCACGATAGAGCACAAAAGGCTCCTGGAGCCTCACGGTAGAGAACTCCACTGCAAACAACAGCAGCGGCGCCAGCAGGGCAAACCCGATCAAGCCGCGCCGCCCTCCTTTCAGCAGGTACAGCAACGCGGTAACCCCATAAGCGGTCAGCGCCAGCACGCCCAGCACGTACTTGGGCTGCCAGACATGCTCGGCAAACGGCACCCGCATGTCTATGGACATCCAGCCGGGGTTGGGGACCAACATCAACACAAGGTATTTGAAGAACAGCGTGGCCTGGGTCATTACGCTCAGCAACCAGAGTGGCGCATCACTCTCATTACCGGCAGGCAGAACAAGCATTTGCTCGACCAGGGGTTCATAGACCCGGCCAAGATTGCTCTGGCTTTTGAGCACCACCCAAATCGCTATGGGCAGAAACAGGGAAAGTGGCAGCACAAGCTGGCGCCAGGTCTGCCGCGTGACCGGCACGGCCAGCGGCGTAAGCGCCAGGGCCGCTGCGGGAATGAGGACAGCGTGCTCCTTGCTGAATGCGGAGAGCAGGTAAAACAGCGCCGAAAATACAAAATAGGTTTTCTTGCGCGTGACCAGACCATCGAAATAGGTGCTGAGCGCCAGCAAGCCAAACAGCATCGCCATCAGGATGGTGCGCTGGATCAAGTAACCCACGGCATACACTGCAAGCGGATGCAGCAGGAACAGCAACGCTGCCGCCACGGCTGCACGTTCGTTGTTGCGATGCGGCGCGGCATGATTGCTGACCTGCTTCACCAGCGCATACAGCACAAACGCGGTCACGAGATGCAAGCCTACATTGATGCTACGCTGCGCAAAAACAGAGTCGTCGAAGATCAAGTCAGCCCAGGCAGTCAGAAAATAGGGTAGCCGGCGAAGCTCGAATGCCAGTCCCTGAATGAACAGATTGTTCAGGCCGTTGTGCCTGAAGTAAGCAATATCGTCAAAGAAAATCGGAGCATGCAACGACGGCCAATACAATCCGATGATCGCCAGTATCATCAGAACAGCCACGCCCTCTTTCCATCGTGCTTTCATACAGCTTCTTAAAATAGTCGAGACGTCGGGATTGAATCACGGAAACAACAACGCCACCCGAAGGTGGCGCTGTTGCAGGAGGCCGCAAAACATCTGCCAGCCATTGCTAAATCCCGGGATTTACTGGGTGCAGCCTGCCGGCAGGAACTTGGAGGTTGCGCCGCCTGCAAACCCGGTCGTTTTACAGGTAAAAAGACCCGTTGTGTTGTTGCGTTGAAGCGCGATGGTGACGGTACCACCCGTAGTAGCCGCCAAACGGCCGGGCTTGGCGACGGTGCATGTGATGCCCGGGGGGGTAGCGGTAAGGGGTGCAACTGCGATGTTGGAGCAGTTACCGGTAGCCGACGCCAATCCGACACCTGCCAAGTCGATGGTGCCATCTTCGGATGCGAGCAGTTCAAAGGCTGTCAGACCACCACGAATATCCGACAAAGCAGCGCCTGCTTTCGATTTTGCGACGTAATCCTGATAAGCCGGAATCGCGATCGCGGCCAGAATACCGATAATCGCCACCACGATCATCAATTCGATCAGGGTAAAACCCTGTTGTACTTTCTTAATCATCATTTCATACTCCTGAAGGGTTGATTGGGTCCAACAGGTTGCCCTGTCTTGGCTGTTAACGAGCATTGGCCGTGCCAACTTTAGGGGTGGCAGCCGAAATCCGGGCTGGGCAAGCTCAAACCCGCGCTAATGCTGGTGTTTGCGCATCTTTAACCCTACCGGTGCTGCCTAAAAGCAGACCTGCGTTCACGCACAGTCTGTGTCCAGCCTGCCCCGTGGGGTCACCGACTGACGAAAATTGTCAGCCGGTTGGCCAGGCGGGTGTGGCTGCACATGGCCAAGCCAAGAAAAAAGCCACGCAGAACGTGGCTTTTTGTATTTGGTGGGTCGGCCGAGATTCGAACTCGGGACCAACGGATTAAAAGTCCGCTGCTCTACCGGCTGAGCTACCGACCCTTCGGAGCCCAGTGTTACCGGCTTCGCGAAAGCGCGAGATTATAGCCGAGGGTGCGGGTTCGGGTAAAGCCTTGTGGCGCTTTTATGTGCACAGCGCGCAGTCTACGCTTCGCGCATCATCAACTGGTACTGCACTTTCATGGTAATGGCCGCGCCTGCCAGTATGCCCGCGAGGACGATGAACGAGGACACGGCCAGGGTGGAGATGCCGGTAACACCCTGGCCGATGGTGCAGCCAAAGGCGGTGATCCCGCCAAAGCCCATGAGCAGGGCACCGAGGATGTGCCGGCCCATGTCCCCCGCCGAACTGAAGGCTTCGACGCGGAAGGTGCCCGCCACCAGGCCATAGACCAGCGAACCGGCGACGACGCCGAGCACGCTGGCGATGCCGAAGGTGACGACAGTGCTGCTGTCGGTCCACAGGATGCCGAGGTTGAGGGTGTAGGCCAGCGGGGCGACGAAGCTCATGGATTCGGGCCCGCGCGAGTTGGTGGCGAAGTACACGTCTTCGAGGGTATCCGGGTTCATGCCAAAGCCGAAGCGGCTGGTGAGATACCAGCCCGCAACGATAATGAGGCCGATGACGACGCCAGCGAGCAGGTTGTCGCCACTGCGGCGGAATTCCCGGTTCAGGAAAACAAACAGCAGCAGCGCAACACTGATCGCCAGGCCCAGCGCCAGCGCACTGGTCGGCGTCACCAGCCCGAACAATGCGGGCAGGGTTTGCAGCCCGGCGGCATGAACGGTGACCGCGTCGGCCTGCAGGACACTGACGCGAAACGCGCCGAGTATCCCGGTCAGCGTCATCAATGCCGCAAACCCCATGAACAGAAAGACGACGACGGATTTAAGGTTGCCGCCACCCAGCCGCACCAGGGTGCGCTGGCCGCAGCCGCCCGCCAGGGTCATGCCCACGCCAAAGCTGAGCCCGCCCACCAGCGCGGCCAGCCAGTAGATGCTGGAGCCGGTGTAAATGGTTTTGCTGACATCGAGCTGGCCGGTATACACCAGCAGGCTGGTGCCGAGGATGGCGATGGCGATGGCCAGCAGCCAGGCGCGCATCCGGTCCCAGTGGTTCATGTTGACGATATCGGACACCGCGCCCATGGTGCAGAACTGGGTTTTATTGCCGACGTAGCCAAAGATGAACGCCAGCACAAAAGCCAGCCAGACCACGGTGCGGGTTTTGATGCTGGCGTCCGACGGGTCCCAACCCAGGGCGGTGACCGCCTGACTGATTAAATCGATTCCTTCCATGCTGGCGCTACTCCGGTGGGTTGATTATTGGTTTGAATGCTGATTGGTTCATCTGCACAAAACTACAGCGGCGGCAGACACGACGAACTTGAATACAAAGGTGTGCCGGTTAAAAACGACTAGGGAAACGCTGAACAAGTGGGTTTGCTTTGTGGCTTGACAAGCTCACCACGAACGGAATCAAGCACTTGCCGTTCGTCCTGAGCTTGTCGAAGCCTGTCCTGAGCGAAGCCGAAGGGGACTTGTTCAGCGTTTCCCTAGCGGGAACCATACCGCGTGGGATCGGCCACCCCGGCCTGCTCGAAGCCCTGTCGCCGTAGGCGGCAGGCGTCGCACACGCCGCAGGCCTCACCCTCTACAGTGGCCTGATAGCAGCTGACGGTATCCGCATAGTTCACGCCGAGCGCCACGCCGCGCCGGATGATATCGGCCTTGGACATGACCTGCAACGGCGCGTGGATGGACAGCGCCGCCCCCTGCACCCCAGCGCGGGTAGCGAGGTTGGCAGTGCGCGCAAACGATGCGATGAATTCGGGACGACAGTCGGGATAGCCGGAATAATCAACCGCGTTGACGCCGATAAAGATATCCCGCGCGCCGAGCACTTCGGCCCAGGCCAGGGCCAGCGACAGCATGACGGTGTTGCGCGCCGGCACATAGGTCACCGGGATGCCTTCGGTCTGTGCTTCGGGCACCGCAATACGCGCATCGGTCAGCGCCGACCCGCCGATATCGCCCAGCCCCAATTGCATGATGCGATGCTCCACCGCCCCCAGCGTGCGGGCGATGCGGGCTGCCGCGACCAGTTCGGCCTGGTGCCGCTGGCCATAGTCCAGGCTCAGGGCGTGGCAGGCAAACCCGCCCTGCACGGCCATCGCCAGCACGGTGGCGGAATCGAGTCCGCCCGACAGCAAGACGATGGCCGCAGGTTTCATCGGCCCGGCGTATCGCCCCACAGCAGCTTGTGCAGCTGCACCTGCATCCGCACCGGCAGGCGGTCGGCGAGTATCCACCCGGCCAGCTCGGTGGGCGACAGCTCGCCCTGCACCGGGGCAAACAGCACCGGGCAATGCCGGGTCAGCTGACGGGTACGCAGCAGCTCGCGCGCCCATTCGTAATCTTCGCGCCCGGCCAGAACCAGTTTGATTTCATCGTGCGGCGTCAGGCAAGCGAGATTGTCCCAGCGGTTACGCGCCACTTCGCCCGAACCGGGCGGCTTGATATCGACGATGCGCGACACCCGTGCATCGACGTCGCACACGTCGAGCGCGCCACTGGTTTCGAGCGAAACCGAATAGCCCGCATCACATAGCGCAGTCAGCAGCAGCAGGCAGTTTTTTTGCGCCAGCGGTTCACCGCCGGTGACGCACACGGTGGGCACGGCAAACGCCGCCACCTGCGCCAGCACCTTCGGCAAGGTGGCCGTGATGCCGCCGGTAAAACTGTAGGGCGTGTCGCACCAGCGGCAACGCAGCGGACAGCCGCTCAAGCGGATGAAAACGGTGGGCAGCCCCGTGCGGCTGGTTTCGCCTTGCAGCGACAGGAATATCTCGGTGAGCCGCAGGGTGGTGGCGGTTGATGTGGGTGTTGATAGCGCCGCTTCGCGCAATCCGGCCTCGTGGGGTGCAGGCAGCACAATCGATTCCGCCACTGCGCGTTACTTCAGGGCAGCAAGCCGACGCGATGCCTGGGTAGCCGCCTGGGTACCCGGAAAACGGGCGATCAGGTTTTCCAGCGTTTTACGTGCGACCCCGGTGTCTTTCAGCGCGATCTGGCTGGAGGCCATATTGAGCATGGCATCCGGCACTTTGCTGCTGGCCGGGTACGCCGCCAGCAGTTTTTGCTGATGCGCCAGCGCCGATTTGTAATCCTTGAGTGCGTAATACGCGTAGCCGATCCAGTATTGCGCATTCGAGGCCAGCGTACTGTCGGGATAGGCCTTGAGGAAACCCTTGAAGCCCGCAATCGCGCTGGCGTAATTGGCTTCGCGAAAATGCGTCAGCGCGGTTTCATACGCACGCGATTCCACCAGCGGATCCAGCGCCGCACCGGTCACCTCGTCACCAGGCGCAGCGGGCTCCCCCGCTGGCTCGACCACCGGTTTCGGCGCACGCGCCAGTTCGGTCAGGCGCTGGTCGATATCGGCATAGAGATCGGTTTGCCGTTTGCCCAGGGTATCCAGCTGGTGCACCTGCACTTCGGCCTGACCGCGCAGGCGGGCGACTTCCGTCTTGAGCGCTTCGACTTCCTGCAGCAGGTCGAGCGTCTGCCGGTTTTGCTGCAGGGCGGCCAGCGCCGTTTCGATCTTGACCAGCCGCGCATCCATCGACTGGCGGTAGCGCTCAAACTCGGCATCGCCCACCCAGGCCCAGGCACCCGACGCGAATCCGGCTAGCGCCAGCGCCAGCATCGGCGCGGCGAAGGTTTGCCTGCGCATGCTCACTGCGCGCCGGAATAGACCAGATCGGTGCGGCGATTTTCGGCAAACGCTGCTTCGTCATCGCCTTCGTTGCGCGGTTTTTCTTCACCGAAACTGACCGCTTCCATTTGCGCTTCGGTTACGCCCAATGCCGACAAGGCTTTGCGTACGGCTTCTGCACGCTTCTGCCCGAGCGCCAGGTTGTACTCGCGGCTGCCACGTTCGTCGGTGTTGCCCTGCAGGATGATTTTCACGTCACGCTTGGCCAGCAGCAGGGCTGCGTGGGTTTCGAGTGCGCTGCGGTATTCGTCTTTCACCACGAAGCTGTCGTAATCGAAAAAGAAGCTTTTGGTCGCCTGCATCGCAGCCTGGGTGGCGGCATCGGTGGCACTTCCCTCCATCGCCGAGCCTGTAACGGCCGCGCCGCTGTCAGGGGTGGTTTGCGCGCCGGAGGCCGTGCCGGTAGCGGCCGTGGCATCCGCACCCGTGCGGTCTTCGACGGTAGCCGGCGTTTTACTGGTGCTGCTGCAAGCAGCGAGGGTCAGGGTCAGCAGCACGGGCCAGAGTAGTTTGTTCATCGATCTCTCCTGTTGATGGGTGGAACGTTGATGGATGGAAGCGCATGCCGTCTGGGCATGCGAAGGAAAAAATCCCCGACAGTTCAGGGGCTCCAGGCCGGTTCACGGGCATCGATCCCCGACTCGGACAATCGTGCACGGGTCTTGCCGTCCAGGCTCACTGTGCCAAGGATACCGCGACCGCCCTGCACCGTGGCATACAGGATGGCCTGGCCGTTGGGCGCAAAGCTGGGCGCTTCATCGCGGGCGCTGTCGGTCAGCACACGGGTCTGGCCGGTCGCCAGTTCCTGCAGCATCACCCGGAAACGCCCTTCATCCCGACCAATATAGGCCAGAAAACGTCCATCCGGGCTGAGCGTGGGCGAGACATTGTAGCTGCCGTTGAAGGTCACCCGTTTGACTTCACCGCCACTGACCGCCACGCGATAAATCTGCGGGCTGCCGCCGCGATCCGACGTGAAATACACCGTCTGGCCGTCGGGCGAGAACGCGGGTTCGGTATCGATGTTGCCGCCCTGCGTCAGCCGCGACAGTCTGCTGCCATCGGCGTTGAGAAAATAAATCTGCGATGCCGCATCGCGCGTCAGCACCACCGCCAGCCGCTTGCCGTCGGGCGACCAGGCCGGCGCCGAATTGGAGCCCTTGAACGCAGCGGTCTTGCGGCGGCTGCCATCCTGCAGCGATTGCACATACACCACCGGCTTGCGATCTTCGAACGAGACATAGGCGAGGCGCGTGCCGTCGGGCGAAAACATCGGTGATATCAGCGGTTCGCCCGAGCGCACAATGGTGCGGGGATTCTGTCCATCCGCATCGGCTACGCGCAGTTCGTAGCGCTTGCCCTGCTTTTGCACATAGGCAATGCGGGTGCTGAACACGCCGCGCACGCCGGTAAGTTTTTCGTAGATGACATCGGCAATCTGGTGCGCGGTAGCGCGCCACTGCGCAGCGGTAATCACATAGCTGAATCCGGTGAGCCGGGTTTGCTTGACGGCATCCAGCAACCAGAAGCGCACTTCAAAGCGGCCATTCGACTGCGTCACCACCTGCCCCATCACCACCGCTTCGGCCCCTTTGGCGCGCCAGCCGCTGTAATCCACTTGCGCCGGGTCGGTGGGCTTCACCGCACCGGCCGTATCGATCAGGCGGATCTGTCCGCTGCGGTTGAGGTCGTCGCCTATGATCTGGTTCAGCGCAGGCACGGGCTGACCCGCGGCATCGCGGAACGGTATCAGCGCCACCGCAATCTTGCTCGCCGCGCCGCCGTATACCTGAATTTCCATTGCGGCCCGGGCACCCCAGGACACACTCCACACGGCAACCAACACAACAAGTTTCAGCAGAACAGCACGCAACATAGAGGAAATAATCTCGTGACAAGGACAGGCGTTCGCAGCAAGTCTAGCATGATGATGTAGCCGGATTGCCAAGCTGCACGCGGCACGGACGCTATCAGCCTGAAATGAAAGCATCGTGAACCCGGCTCTGTCAGACGAAGCTGACAAAAGCCTCATCCTGCCAGACTCATTCCGATTCCAAATCAATAATGACGCGAAGCCAAGCCGCAGACAGTGCTGTAGCACGGCAGAGTGGAGTCGTTGCCGCTTCAGCGGCTTACGAATCCGGCCCACCTCTTGCGGGTGAGGCGACGGCGACAAAGTCAGTATTGATTTGGAATCGGAATCACTCTTTGGGTCGATGGACGAAGTTCAGTTCCGGAACAAATGCTGCTCGCGCGTCGCGCTCCGCAGGCAAGGGCAGGGGCGAAGATTTTTCGATCGCGCGCACCACCGCTTCGTCGTAAGCCGGGTTGCCACTGGACTGGATCACCCGCACCGACTGCACTTCGCCAGTGGGTAGCAAACGCACCCGGCACCGCACTTCTGGGTTGCCCTGCAGGTTATCGGGCAGACGGGTATTGCCACGCACCTTGGCGCTGATCTGGTCTCGATACTGTCCCACCACGCGCGAAACTTCGCTCTGCCTGCGTATGGCGGCGGCCTGTGCCGCCGCCTGTTGCTGGCGCGCAGACTGGGCTGCGGTTTCGTCTGCCATGCGCTGCTTCAATTCATCCTGCTCGATCTGGCGCAGCAGGGCACGTTGCCGCTCTTCGTCCAGCTGCTTGTCACGGATTTTTTCCAGCGCTTCATTTTCTGCGCGCGCTGCATTCTCGCGTTCTTTCAGTTCCGCCCGTTGCTGAGCCGCGCGCTGTTCGCGCTGCCGGGCTTTTTCCAGCGCAATATCGGGCGCGCGGGGTGAGGGGGGATCGGGCTCGGCGCGCTCGACCGGGGGCGGCGGTGGTGCCCGGCGCACGGGCTCGGGCTCGGGCGGGACAGTACGCGGAGGCGGCGGCAGGGATGCCCAGATGTCCACACTCACCGGCACGGGATGCTCGGTTTGCCAGGACACACCGAACACCAGCAGCAGGATAAACGCGACATGCACCGCCAGCGCCAGCATGCCGGCCAGCAGTTTGGGGGCCGGACGGGCAAGCCACGGCGCATTCGCCGCGACCGTCATGGTGCAGGTTTGGCCAGCAGGCCGATGCGGCTGATATTGGCGCGCTGCAGCAGGGTCATGGTGTCCATCACCGCTTCGTAACGCACGTTCTTATCCGCAGCGATCACCACCGGCTGATCAGGTGCGGCCTGATGCAGTGCAAGAATCTCGTCGGCGAGCGCTGATCGGCTGACCTCGCGCGCTTCGCCCGGGCTGGCCCGGTCACGCAACAGGATCGTGCCCGATTCGCGCAGGATGACTTCCAGCGGCAACGACGGCGGTTGCGAGGTCTTGCCCACGCTGGGCAACTCGACCTGACCGGGATTGATGAACGGCGCGGTGACCATGAAGATCACCAGCAGCACCAGCATCACGTCGATCATCGGCACGACGTTGATCTGGGCGATCTGTTTGCGACTGCGCGCCATTTACCGGGCGGCCTGGCGCTGCAGGATATTGGAAAACTCTTCCATGAAGCTCTCCATGCGATTGGCCAGGCGATCCACATCATGGGTGTAGCGGTTGTAGCCCACCACCGCCGGAATCGCAGCAAACAGGCCCATGGCCGTGGCGATCAGGGCTTCGGCAATGCCGGGCGCCACTTGCGCCAGCGTGGCCTGCGCCACCGTCGCCAGCCCCTGAAACGCCAGCATGATGCCCCACACCGTGCCGAGCAATCCGACATACGGCGACACCGAACCCACCGTGGCAAGAAACGACAGATGCGACTCCAGTCCGTCGAGTTCGCGCTGGTAGCTTGCGCGCATGGCGCGGCGCGTGCCGTCGATGAGTGCCTCCATCGAGAGTCCGGTTTGGCGACGCAATTTGCCGTATTCGCGAAAACCCGCTTCGAAGATGCGCGCCATTTCACCGACTTCGACACGCTGGTCGGTCATGCGCTGATACAGCGTATTGAGATCGCCCCCGGCCCAGAATTCGCGCTCGAAATCATTTGTCAGACGCTGTGCGCGCTTGAGTGCAAACAGCTTGATGAAAATGAACCACCACGACATCAGCGATGCGCCCAGCAGGATCAGCATCACCAGTTTGACCGGGAGCGAGGCGTTGAGTATCAGGTGGAACAGCGACAGGTCTTGACCGAGGACAGGGTTCACGTGATCGAATCCAGTGCGTGTAGGAGAGACAGCGGCATTTTAACGGGTTTGAATCGGACTGCTTCCACACACGCAAGTTTCACCCGCGCCTGCACCAGGCAGCGCCCGCCACATTCAACCGTCTGTTCGATATCGATACTGGCCGGGCCGTGCCGACCCGGAGTCACCGTGACCGAGAGCTGATCGTTGAAGCGCGCCGGGGCACGGTAATCGATCTCAACCCGGCGCACCACGAACGCCACCCCGGATTCAGCCTGCAACACATCCTGCTCGAACCCCAGCGCGCGCAGCCATTCACTGCGGGCGCGTTCCAGAAAATTGAGATAGTTCGCGTAATACACCACACCGCCTGCATCGGTGTCTTCCCAATACACCCGCACCGGCCATACAAAAGCCATCAGAACAGATCCGCGGTGGGATCGGATGACGAGGCTGGCAGCCCAAGATGCCGGTACGCCAGCGCCGTGGCAATGCGTCCGCGCGGGGTGCGTTGCAGATAGCCCTGCTGGATCAGATAGGGTTCGAGTACGTCTTCAATGGTGTCGCGTTCTTCGCCGATCGCGGCCGCCAGATTGTCCAGCCCGACCGGGCCGCCCATGAATTTTTCCACCACCGCCGACAGCAACTTGCGATCCATGACATCAAGCCCGGCGCGATCCACATCCAGCATCACCAGCGCGGCGTCGGCCACCGCACCGGTGGCGTGGCCATCAGCTTTGACTTCGGCGTAGTCACGCACCCGGCGCAGCAGGCGGTTTGCAATGCGCGGCGTGCCACGCGAGCGACGGGCGATTTCGAGTGCGCCGGCTTCCTCCAGATTCATCTGCAGCAAGCCCGCCGAACGGTGCACGATGAAGCCGAGCTCTTCTGCCGAATAAAATTCCAGCCGTGCGACGATGCCGAAACGGTCGCGCAACGGATTGGTGAGCATCCCCGCGCGGGTGGTGGCGCCAATCAGCGTGAACGGCGGCAGATCGAGCTTGACCGAGCGCGCCGCCGGACCTTCGCCGATCATGATGTCGATCTGGAAATCTTCCAGCGCGGGATACAGCACTTCTTCCACCACGGGAGAGAGCCGGTGAATTTCGTCGATGAACAGCACGTCGTGCGGTTCCAGATTGGTCAGCAGCGCCGCCAGATCACCCGCCCGTTCCAGCACCGGCCCGGAGGTCTGCCGCAGGTTGACGCCCATCTCGCGCGCGATGATGTGCGCCAGCGTCGTCTTGCCCAGCCCCGGCGGCCCGAACAGCAACACATGGTCGAGCGCTTCCTTGCGGTTGCGGGCGGCGTGGATGAAGATTTCGAGCTGCTCGCGCGCTTTCGCCTGGCCGACGTATTCGGCCAGCGTACGCGGCCGCAGCGCGCGCTCGATCTGTTCTTCGACGGGACTCGCAGCAGCAGGGGCGATGAGACGGTCGGTTTCGATCATGACGCCGCAGATGGGGATACAGACCCGGGCATTCTACCCGCGCTTCATTCCCGGCGCGCTCACCAGATGGCCGCGCCCCTGCGCCTTGGCCTGATAGAGCGCCTGGTCGGCGCGTGCCAGGGTTTCGCCCAGGGTCTCGCCTGCATCGTCGGCAAGCCAGGCCTGCCCGGCGCTGAGGGAGTTGGTCAGTGCCAGACCGGCGGCGCTCAATTCAGTGCGAAAGCGGTCGCTTAGTCGCGCGTGCCAAGTGGCCATGCCTGCACTGTTCACACCGGACAGCAGGACGACGAATTCATCGCCCGCCAGCCGCGCCGCTGTATCGGCACTGCGGACGACGGCTTTGAGTGCCGCTGCCAGCGCGATCAGTGCCTGATCTCCCGCTGCGTGACCCAGCCGGTCATTGATGGACTTGAAGTCGTCCACGTCCAGCAATACCAGGGCAATGGGATGGCCACGCCGGGCCAGGCCGAGCATTTGCGGAAAACGGATTTCGAGTGCGCGACGATTGGGCAGGCCGGTGAGGGTATCGGTCAGACTCAGGCGTTCGAGCTGTTCGCGCTGGTGGTGCAGTTGCCCGGCGATACGGTTGATGTCGGCCACCACCGGCACCAGTTCGGCGTAGCGCGTTTCTATCGGGGGCGGGCGCTGTTCATGGGTCAGGCTGGCGAGGGCGTCGCGCACGGCGTCGATTTCCTGCATCACCGGCACACGCATCCGCAATACGGCCAGCACCAGCAAGGCCAGTATGCCGGACAAGGTCAGGACGCCAACCAGGATCTGCATGGCATCGCTGCTCCCCAGCCGGGACACCGGCGCACGCACGATGAGGGTCCAGCCGATATCGGCGAGCGGCAGGCGGCGTTCGCGCGCCTCGCCCTGTACCTGACCGCTGGCGGCCACCTGCAGGCCGGAAGCATCCACCAGCTGGGTACTGTGCCCGGGCCGGGTGGAATCGTCGAGCACACTTTGCAGTCGCTCCAGTTTGATGCTGATGAACACTTTGCCCAGCGGGGTGTCACTGGCGTCGCGCACCACAGCGATCAAATCGAAATGTTCCATGCCCGGACGGTCGCGATGGATCAGGACACGACTGGCCGAAGCCACAGCCTGCTCTCGCAGGTCACGCAGGCAACTGGGGCCAACCCGCTGCGCGGCAGCATCCCCATACAGTTCTCCCGCTGCGTCAGTCAGGGCCAGGCCAAGGATGCCGGGCAGCAAGCGCCGCCGGGCATCGGCCCACTGCTGGTTTTCATCGATCGCGCCCAGCAGCATGAGATCGATCAATTCCTGGTCGCGCGCGAGATTGTCAGCGACTTCCCGGTAGTAGTTCCAGCGTCGCATGATGCTGGCCTGGGTCTGCCGGGCTTCCACGTCCAGCAGATTGTCTTCAGCCGCATCATTGGCCCGCAGGCTGAAGTACACACTCGACGCCATGCCCGCAGCAAACAGCACGACAACAGCCACCAGCAAACCGACAAACCGCCGCTGCAGGGAAATGGATCGGGACTCAGCCACAGCGGCAGGCCAGGGCATGATCAGGCACGTGACAGGCTGCGCAGGGCCAGTCGTATCGACTCGCCCACCGGCAGATCGGCCGGCAACTGGCGCAGGGCATCGGTGGTTTCGCGCTCGTTGTAGCCCAGTGCCAGCAAGGCCTGGCGCACGTCATCCGACACGCTGGCCGGCCCGGACGCGACCGCAATCGCGCCAGAAAACACGGCTTTGCCTTTCAGCTCCAGCAACAGGCGCTCGGCCGTTTTTTTGCCGATGCCGGGGACCTTGATGATGCGGCCGATTTCCTGCGCGGCAATTGCTGCCGACAGGTCATTCACCGACAGGCCGGACAGCACCGACAGCGCGGTTTTTGCGCCGATGCCCGAGACCTTGAGCAGTTCGCGAAACGCTGCCCGTTCGATCTCGCTGCCGAAACCGTAAAGCAGATGGGCGTCTTCGCGGATGGCCAGATGCGTCAGCAGGC
>JAJXUA010000117.1 GCA_021783275.1 Pseudomonadota bacterium
CGCTCTTGCATCGCGTCACCGCGCAGCGCCGCGTCTGGCTCACCATGGCGCAGGCCAACGCGCGCTTGTCTGCCGAACGCCGCAGCACCGAACGCACCAATCAAAGCCACCGCCTGGCTGCGCTACGCGAGACCCTGGACCTGCCTGCACTCAAACGCATTGAATGCTTCGACATCTCGCACACCCTGGGCGAAGCGACCATCGCGTCGTGCGTGGTGTACGAAGGCGACGAGCTGAAAAAATCCGACTATCGCCGCTACAACATCAGCGGCATCACCCCGGGCGATGATTACGCCGCCATGCGTGCTGGGCTGACCAAGCGCTTTCACCACAGCATCGAAGACGGTGGCGTATTGCCCGACCTGCTGCTGATCGATGGCGGAAAAGGGCAAATCTCGAGCGCAGTCGAAGCCATGACCGAATTGGGTCTGGGCGACGTCTTGCTGCTGGGCGTAGCCAAGGGCGAAGCACGCAAGCCCGGGCTTGAAACGCTGATCTTCGCTGACGGACGCGAACTGCGGCTCGCCAAGGATCATCCCGGATTCCACCTGATCCAGCAGATACGCGATGAAGCCCACCGCTTCGCGATTACCGGACACCGTGCCAAACGTGGCAAAACCCGTATGCAATCAACCCTCGAAGACATCCCCGGCATCGGCCCCAAACGCCGCAAACAGCTGCTCGAACACTTCGGTGGCCTGCAGGGCGTCCGTGAAGCCGGCGTCGATGCGCTTGCCTCGGTCAACGGTATCAGTCGAGAATTGGCCGTAACCCTGTATAACGCCCTGCACTGATCCACCCCGCCCATGCCGCTCAACCTCCCGAACCTGCTCACCTGGCTGCGCATCCTGCTCATTCCCCTGATGGCAGGCGTGTTCTACCTGCCCGATGGTTCGGTGACGCCGTTCGAGGCCAATCTGCTCGCCGCCGCTTTCTTTGGCGTGGCCGCGCTGACCGACTGGCTCGACGGCTATCTGGCCCGGGCGCTGGGTCAGACTTCGGCATTTGGCACCTTCCTCGACCCGGTCGCGGACAAGCTGATGGTTGCCGCCGCGCTGATCGTGCTGATCGATCTGGATCGCGTCGCCCCGCTGATCGGGCTCATCATCATCGGCCGCGAAATCACCATCTCCGCGCTGCGCGAATGGATGGCCAAAGCTGGCAAATCGGCCAGTGTCGCGGTCTCCTTTGTCGGCAAGCTCAAAACCGCCGTGCAGATGATTGCGATTGTGCTGCTGCTGTATTTCGATCCGATAGCCGGTATCCCCGTAGCGCTGCTGGGCGAAATCCTGATCTGGGTGGCTGCCCTGCTCACGCTCGTTTCCATGGGCTATTACCTGCTGATGGCCGCACGCGCATTCCGCAGCCCGGATTGAGCGGCCAGTGTTGACAGCAAAAACCGGAATCTCCATAATGCGCAGCCTTCAGCGCGGGAATAGCTCAGCTGGTAGAGCGCAACCTTGCCAAGGTTGAGGTCGGGAGTTCGAACCTCCTTTCCCGCTCCAGCATTCCGGGGAAAACAGCTGGCGCTGTCCAGACGTTTTCCCCATTTCGTTTACGTGGTTTACCACGACGGCGCGGTAGCAAAGCGGTTATGCACCGGATTGCAAATCCGTGTAGGTCGGTTCGACTCCGGCCCGCGCCTCCAGATTCTGGGTCTGTTGTCCATTTCGCCCGGATGGTGAAATTGGTAGACACAAGGGACTTAAAATCCCTCGCCAGCGATGGCGTACCGGTTCGATTCCGGTTCCGGGCACCACCTTTACATCTTTGAATTGGCAGGGCCCGGTGGTATAATTCGGGCGCTTTATTATTAAGACAATGGGCGGTTCGCCCATTTTTTATTTGTGCTGCGTCGCGATCAATTCTGCCGATCCCCGTAGCGTGATGGATTTGCAATGATGGATCTGCCTTCCCGTATTGAGCCTTTGCTTGCCGGTCTCGGATACGAGTTGGTGGCGCTGGAGCGTGCCGGACGCGGGCTATTGCGACTGTTCATCGACAAGCCCGGTGGCGTGACGATCGAAGACTGCGTCACGGTGAGCAATCACCTGACCCATGTGTTCACGGTTGAGAACATCGATTACGACCGGCTGGAAGTATCGTCGCCCGGGCTGGATCGTCCGCTGGTCAAGCCGCAGGACTTTGTCCGCTTTGCCGGTGAACCGGTGATGCTGAAGCTGCGGGTACCGATGGACAACCGCCGCAAACTGAGCGGTCAGCTGGTGGGGCTTGATAACGACGCAGTGAAACTGATCGTCGATGGCAAGGATGTATCGGTCGATTTGAGAAATGTAGACAGTGCCCGTCTGAAACCTGATGTTTAGACGAGCGACTGGAGGGTGATATGAGTCGTGAAATGCTGATGCTGGCCGATGCGCTGGCGCGCGAAAAAAATGTGGACAAGGAAGTCGTGTTCGAAGCCCTGGAGCAGGCACTCGCCTCTGCAACCAAGAAGCGCTTCAAGGACGAATCCGACGTGCGCGTATCGATCAACCGCGAAAGTGGTGACTATGAATCGTTCCGTCGCTGGCAGGTGGTCACCGAGGCCGAACTCGAATCGGAAGGCCATCAGATCCTGCTGATTGATGCGCAGGACAAGATACCCGACATTGAAATCGGCGATTACATCGAAGAGCCGCTGGAAAATATTGAATTTGGCCGTATCGGCGCGCAGGCTGCCAAGCAGGTCATCCTGCAAAAAATCCGTGACGCTGAGCGCGAGCAGATCATCAGCGACTTCCTCGACCGCAAGGAACATCTCGTCAACGGCGTGGTGAAGCGCATCGACCGTGGCAACGCCATTATCGAATCCGGCCGCGTCGAAGGCTTTTTGCATCGCGACCAGATGATCCCGCGCGAAAATCTGCGTGTGGGCGACCGCGTACGTGCCTACCTGCTGCGCATCGACCGTGGCGTGCGCGGCCCGCAGGTGGTGCTGTCGCGGACGGCACCCGAATTCATCATGAAACTCTTTGAGCTGGAAGTGCCGGAAATCGAGGAAGGTCTGCTCGAAATCAAGGCGGCCGCCCGCGACCCCGGCCTGCGCGCCAAGATCGCCGTGGTTTCGCACGATCCCCGCATCGACCCCATCGGCACCTGCATCGGCCTGCGTGGCTCACGCGTCACCTCGGTCACCAACGAACTCGCCGGCGAACGTGTGGACATCATTCACTGGTCCACCGAACCCGCGCAATATGTCATCAATGCGCTGGCACCTGCCGAAGTCAGCTCCATCGTGGTGGACGAAGACCGTCACAGCATGGATGTCGTGGTCGATGAAGAACAGCTCGCCATGGCGATCGGCCGGGGCGGTCAGAACGTCCGCCTGGCGTCCGAGCTCACCGGCTGGGAACTGAACATCATGTCGCGTGAAGCGGCAGAAGAAAAACAGTCCAGCGAGAGCGGCAAGACCCTGGCCCTGTTCATCGAAAAACTCGATGTGGACGAAGAAGTCGCACAGATACTGGTTGACGAAGGTTTCTCCACGCTGGAAGAAGTGGCCTATGTTCCGTTGAACGAAATGCTCGAAATCGAGGCGTTTGACGAAAATCTGGTCAACGAACTGCGCAACCGCGCCCGCAACGCCCTGCTCACCGCCGCAATTGTGGGCGAGGAAAAAGTCGAAGCGTCGGCAGGGGATTTGCTGTCGCTCGAAGGCATGGATGCCGAGACTGCGCGCACCCTTGCCAGCAAGGGCGTGCACACCACCGAAGATCTGGCCGAACTGGCCGTAGACGAATTGACCGAAATGGCTGCGATGGATGCCGAACGTGCCAAAATTTTGATCATGGCCGCACGCGCGCCCTGGTTCGCCCAAGGCTGATACGCCACGAGGATTGCATGAACGTTGAACAATTTGCTCAGGAACTGAAACTGCCGCCCCAACTGTTACTGGAACAGTTGAAGGCGGCGGGCGTCAGCAAACAGGATGTCGTCGATGCCGTGACCGAGGCGGACAAGGCGCATCTGCTGGACTATCTGCGCAAGATGCATGGTGGCGCCGGAGAAACCGGAAAAACCAAGATCACCATCACGCGCAAGCAGACCGGTGAAATCCGCAAAACCGACAGCACCGGCAAGTCGCGCACCATCACCGTCGAGACGCGCAAATCGCGCACCTATGTCAAACGCGACCCGGCAGCGCTGGCCGCCGAGGCACCGGCTGAACTGGCCCCCGTCGTGGCAGAAGCCCCCGTTGTGGTGGAAGCCGTCCCGGTCGCCGAGCCTGTTGCGCCGGTCGTGGTCGAACCGGTTGCCGTGATCCCCGAGGTCGTTGAGGCGCCGCCCGTTGCAGAAATCGCAGCGCCGGTCGAAGCGGTCGCGGCCGACGCTGCACCTGTCGTCAAGAAAACCACGCGCATCAAGAAGGCCACCATCCTCAACGAGGCGGAAGTCAAGGCGCGCGAAGAAGAAACCCGCCGCCATCAAGCGCTGCAGGAACGGCAGGCAGCAGACTCCCGTGCCCGCGCCGAACGTGAAGCGCTGCGCAAGCAGGCCGAAGCGGCCCGCGAAGCCGCCAAGCTGGCCGAAGCACAAAAAGCCAACGCCCCCGCAGCCCCGGTTGCCCCCACTGAAAAAACCCTGCACAAACCCGACAAGCCGGGCGCAGCCAAACCGACAAGAAACCCGCCAAAAAAGCGGATAACTGGAAAGATGATGCAGCGCGGCGACGCGGCGGCCTCAAGACCCGGGGCGGCGCAACCCCCGATACCGGTTGGCGCGGCCGCAAGAACAAATCCCGCTCGGGTCACGAAGACACCAATTTCGTCGAGCCGACTGAAGCAGTCGTGCGCGAAATCCTGGTGCCCGAGACCATTACCGTGGCCGAGCTGGCGCACAAGCTGTCAGTCAAGGCGGCCGAAGTCATCAAGGCCCTGATGAAGCTGGGCAGCATGGTCACCATCAACCAGGTGCTCGACCAGGAAACGGCGATCATCGTGACCGAGGAAATGGGGCATATCGCCAAACCGGCTGCGCTCGACACCCCGGAAGCCTTCCTGATCGATACCGGCGACAGCAGCGTGCATGAACAGGTTGCACGGCCGCCGGTGGTAACCGTCATGGGCCACGTCGATCATGGCAAGACTTCGCTGCTCGACACCATCCGCCGCACCCGTGTGGCCAGCGGTGAGGCCGGCGGCATTACCCAGCACATCGGCGCGTATCACGTTGAAACCGAAAAAGGCGTCATCACCTTCCTCGACACCCCGGGCCACGAGGCGTTTACCGCCATGCGGGCACGCGGCGCAAAAGCCACCGACATCGTCGTGCTGGTGGTGGCTGCCGACGACGGGGTGATGCCACAGACCATCGAGGCCATCCACCATGCCAAGGCGGCGGGCGTGCCCGTGGTCGTTGCCGTCAACAAGATCGACAAGCCCGAAGCCAATCCCGAACGCATCCGCCAGGAACTGTCCAGCCACGGCATTACGCCGGAGGAATGGGGCGGAGAATCGCAATTCGTGGACGTGTCGGCCAAAGCCAATACCAATATTGACGGCCTGCTCGATGCGATCCAGTTGCAGGCTGAAGTGCTCGAACTCAAAGCCGCTGCTGACGGCCCGGCCAAGGGCATCGTCATCGAAGCGCGTCTCGACAAGGG
>JAJXUA010000033.1 GCA_021783275.1 Pseudomonadota bacterium
CCGTCTCCAGCCCTGCTCGATTCTGAAAGCGGTATCCGATATTGGTTACGTGGCCCACCCCTACGACCCGGGCCGTTCCGACGCGCTGCACCGGCGCGAACGCAATACCGCGATCAAGCGGCTGGCCGTCGCGGGGCTCGGCATGATGCAGGTGATGATGGTCGCGCTGCCGACCTACACCGCCACCGACATGACCGACGACATCCGTGTGTTGATGCGCTGGGCCAGCCTGATTCTGACCATTCCGGTGGTGGGCTATTCGGCGTGGCCGTTTTTCATCGGTGCCTGGCGTGACCTGAAACGCCGCACGCTGGGAATGGATGTACCGGTGGCGCTGGGGGTGGGAACCGCCTTCATCGCCAGCGTCTACGCCACGTTCTGGAGTCACGGCGAGGTGTATTTCGACTCGGTCACCATGTTCATTTTTCTGCTGCTGAGCGGACGCTTTCTCGAAATGAACGCCCGCCGCCGTGCCGGTGCGGCAGTGGAAGAGCTGGTCAAACTGATCCCTGCGGTGACCACGCGTCTGCCGGATTTTCCTGCCCGCAACGAAGAGCAGATTCCGGTCGCCCGCCTGGCGGTGGGCGACCATATCCTGGTGCGTCCAGGTGAAACGCTGCCGGCTGACGGACAGGTGATTGACGGTCACAGTGCGGTTTCCGAAGCCCTGCTCACCGGGGAGTCCCTGCCCGTCAGCAAATCGGAAGGCATGCAGGTGGTCGGCGGCAGCCTCAACCAGTCGAGTCCGCTGGTTGTGCAGATTGACAAACTGGGCGCCGATACCCGGCTCGCTGCCATCGTGCGCCTACTCGACCGCGCGCAAACCGAGAAACCCCGCATCGCCCGTCTGGCCGACCGCGCCGCCGCGTGGTTCGTCGCCCTGCTGCTCGTGATCACGCTACTGGTCGGGGTGGCCTGGTGGCTGATCGATCCGTCCAAAGTGCTGTGGATCGTGGTGTCGATCCTGGTCGTCACCTGCCCCTGCGCACTCGGGCTCGCCACTCCCGCCGCGCTCACCACCGCTACCGGACGGCTCACCCGATCCGGCCTGCTGACCACCCGGGGGCATGCGCTGGAAACGCTGGCGCGCGCCACCGATGTGATTTTCGACAAGACCGGCACGCTGACGCTGGGACAGCTGTCGGTGCGCCGTGTGCTGCCGCTGCACGGGCACAGCGTGGAAAGCGTCAGCGCACTCGCCGCCGCACTGGAGGCGGGATCGGAGCATCCCATCGCGCGTGCGCTATGCCAGTCCGCACCGCAAGGCGCTGTCGCGCACGCGGTGCGCAATGTTCCGGGGCGCGGCGTTGAAGGCCGTATCCAGCAGCAAAGCTATCGTCTTGGCGCACCGGGTTTTGCCGCGCCCGGCCATGTGCTGCCAGCAGTCGAGCCGGGTGCAAGCTGGGTGGCGCTGGCAGCCGACGCGACACCGATTGCCTGGTTTGCGCTGGCCGACACGCCGCGTCCCGACGCCGCCGCCGCGTTGCAGGCATTGCGTGCGCAGGGACTGCATCTCCATCTGCTGTCGGGTGATGGCGAGGGTGCGGTCAGCGCCACGGCGCAGCAGCTGGGTATCGATGACTGGCGCGCCAGCGCCCTGCCCGAAGACAAACTGGCCTACGTGCAGGCGCTGCAACAGCAGGGGCGCATCATCGCCATGGTCGGCGATGGCATCAACGACGCGCCAGTGCTGGCCGCCGCGCAGGTATCGATCGCCATGGGTGAAGGTACCGATATCGCGCAGGCCGCCGCCGACATGGTGATGCTCGGCAGTCGCCTGACCACCCTGCCGCAGGGCGTGGCGCTGGCGCGCAGGACACAGCAGGTCATCCGCCAGAATCTGGGCTGGGCGCTGGCCTATAACCTCATCGCCATCCCCGCAGCGGCACTGGGCCATGTCACACCCTGGATCGCGGGCATCGGCATGTCGGCCAGCTCGCTGCTGGTGGTGCTGAATGCGCTGCGGCTGGCCGAGCAGCCGCCCGACCCGCACCTGCCCCGCTGAGCAAACCGTCCGCCGCTGCGGGCGTATGCTGCAACTTTCCCGACCCGATCCGAGCCGAGCTGACCCGCCATGACGACACCCATCCTCTGGTATTTTGCCGACCCGATGTGCTCCTGGTGCTGGGGCTTTACACCCGCACTGGCAAGCCTGCGCACGACCTACCGCGACCGCCTGAAAATCGCCCTGGTGCTGGGCGGCCTGCGGCCCGGTGAAGCCACACCCATGACCGATGCCGCGCGTGCAGACATCCTGCATCACTGGCATCAGGTGCACGCCCGCACCGGCCAGCCGTTCCAGTTTGACGGCGCGCTGCCCGAAGGCTTCATCTACGACACCGAACCCGCCAGCCGCGCCGTGGTGACCGTCGGCGGGCTGGATCCTGCGCTGACCTTTCCGATGTTCCAGGCGATACAAAGCGCGTTCTATACCGGCGGCCACGATGTCACCCAGACCCCCGTGCTGGCTGATCTGGCGGCGCAACTGGGGGCCGAACGCGACAGCTTCCTGCTGGCGTTCCAGTCCGACTCCGCGCGTGCCCGCACCCAGGCGCATTTTGCCCAGTCCCGCAAGGCAGGCGTGCGCGGATTTCCCTGCCTGATCCTGCAACGCGGTGAGACACTGGATCGTGTGGTCGATGGCTGCCTGCCGCTGGAAACCGTACGCACCGAACTCGACCGTCTGCTGGCAGCGTAATTCCATTTCCAGATTGAAAAGATCGCGAAGGCGAGCTGCAGACAGTGCTGTAGCACGGCAAAGCGAAGCCGACAAAGAGATTTTCAATCTGGGAATGGAATAAAATGCCGCCACCCTTACACCCCGTCATCCCGGAGTCTTCCATGTCACGTGTCCGATCCACTTCATCGATAGCCCTGTTCGTGTGTTCACTGCTGCTCGGCATGTCCGGGTGTGGCGCCAGCGAACCCGGCACGCAAAGCGTGTCCACCGCACCCGTCGCCGGACAGCCCGCGAACCCGCGCGTGCTGATCGAAACCTCGCTCGGCAATATCACGGTGGAAGTGTTTCCCGCGCAGGCACCCCAATCAGCCGCCAATTTCCTCAACTACGTGAAAACCGGTTTTTATGACGGCCTGGTATTTCACCGCGTGATTCCCGGTTTCATGATCCAGGCAGGCGGCATGACCCCCGACATGGTGGAAAAAGCCAAAAACGCACCGATCCAGAACGAAGCCGACAACGGTCTGAAAAACCTGCGCGGCACACTGGCCATGGCGCGCACCGGCGAACCGCATTCGGCGTCCTCACAGTTTTTCATCAACGTCGCCGACAATGCCTTCCTCAACCATCGTGGCAAAAGTTTTGAAGGCTGGGGCTATGCCGTATTCGGCCAGGTGGTCGAAGGCCTGAACGTCGTCGATGCCATCGTCGCCGTACCGCGCGGCAACCGTGGCCCGCATGGCGATGTGCCGCTGGAGCCGGTGGTGATGAAACGCGTGAGCGTGCTGCCCGAAATCGCCGCACCCGTTGCCACCGCACCTGCGCCGTAACCCGTTCTGGCTACCCCGGCAACACTGCTGACGCTGGCAGGCCTTGCGCCGCTGGCCATCCTCATCGGCCTGATCGCCGGGACCCTGCCCGACGATCCGGCGCTCGCGCTGCAAATCCTCACCGAACTGCGCGGTCCACGGGTGGCCGCTGCCTTTGCCTGCGGGGGACTGCTGGCCCTGGCGGGGGTGCTGATGCAAACCCTGTTCCGCAATCCGCTGGCCGAACCGTATCTGCTCGGCGTGTCCGGCGGGGCCGGCCTGCTGGCGCTGCTGGGCATGGCCGCAGGACTCGCCTGGCCCTGGATTTCGCTGCTGGCCTTTGGCGGCAGCCTCCTCGCACTCGGGCTCGCCGCCCTGCTCGGCGGCCGGTTGCTGGCGCGCGATCACACCCCGCTGCTGCTCGCGGGCGTGATGCTTGCCGCCGGATTTGGCGCACTCATCGCCCTGGTCTTGAGCGTCGCCCCGGCCGAACGGCTGCCTGGCATGCTGTTTTTCCTGATGGGTGATCTCGCCTGGACCGGCCAGCCTGCCCTGCTATGGCTGGCCCTGCTGCTGGCCAGCGGCCTGGCCTGGCGCGTGGCGGCGCGGCTCGACGTGCTGCAGTTATCGCCGCTTAAAGCCGCATCGCTGGGCATCGCCGTGGCCCCCACCCGCTGGATGCTCTTCACGCTGGCCGGATTCTGCACTGCGCTGGTGGTTGCCCAGGCGGGCAGCATCGGCTTCGTCGGCCTGATGGTGCCGCATGCCCTGCGCCGTCTCGGCCTCGTCAGTCACCGTGTGCTCGTCCCTGCCGCCGCGCTGGCCGGCGGCAGTCTGCTGGTGCTGGCCGATGCACTTGCGCGTACCGTGATCGATCCGCGCGAACTGCCGGTGGGGGTACTGACTGCGCTGATCGGCGTGCCGATGATGCTGTGGTTGCTGCGCAAGCCGTGAAGCGCATCCAGCCTCATTCGAACCCTGCACACTCAAACCACGCGCTTTTAAAAATGATGCAGCGCGTCCATACGGTCATGCAGGATGCGAACGATTGCAATACCGTAAGCTGTGATCCGAAAGTAAATCATGTGCCGTTCAACACTGCGACGGCGATAGCCAGGCCGGATATGGTTGCAGGCGGGCGCGGTCTTGGGTGACTGCGCCAGTTCGCCAAAGACCGCGATCAAACTGTCGATATAACGACCGGCCTGCTCCCTCCCCCATTGCTGCCGGGTGTAGTGCCAGATGTTTTCAAGGTCGCGTTCAGCGGCGGGTGTGAGACGGTATTCAGCCATGCGGGGCGCGCATTTTCTGCCTGAACGCACCCGCATCGAAGGGTTTTGCTTCGCCGCTGGCCTCACCTTCGATCAGCGCGGCGCGCACGATCTCGATCTCGGCGCTGCGCTCCTGTTCGCGCCGGATGAGGTCGCGAATATATTCGCTGTCGTTGGTGTAATGCCCTGCGTCTATCTGCGCCTTGATCCAGCTGTCTTGCTTGTCAGTCAGGGTGATGGTTTTGCGCACGGTTGCCATGGTGTAAGCCCTCAATCAACCTCAAAAGTATGCCACTCATACTATTGATGCAGTTTAGTGCGGCGCGGCCACTTTGTCAGGTTTGCAGCGCGCGCGTCTACGTCCCGCGTTGCCGCGCAGTCTCGTACAGGCACAGCGCGGCGGATACCGATACATTCAGGCTTTGCACCGTGCCGCCTATCGGAATGTGGGCGACCTGATCGCAACTCTGTTTGACCAGACGACGGATACCCGTGCCTTCGGCACCCAGCACCCAGGCGATGCCGGTTCGGGCATCGATTTTCGACAGCGGCGCGGCACCGTCCATGTCAGCAGCGATGACCCAGATGTTGTGTTCCTTCAAGTCGTCGATAGTGCGTGAGAGATTGGTAACCATGATGTAGGGCACGGTTTCCGCTGCACCCGAGGCCACTTTTTCCACGGTGGCATTGATGCCGACCGCGTTATCTTTCGGCGCAATGACGGCATGGACACCGAAAGCATCGGCGGAGCGCATGATGGCACCGAGGTTGTGCGGATCGGTGATGCCATCGAGGATCAGCAGCAGGGGCGCGCCCTGGATGTTTTCCAGAACTTCATCCAGCGAATGGGTGAGCGCAACGGGTTTGACGCGGGCGACGACGCCCTGATGATTGGCCGCCTGACCCACCAGCCGGGTGAGGCGGTCGGCCTCGACCTGCGCCAGCTTGACGCCGTGGTCTTTGGCCTGGTGCACCAGATCGCGCGCGCGCGCATCGCGGCGGGTCAGGTCGAGATAGATTTCCAGTATGCCCGACGGATCCTGACGCAGACGCGCCAGAACAGGGTGAAACCCGTAGATCAGTTTTTCACTCGCCGGTTTGTCGGGCCGGTTTTTATCATCAGCCGGTTGGGCTGCGGCACGCCTGCCAGCAGGCTTGTCCCTCATTTGCGGAGATGTCCCGCACGCGATTTGCCGCCCCCGCTGCGCGCCTTGCCGCCGCGCCCCGGGGAGGACGGCTTCTGCGTGGCCGACTGTTCGAACGCACGCTGCATGTCGCGTGCCGTATCTTCAGGGCTGTCGGTATCGACCAGGCTGAAATCGATTTTGCTGGTTTCGATGTCGGCACGCATCACTTTGATGCGCACCCGGTCGCCCAGGCGATAGCGCTTGCCGGTGCGCTCGCCCAGCATCCAGTGCTTGCCCTGGTCATAGTGGAAATAATCCTGGCCCAGTTCGGATACATGCACCAGCCCTTCGATGAAAATATCGTCGAGCGCCACAAAAATGCCGAAGCTGGTGACCGCGCTGACGGTGCCGTTGTATTCATCGCCAATGCGGTCGCGCATGAAATAGGTTTTGAGCCAGGCATCGACATCGCGGGTGGCGTCGTCGGCGCGACGTTCGGTCATCGAGCAGTGCACGCCGGTTTCGGCCAGCCCCTTGGCGGGCAGCTTTTCGCCTTTGAGGATCGCCTTGATGCCACGATGCACCAGCAGGTCGGGATAGCGCCGGATCGGCGAAGTGAAGTGCGTGTACGCCTCGTACGCCAGACCGAAATGGCCCTTGTTGTCGGGGCTGTATACCGCCTGTTTCAGTGAGCGCAGCATCACGGTTTGCAGCAGGCCGTGATCGGGACGGTCCTTGATTTTTTCCAGCAGTGCGCCGTAATCCTTGGCGTGCGGCTTGTCGCCGCCACCCAGATCGAAGCCGAACTCGGCCAGAAAACCGCGCAGTGCAGCCAGTTTCTCCGGCGTCGGACCTTCGTGTACGCGATACAGCGCGGGCTGTTTGTTGGCGTGGAGATAATCGGACGCACACACGTTGGCCGCCAGCATGCATTCTTCGATGATGCGGTGGGCATCGTTGCGCACCACCGGCACAATGGCCTTGATCTTGCCCGAGTCATCGAACAGCATCTGCGTTTCCTGCGAGCCGAAATCGATGGCGCCGCGTTTGGCGCGCGCTTTAAGCAGGGTGCGAAACAGTTTGTCCAGCGCCTGCAGATGCGGCATCAGCGCCTGCTGTTTTTTATCCGGCTTGACGACGCCGGACAGCCAGTCCCACACCTGGTTGTAAGTGAGGCGGGCGTGCGAAAAAATCACCGCAGGATAAAAACGGTATTCCTTGATGCTGCCGGTGCTGCTGATCTGCATGTCGCACACCATCGATAAGCGATCGACTTCGGGGTTGAGCGAACACAGGCCATTGGACAGGGCTTCGGGCAGCATGGGGATGACGCGGCGCGGGAAGTACACCGAGTTGCCGCGTGCAAAGCCTTCGACATCCAGCGCTTCGCCCGGTTTGACGTAATGGCTGACATCGGCGATGGCCACGATCAGCCTGAAACCGCTGCGACCCTGAGGCTCGCAATACACCGCATCGTCGAAATCGCGCGCAGTTTCCCCATCGATGGTGACCAGCGGCAGATGGCGGATATCTTCGCGGCCTTCCAGGTCTTTTTTCAGCACCTTGTCCGGCAGCGTGGCCGCCTGTTTTTCCACCTCGGGCGGAAACACGTAGGGCAAATCGTGCTTTCTCAGCGCGATTTCGATTTCCATCCCGGGGCCGGTATAGCTGCCGAGAATTTCGCTGACGCGACCGACGGCTTCGTTGTGCGCGCCGGGCTGGGTCACGATTTCCACCGTCACGACCTGGCCGGATTGTGCCTGGCCCGCGTTGCCTGCCGGCACCAGGATGTCCTGGTTGATGCGGCGGTTTTCGGCGATCAGAAACCCGACGCCGCCTTCCAGGTAATAGCGTCCGACAACGAACTGATTGACGTGCTCCAGCACTTCGACAATCTTGCCTTCACGGCGACCCCGCTTGTCGAAACCCGCAACCCGCACCAGCACCTTGTCGCCGTGCAGCACACGATGCATTTCCTTGGGCGAGAGAAAGAGGTCATCGCCGCCCTCTTCCGGCGCGACAAATCCGAAGCCGTCGGGATGGCCTTCGACACGGCCCTTGATGAGATCCATCTTGTCCGCGATGCACAACTGGCGTTTGCGGTTGAGCATCAGCTGACCGTCGCGCTGCATTGCGCCGAGCCGACGCTGGAACAGTTCGCGCTCGTCTTCGCTGATCTGCAACTGCTCGGCAAATGCTTCGGCGTCCACCGGGCAACCAGCTTCGGTCAGTAGTTGCAGGATGTATTCCCGGCTCGGCAGCGGCGCGTCGTAGCGCTCGGTCTCGCGTTCGTAAAACGGATCGGCGAGCCGGATGGCGGGCACCGCAGGTTGGCTGGCGCGGCTGGGGGTCTTGCTGGATGGGGGCTTCGTTGACAATTTATGCTCTGCTCTCTAGAATGCGCGCCTTCAGCCCAGATGGCGGAATTGGTAGACGCGCACGGTTCAGGTCCGTGTGCCGCAAGGTGTGGAGGTTCGAGTCCTCTTCTGGGCACCAGTTTTAAATGGTGATGCAAGTAAAAAGCCGACCTCGTGTCGGCTTTTTACTTTTTCAGCGCTGATTGTAGTCCTCAAACCTCGTAGGGGTGACGACGCACGATCGTCTCCACCCGATCCGGCCCGGTCGACACCACGTCCACCGGCACTTCACACAAGGCTTCCATGCGCTTCAGATAGGTCTGCGCCTTCTGCGGCAGTTTGTCGAATTCCTGCACACCGACCGTGGTGTCGCTCCAGCCCGGCAGGTCTTCATAAATCGGCTCGACATCGGTGATGGATTCGGCACCCACCGGCAGGATGTCGCACACCTCGCCGTCGATCTTGTAGCCGATGCACACGCGCACGGTTTCCAGACCATCGAGCACATCGAGCTTGGTCACGCACAAACCCGACACACCGTTGATCTGGATCGAGCGCTTGAGCGCCGCGGCATCGAACCAACCGCAGCGCCGCGCGCGGCCGGTCGTTGCGCCGAATTCGTGGCCTTTTTCGCCGAGGTACTGGCCGACATCGTCGAACAGTTCGGTCGGAAACGGCCCGGAACCGACGCGTGTGGTGTACGCCTTGGTGATGCCGAGCACGTAGTGCATCGCCGCCGGGCCGACACCAGAGCCGGTCGATGCGCCACCCGCGGTGCAGTTGGACGACGTGACAAAAGGATAGGTGCCGTGGTCAATATCCAGCAGCGTGCCCTGCGCGCCTTCGAACAGCAGGTTGCCGCCGGCCTTGTTGGCTTCGTAGAGGCTGCGCGGCACGTCGGCCACCATCGGCTTCAGCCGCTCGGCCATCGCCATCATGCTGTCGAGCGTCTGGTTGAAATCGACGATGTCGGCCTTGTAGTAATTTTTCAGCATGAAGTTGTGATGATCGAGCACTTCGCCCAGCTTGGCGGCAAAGCGTTCGCGGAAAAACAGATCCTGCAGACGCAGCGCACGGCGCGCGACCTTGTCTTCGTAGGCAGGGCCGATGCCGCGTCCCGTGGTGCCGATCTTGCCAGCACCCTTGGCGATTTCGCGTGCCTGATCGAGCGCCACGTGATGCGGCATGATGAGCGGGCAGGCCTCGCTGATTTTCAGGCGGCTGGCGACATCGATACTGGCGGCTTCGAGCATGTCCATTTCTTCGAGCAGCGCGGTCGGCGACAGCACCACGCCATTGCCGATGTAGCAGGTGACGTTGTCGCGCAGTATGCCGGACGGGATCAGGTGCAGTACGGTTTTCTTGCCTGCCACCACCAGCGTGTGGCCGGCGTTGTGGCCACCCTGAAAGCGCACCACGCCGGCAGCCCGATCAGTCAGCCAATCGACGATCTTGCCCTTGCCTTCATCGCCCCACTGGGTGCCGATAACGACGACGTTTTTTGCTGCCATGCTGCAATCTCCCTTTATTGTGCTGCCACGTGATCAAGCGTCGGCGCTGGCTGTGGCAAGCTCGCGCAAATCCAGACTGAATCCGGTGGCCGGACGCGCCCGGCCAAATACCCGTCCCACTTCATCGTAACGCCCGCCCTGCGCAATGGCATGGCTGCGACCGCCGGTGTAAGCGGCAAAGACCACGCCGCTGTGATACCCGTATCCGCGCAATTCGGCCAGATCATACGCAGCGTCCACCCCGGCCAGCCCGGCATCGAGCGCGTCGAGCGTATCCAGCGCCGCCATCACGGCGGGCAGCTGCGGCAGACGCGCACGCGCCTCGCGCAGTACACCGCGGTCGCCATACAGCTGGGGCAAGGTGGCAAATGCTTCATGCAGTACCGTGGGCAGCCCCCCGGTCAGCACCGCAACGGCACTGCTGTCCTTGGCTTGCAGCGCACCAAACAGCTGGTGTTCGAGGTCGCCGTTGAGTCCCGCTTCCTGCGCCAGTGCCCGGTACACGCCAACATGGCCGATATCGAGTTGCAGGGTGCGGATGCCGCAGGCCGACAGGCTCTGGAGCATCAGCGTCAGTATTTCCAGGTCGGCATCCACCTCCGGCGCGCCATACAGCTCGGCGCCGATCTGGATCGGCTCGCGTGAGCGGTGAAAGCCATCCGACTGCGTATGCAGCACGCTCCCGGCGTAGCACAGCCGGTTGACGGCATTGGCCGCCAGCAAATGGGCATCAATCCGCGCCACCTGCGGCGTGATGTCGGCACGCACGCCCATCAGCCGGCCCGACAGCTGATCGACCAGCTTGAAGGTCTTGATATCCAGGTCTGCGCCCACGCCGGTCAACAGCGAATCCAGATATTCCATCAGGGGCGGAATCACCAGCTGATAGCCACGGTCACGAAACAGGTCGAGCAGCGCACGGCGCATATCTTCCATGCGCCAGGCTTGCGGCGGCAGCACGTCTTCCACGTTTTCGGGCAGGAGCCAGGCGGTCATTTCAGTTTACTGCTCACGATTCAGTTTCTTTGCGGTAGTCAGTTCGCCGAACTGACTAGCCACAACACAAAAAGGCCGCCCAGCATCGAGGCGGCTCCGATAAATCTCAACTGCCCATCGGTGAGTTCACCCATGCGGCGAAACGTGTCCCGCCACAGGGCCGGGGCGGCAAACGGCAGCACACCCTCAATCACCAGCACCAGCGCGACGGCGGTCAGCCAGCCGCTGCCGTTCATTGCCCCCCGCCAGCGCGCGGATTCTTCATGTACTTGAAGAAATCTGCACTGGGGTCGAGCACCATGACATCGCTTTTGCTCTTGAAGCTTTCGCGGTAAGCCTGCATCGACCGGTAGAACGCATAGAACTCGGCATTCTTGCCATACGCCCCGGCGTACACGCCCGATGCCTTCGCATCGCCTTCACCCTTGACGCGCTGGGCATCGCGATAGGCTTCTGCCACGATCACGTCTTTCTGCTTGTCGGCATCGGCCTTGATCTTTTCGGCTTCGGCCGCGCCGGTCGAACGCAGTTCGTTGGCCACCTGCTTGCGCTCGGCCTCCATGCGGCGGTAGACGTTTTCCGATACGGTTTCCGGCAGATCCACGCGCTTGATCCGTACATCGACGACCTGCACGCCGATCTTGCGCGCGTCCTGATCGGCCTTGGCACGGATGATATCCATGATCTGGTCGCGACTGCCCGACACCACGTCGTTGATCGTGCGTTTACCGAATTCGGCACGCAGGCCGTCGTTGACCGTCTGATTCAGACGGATTGCCGCGCGGGTTTCATCGCCGCCCACCGACACATAAAACTGCTTGGCATCAATGACGCGCCACTTGATGAACGAATCGACCAGAACGTTTTTCTTTTCCGAGGTAATGAAGCGCTCGGGATCGCTCGCATCCAGCGTAAGGATGCGGGTATCGAAAAAGCGCACGTTCTGCACCAGCGGCAGCTTGAAATACAGGCCCGGGGTTTTTTTCACCGCCACCACTTCACCCAGCTGGAACACCATGGCGTTCTGGCGCTGATCCACGGTATACAGGCTGCCACTCAACACCACGAGCAGAACCACCAGGCCGATCAACAGGGGCGCGATACGATTGTTCATGGCCGATCCTCCCGCTCACGGCTGCGTAAACCGTCACGCGCACGCGACTCCGCCGATCCCGCCGGGGTGGCTGAAAGGGGTGCGGGCGATAGCACTTCGGGCGCGCCGCTGTAGGGCTGGTTAACGATTTGCTGGAGCTTGTCGAGCGGCAGATAGAGCAGGCTGTTGCCGCCTTTCTGGTCGACCAGCACTTTGCTGGTGTTGTTCATCACAGTCTGCATGGTATCGAGGTAAAGTCGCTGGCGCGTGACCTGCGGTGCTTTCTGGTATTCCGTCAGTATCTGGGCGAAGCGGCTGGCCTCACCCTCGGCATTGGCGATGACCGAAGCCTTATAGCCGTCGGCTTCCTCCTTCAGCCGAGACGCAAAACCCCGGGCCCGCGGGATCACATCATTGGCATAGGCTTCAGCTTCGTTCTTGACGCGCTCACGATCCTGTCCGGCCTTGACCGCATCATCGAACGCGGCCTGCACCTGTTCGGGCGGCTGGATATTTTGCAGGGTGACCTGGCTGACGCTGATCCCGGTCTTGTAGCGATCCAGAATCTGCTGCATCAGCACCTTGGCGCGTGCGGCAATATCAGCCCGGCCTTCGTACAGCACAAAGTCCATCTTGTTCTTGCCGACGATTTCACGCATGGCGGTTTCGGCCACCTGCAGCACGGAATCTTCCGGCGCACGGTTGACGAACAGGAACTCCTTGGGATCCTTGAGGATGTATTGCACCGCAAACTGCAAATCGATGATGTTCTCATCGTCGGTCAGCATCAGCGACTCTTTGAGGATCTTGTTCTTGACGTTGTTGCGGTAGCCGATTTCGACGGTACGCACCTGATCGACATTGACCACTTCACGCGACTCGACCGGCCACGGCAGATGCCAGCGCGGCCCCGGCTCGGTGGTCTCGGAAAACTTACCGAAGCGCAGCACCACGCCGCGCTGTCCGGTATCGACGATATAGAACCCGCTGGCGATCCACACCAGAAAGGCCAGCCCGGCCAGCAGGCTGATCAGATTGCCCCCGCCCGGCAGCCCGGACGACGGATTCGAGCCCGTGCCGCCGCCGTCACCGCCCTTGTTGCCGAACAAGCCGCCGAGCCGCTGGTTGAAGCGACGCATCATCTCGTCCAGATCAGGCGGCCCGCTATTCTTGTTGCGGTTACCGTTGTTGCCCCATTGCGGGTCATTCCAGGCCATATCGTCAAGTTGTTGCTGTGAGGGTTACAGGTTGGGGGTCGGCGACTTCGGCCACCGGATCGGCAGCCAGGATTTCTGACAGCGCCCGGCGCAAAAGTTCAAGCCCCGCGCCGGTTTGCGCGGATACATAGACGGCGTGCAGTTTACCATATTCATCGCGCGTCGCTCCCGGCGCAAGCCCCGCCAAATCAAGCTTGTTGCAGACCTGTAGCTGCGGCACGCCCGCAGCGCCGATTTCCTGCAGCACGCTGTCCACCGCCTCGACCTGGCGCGCCCGCACCGGGCTGGAAACATCGATCACATGCAGCAGCAGATCGGCTTCAGCGGTGGCTTCAAGCGTGGCGCGAAACGCCGCCACCAGATCATGCGGCAGCCGGGTGATGAAACCCACGGTGTCGGACAACACCACCTCGCCGCCCTGCCAGTCGCCCTGTGCAGGCAGATAGATTCTGCGGGTGGTGGTGTCGAGCGTGGCAAACAACTGGTCGGCGACGTAGGCCCCGGATCGGGTCAGCGCATTGAACAGGGTGGATTTCCCGGCATTGGTATACCCCACCAGGGCCACCGAGCGTACCTGCTGGCGACCCCGTGCGCGGCGCTGGGTGCGGCGTTGCTGACCGAGCCGGGCCAGCCGCTCGCGCAGGGCCTTGACCCGCACCCCGATCAGGCGGCGGTCGGTCTCGAGCTGTTTCTCGCCCGGGCCGCGCATCCCCACCCCACCACGCTGGCGTTCCAGGTGGGTCCAGCCGCGCACCAGCCGGGTGGACAGATGCTGCAATTGCGCCAGTTCAACCTGCAATTTGCCTTCGGCGCTTTGCGCGCGCCGCGCAAAAATATCGAGGATCAGGCTGGTGCGATCGATCACCCGACACTGTATCCGGCGCTCCAGGTTACGTTCCTGCGCGGGCGACAACTCGTGGTTGAAGATCACCACGTCGGCTTCGCTGGCGGCCACCTGTGCGGCGATTTCATCGGCTTTGCCGCTGCCAACAAACAGCGCCGCGTCGGGCCGGCTGCGCCGTGCCTGCAGGTGCGCCAGTACCTGCAACCCAGCCCCGCCGGCCAGTTGCTGGAACTCGTCGCGGCTGTCCTGAAAATCGATCCTGCCAAAATCGACGCTGACGAGCACCACACGCTCGCCGCCCTGATGACGCTCAAACACAAGCGCGATCCTGTCTGGCGCCCGCCAGGGAAAGTCTCAGCGGAGATCGGGCAAGGGACGGACTCAAACCAGTTGCGGCCGCCCGAAATACCAGCCCTGGGCGTAGTCCACCCCCATGTCGAGCAGGATGCGCGCCGTTTCGGCGTCTTCGACGTGCTCAGCTACCGTCAATACGCCTTCTTTGCGCGCAAAGCTGGCCAGGCTCTCGACAATACCGGCCACTTTGCGGTCCTGGCGCATGTTGGCCACCAGCCAGCCTTCGATCTTGAGAAAGCTGACCGGCAGGTTCGCCAGGTACAGATACGACGAATAGCCGCTGCCGAAATCATCCAGTGCCAGCCGGAAACCAAAATCGATGAAGGGCTGCAGGTCATTACGCAGTTTTTCGATACTGACGACGCGCTGCCGCTCGGTCAGCTCCAGGACGATGGGCTTGACCGGGCCAAGATTGACGGCACAGCTCTGGCAGTACGACAACGCGTTTTGCAGCAGTTCGTCCACCAGGTCCTGACGCGCCAGAAACTGCGGCGAAACATTGACGAAATGCGCGAAATCCGCAGGTTTCCCGCTTTTCAATCGATCAGCACAGTTGTGGATCACGTTGCGCACCACCTGCCGGTCGATTTCCGCCATCAGGCCGAGGCCTTCTGCCATATCGACGAAATCCTTGGCCTCGACTATATCGCCCTGCGGGGTTTCCAGCCGCGCCAGGGCCTCGTCGGCCACCGCCTCGCCACTCTTCAGATCGACAATGACCTGGGACGCCAGCCGTACCCGGTTTTCGGCCAGTGCCTGCCGCAGCAGCGAACTGTTCCAGGGAATCCGGGTAGGGGCTGCCAGCCGGATCTGGTCGCGGCCATCGGCCTTGGCGCGGTACAGCGCACTGTCGATTTGCTCGAGGATGGGCTGGGGCACGGCGTCATGGGCATCGAACGCGGCAACGCCTGCGGAAAAGCTCAGTGAAATGTCGCCCACACTGGTGACAATCGGCGTCACGCGCATCTGCCCGGCCAGCCGCTCCATGATGGCGGCGGCTTCTTCCGCCGCACTGCCGTGCAGCACAAACAGGAACTCTTCACCGCCCCAGCGCGCAACCCAGTCGCCTTCGCGCAAACCGGCGGCAAACCGCTGCGCGACGGTTTTCAGTACTTCGTCACCCACTGCATGGCCATAGCGGTCGTTGATGGTCTTGAAAAAATCGAGATCCACCAGCGCCAGGGCAAAACCGTTTTTGTCACGCGGCGCGCGGGCTTTTTCGGTATGCAGGCGCTCTTCAGCGGCACGTCGGTTCGGCAGGCCGGTCAGCAAATCAGTCAGGGCCAGACGCTGCAGCAGGTCTTTTTGCGCCGATTGATGCAGGGCGTTGCCCAGCCAGTCGGCCACCAGTTCCATATAGCCGATATCGGCTGCGCTGACCGGGGTATCGGCACGCCGCCGCAGGAAAGCCAGCACCCAGCGTCCATCGTTTCCCACCGGAACCGGCAGGCCGGAATAGGCATTGAGCCCGAGCTGGGCGACCAGTTTGTAGCGGCTGAATTGCGTGTCCCGGCTCAGATTGGCGACGTGGCTGGCCTCTTGTGACTGAAACACCTCGCGACACAGCACGTCTTCGATGGTGATGACCGTGCCTTCTGGGAAGACGCCCAGGCGATCACTGACGTAATGCGCGGTGTAGCGTTCGGCGAATTCACCCAGGATCGCCAGATCCATATCCAGCACCCCGGCCGACATGGCCAGCATGGCACGGATACGCTCGGCATCGGACAGGTCGCTGCGGACCGACAGCTTCCACAACGCATTCAGCCGGTTGATGGTGGTGATATCGTCCGAGACCGGTGTGTCCGGCTGGGCGGAAAGCGGCAGTGACATGAGGTTCCCGGAAAAAGCGACACCCTTATTCTAGTCCTTCTTCACAACTCCACGGCCCGCAGCCGCTCGGCGGCCTGCTCGGGATTGATGGTGTTCACAAACAACCCGGAACCCAGTTCAAACCCGGTAGGAATCGAAGTGCGCGGGCATATTTCCAGATGCCAGTGATAGCTCGGTGCGTGTGCCTGCTGATCGTTATCATGCGGAACGGAATGCAGGAAAAAATTGTATTGTGCGCCGCCGATCACCGCATCGAGCCGCGCCATGGTGCGCCGCAGCACCCGTGCCAGGTCAGCGAAATCGGTGTCCGCCGCACTCAGGAAATCGGCCTGGTGCGCCAGCGGCAGAATGTGGACTTCCCATTCGTAGCGGCTGGCAAAGGGTTTGATGGCGATGAATTTTTCGCCCCGCTCCACTACATACTGCCCGACATTGATCTTGCGCCGGACCGCGCCGGAGGTGCGGTCGTAAAGCGTTGCTTCAAATGTCAGCGCTTCATCGATCAGCGCGCAGAAAATGCAGTGATGGTGTTTGGCGTAATGCGCGGCGCTGTTGCGCACTTCGGCTTCGACGTTTTCCGGCACCACAGGCATGGCGATGACCTGGCTGTGGGTATGCGGAATCGACGCGCCCGCTGCCGGGCCGAAATTCTTGAACACCAGCACATATTTCAGCCGGTCGTCCGATTCGAACAGCTGCTGCATCCGCTTCTGATACACCCCCAGCAATGCGGCCAGATGGGGTTCGGCCATATCCTGGATCGCGGTGCCGTGTTCGTGGTGATCGATGATCACCTCATGGCGGCCATAGCCGTCTATGGTCTGCTGCAGGCCGAAACTGAAATTCGACTGCGCCCGGTCATCGCCCAGGACCGGATACAGATTCTCGACCATGCGGATCTGCCAGTCGCCCGACTCCGGCCAGACCATGATGGCGGGCGGTGTCTTGTGCTCGTTACCCCGGCAGAACGGACAGGTTTCGACATGCTTGCGGGTATCGCGCGGGGCCAGTTCCTCGGCTTTTTTCGGCCGCATCGAGCGTGCCGTGGCAACCAGCACCGATTCGGTGGGCACAATGGGGTTGAGGCGGATTTCACGGACTTCGCCGGCTTCGGCGGGTTTATCTGACATGGCTGTTTTTCCTCCGCAGCAAGCATAAAACAGCCGCCCGATCGCGGCAGTTCATTCTGCTTATGCCCCTGCTGAGGCTTTTTATCCCCTGCCCGCTGCGCAGCACCACGGCCGGGAGGACCCCGAAAGCGGATCGTGCGTTGACGCCGGGCGCGCCGCCGCCGACAATGTCATCCGTAACCGTGCTTCCCTACACCGCATTCTGGAGTGTCCCCATGAATAACGACAAAGCCCTGCATGATGAACAGCGCATGATGCGCATGATGCGCAAAACGCTCACCTCGATCGTACGCGACACCGCGCCGCGCGACGGCAACCCCAGCCCGCTGTCGGAAGCGACCGTGCTGAGCATCAAGGATTGCCTGATGGTGATTTCCAGCCGCGAAACCGAGCTCGCACAAATGACCGGACGCACCCTCGAAGAGCGCCCGCATTTCACCGACGAGACCCCCAATACCCACGCGGTCAAAATCAGCAGCATCCCGAAAAAAACCCACTGAAGCTGATCCGGTCGCTGCTGGCACAAGCTGGCAGCAGCACCGGGTTTTCGAGTACGCCATGCCTCAATCCACCAGTCTGTTTACCGATCTCGAATCGAATGTTGTAGGAACCACGGCGGTGGTGATTTATTCGCCGTCGGGCAAAACCCGCAAGCGTTTCCCGGAAGGGGTGGTGGAGGTGTTTGGCAGCGAGGCCGACGCGCGGGCGCACGCCGAGCCGGACAAGCATTGTCATGCCGCGCTGGCCAGCGGGCCGTCGCGCTCATCGGAAGGGTTCAGGCTCTTTTATCTGGTGCGCTGGCTCGACGCCTGAGGAAGCGCTGATTTATTCCGTTCGTGGTGAGCTTGTCGAACCATGAACGGAATAAATCAGACAAAATCAATCTGTTGAAATGCCCCCTTCGCCAAGCTCAGGACAGGCTTCGCCAAGCTCAGGGCGAACGGACTGAATTAATCAGTGTTTCCCTGAACCCTGCCGTAATCAATCCGAACCATAGACCTTGCGCCGGATGCGTTTTTCGCGCCGGCGCCGGGTTTCGTCGCCCGGCGTGGGCGCAGCGCGCTTTTTGCCTTCGTAGGGATTTTTGCCTTCGTCTTCCTTGATCTGGATGCGCAGCGGCGTGCCCTGCAGTTTGAATGCCTTGCGGAAGCTGCTTTCCAGATAGCGCTTGTAGTCATCGCGCAGCCCTTCCAGCGCATTGCCGTGCAGCACGATCAGCGGGGGATTCTTGCCGCCCTGGTGGGCATAGCGCGGCTTCGGACGGAACAGGCCATTTTTCGGCGGCGCGTGCTGTTCCACCGCCATTTCCAGCACCCGCGTGAGCTTGGGTGTCGGCATTTTGATAAAGGCTGCGGCGTGCGCGGTTTCCACGTCTTTCAGCAGATTTTCCAGCCCCTTGGCCTTGAGCGCGGAGATGTAGTTGAAGCGGGCAAAATCGAGGAAGGCCAGCTTGCGGTCGATATCACGCTTGATGTCGCCGCGCTGTTCCAGATTCAGGCCGTCCCACTTGTTCACCGCCACCACTAGCGCACGGCCGGTTTCCAGTACGAAACCGGCGAGGTGCGCATCCTGGTCGGAAATGTTTTCGCGCGCGTCGAGCACCAGCACCACCACATTGGCGTCTTCGATGGCTTGCAGGGTTTTGATGACGGAGAATTTTTCGAAGGTTTCGAACACCTTGCCGCGACGCCGCACCCCGGCGGTATCGATCAGCACATAGGGCTTGCCGTCGCGCTCGAACTCGACATAGATGGAATCCCGCGTGGTGCCCGGCTGGTCAAAAGCGATCACGCGCTCTTCGCCGACCAGGGCGTTGACCAGCGTGGACTTGCCGACGTTGGGACGGCCCACCAGGGCGATTTTCGGTATGCCGAAGTCATCGGTCTGTTCGGCTTCTGCAGGAAACGGCGCCAGCGCTTCGTCGATCAGGTCGGCTATGCCATCGCCGTGCGCGCCGGAAATCGCCAGCGGTTCGCCCAGCGCCAGTTCGTGGAATTCGGCGGTGATCACGGCGCGATTCATGCCTTCGGCCTTGTTCACCGCCAGCAGCACCGGGCAGGCGGCGCGGCGCAGCCGGTCGGCAATCACCTTGTCCTGCGCGGTGAGCCCGCTGCGCGCATCGACCATGAAAATCACCGCGTCGGCTTCATCGATGGCCTGCAGCGTCTGACGCGCCATCTCGGCCATGATGCCGTCCTTGGCCACCGGCTCGAGACCGCCGGTATCCACCACCAGATACGGTTTGCCGCCGATGCGGCCGCGCCCGTAATGGCGGTCGCGCGTCATCCCCGGCATGTCGTGCACGAGCGCATCACGGGTGCCGGTCAGCCGGTTGAAGAGGGTGGACTTGCCGACGTTGGGGCGGCCAACAAGTACCAGGGTGGGAAGCATGATTGTCCTTGCGTGGCGTCGTCAATCACAACGCCGGTAATGTCTGAAAAAACGCGCCCCGGCATGCGACAGGGTGAGATTCCCTGCGGCGGCACGACGGGTTTCGCGCGTGTCCTGCTGTGTGTAGCGCGTACTGCGGCTTGCGTCTATTGAATCCGGAACGCGACGACGCTGCCTTTTTGCGTCTGCACGGCAAAGCCCGGGCCGATATCGACCGGGGCGGTGAGAACGGCATCGTCGACCTTGGCGCGCGCGACAAAGCTGCCGTCTTCGGCCGACAGTACATGCACATAGCCAACGCCGTCGGCCACCACCACCCACTTGCCAAGCGCCAGCGGCGCCGTAACCTGGCGGCGCGCCAGCTTGTCCTGACGCCAGCCGGGACGGCCGCTGGCTTTGTCGTAGGCGGTGACGGCATCCTGCGCGTCGGTCACGTACACCTGGGTGTCGTCCATCGCCAGCCCGCTGCTGCTCGAAGTGTCGCGCGCCCAGGCCGACGCACCGGTGCGCCGGTCAAAACACGCCACCCGTCCCTGATACGCGACCGCACACACCAATTGTGCATCGACCACGGGATTGCCCATCACGTCGGCCACGCGTTCAAGTTCGGTGGCCCCCCGCGGCAAGGCCACCGTGGCTTCCCACAGCTGGGCACCGTTGGCTGGATTGAGCGCCACCAGTTTGCCACCGGGGAATCCGGCATACAGCACGTCGTCGCGCATCACCATGCCGCCGGAACCACGCAGGCTCAGCGTCGGCAAGTTGCGGCTGTACAGCCATTTGCGGCTGCCATCAGCTGCCGACAGGCCCTGCACCCGGCCATCGCCGGTGCGCACGATCACCATGTCGTTGACGGCGAGCATCTGCCCGGTCAGCGCGCTCGACAGGCGCACTTTCCAGCGCGGCTGGCCAGTCGCCAGATCCAGCGCCACCAGTTCACCCTTGACGCCACCGGCCAGCACCAGCCCCTGCCCCACGCCCGCACCGGCAGACAGCTTGTCTTCGGTTTCCGCACGCCAGAGTACCTGGCCATTGGTCACGCCCAGTTTGACGACCCGGTTGCCGCCGGCCGCCAGCACCGCGTCACCGTCGATCTGCGGACGCAGCAAATTGCCGTCCGCATCCCCCGTGTCGCCCTTCCAGGCAATATCCAGCACGGCCGACGGTTTGAATTCCACCAGTTCGGCCGGTTTGGCGCGGGTGCTGCCCGCCCCGACCCAGCCACGCACCGTGCTGCTTACCGAGTCCATCGTGCCGCAACCCGACACGCACAGGGCGAGCCCCATGATCACGACATGACGCTTCATGGTTTGGGGCCTCCCAGCGCGTCGAGTTTCAGTTCGACCACGTTGCGATAGGGATGGGTCGCCTCCAGCGGGGTAAAGGCCGCCTGGTAGGCCGCGCGCGCTTCCTCGTTTTTACCCTGCGCCAGCAGCACGTCGCCTTTCAGGTCGTAAAAACGAAACGCAAAGGCTTCGCTGTGTGCACTGTTCAGGGTTTTGAGTGCGGCATCAAACTGTTTCTGGTCGAGCTGCACCCCGGCCAGGCGCAACCGTGCCAGATCGCGGACAGCCGGTTCCTTGCTGGTCGTGGCCACCCACTCCAGCCGCGTCTGGGCGCTTTTCAGGTCCTTGTCGATCACGTCCAGCTTGGCCATCAGCAGCGCGGCGCGAGCCGCATACGCGGTGTCCTTGTACTGATCCAGTACCACCGCGCCTGCGGTGCGCGCGGCCTTAACATCGCCATTGGTCAGCGAGCGGGTGAGGTTTTCGTACACCGACGCCGCTTCCAGACCCTGTTTGTTGCTGGTGTTTTGCCAGTAGCGCCAACCCGCGATTGCCGCGATCAGCACTGCCAGCCCCAGCATCGCCAGGTTGCCCCAGCGTTTCCACCAGGCTTTCAGATCGTCCAGCCGTTCCTGTTCGTCGAGATCGTATGTTGCCATCTTGCCTACCCTGTTAATCAGGCGCTTGCCTGTTTCAAAATCGAGATCGCCTGGGTCACGCTGACCCGGCACTGTGTTTCACCCGTGCCGACGGGTGCGTCGGCACGCAGCGGTTTAAGACTCATCTGTCCGGCGGCCACTTCATCGTCACCCACAATCAGGGCGACCCGCGCGCGGCTGGCGTCGGCTTTTTTCATTTGCGACTTGAAACTGCCGCCGCCCGCGTGCATCACCACCGCCAGCCCCGCCGCACGTATCGCCGCCGCTGCCTGCCAGGCAAAGGCGGCTGCCGCCTCGCCCGCATGAACGATATACGCGTCTGGCACGGCGGTGGCAACCGGTCGCCCCGCCGCTTCGACCAGCGCGAGCAGCCGCTCGACGCCCATCGCAAACCCCGCCGCCGGATTCGGCTTGCCGCCGAGTTGTTCGATCAGCCCGTCGTAACGCCCGCCCGCGCACACCGTGCCTTGTGCGCCGAGTTGATCGGTCACCCACTCGAACACCGTGCGGTTGTAGTAATCGAGTCCGCGCACCAGACGCGGATTGATCTCGAACGCGATGCCCGACGCCGTGAGCAATTTCTGCACGCCGTCGAAATGCGCGCGTGCCTCGGCGTCAATCTCGTCGATCAACTGTGGCGCGGCGGCGTTGATCTCCGCCATCGCCGGGTTCTTGCTGTCGAGTATCCGCAGTGGGTTGCTGTGCAGCCGACGCTTGCCGTCTTCGTCGAGCAGGTCCTGATGCTGTTCGAAATACGCGATCAACTTCGCCCGATGCCGCGCGCGCGCCTCACTGTCGCCGAGCGTGTTGAGTTGCAGCGTCGGGGCGATGCCGAGTTCGCGCCACAGGTCGGCGCACATCACGATCAATTCCGCGTCGACATCCGGCCCGCCAAAACCCAGCGCCTCGACGCCGACCTGATGAAACTGCCGGTAGCGCCCCTTCTGCGGACGCTCGTGGCGAAACATCGGGCCGGTGTACCAGAGCCGTTTGCCGCCGTCGTAGAGCAGGTTGTGCTGAATCACCGCGCGCACGGCGGACGCCGTGCCTTCCGGGCGCAAGGTCAGCGATTCGCCGTTCAGTTCATCGACGAAGGTGTACATCTCTTTTTCGACAATATCGGTGACTTCGCCGATCGCGCGCTTGAACAGCGGCGTCGCTTCGAGGATCGGCGTGCGCAGCTCGCGGTAGCCGTAGCGGCGCAGCCACGCGCGCACGACGTCCTCGAACGCCTGCCAGGTTTCGGCAGCGTCGGGCAGCCAGTCGTTCATGCCACGGACGGATTGAATGTTGTTGCTCATCAAAAAATCTCACCACAGAGACACAGAGGCACGGAGAAAACCCCATGCGTGAGATTCAACCGTTTTTCTCTGTGTCTCTGAGCCTCTGTGGTTAATGGTTTACTCGTCAGCACCGTAGCGGCTGCGCACATAGTCTTCGACGATCGCCTGAAACTCCTCCGCAATCCGCTCGCCCTTCAGCGTCACGGTCTTTTCGCCATCGACGTACACGGGCGCGACCGGCACTTCGCCGGTTCCCGGCAGCGAAATCCCGATGTTGGCGTGTTTGGATTCGCCCGGCCCGTTGACGACGCAGCCCATGACGGCGACCTGCATGGCTTCAACCCCGGGCCGGGTCGCGCGCCACACTGGCATCTGCTGTTTGAGCCAGGTTTCGATGTCCTGCGCCAATTCCTGAAACACGCTGGAAGTCGTGCGCCCGCAGCCGGGGCAGGCGGTGACTTGTGGGGTGAAGGCGCGTAAGCCCAGCGATTGAAGAATCTCTTGCGCGACCGTGACTTCCTTGGTGCGGTCGCCGCCGGGTTCGGGCGTGAGCGAGATACGGATCGTGTCGCCGATGCCTTCTTGCAACAGAACAGCGAGCGCAGCGGTCGAGGCGACGATGCCCTTGGTTCCCAGACCGGC
>JAJXUA010000118.1 GCA_021783275.1 Pseudomonadota bacterium
TCCAGGCACATCTTGGGAATCTGTGTGGTCTTGCCCGAGCCGGTTTCGCCACACAGGATCAACACGCGATGGCTTTTCAGCGCAGCGAGAATATCGTCGCGGCGGGCGGAAACGGGCAGATCAGGGTAGTGGATGTTCAAGGCGTTCAAAAATGGGATACATAGTGAGGACAGGGCGGAATACGTGGGGTGTTGTGGTTTGACGCGTTTGCCGCCCTGTTCAAAATGATGCTTACTTGTTCTGGACGTAGCGCGCGTCGTCGAAAGTTTCCAGCCAGTCCGGACGATAGGCCGCCATCAGGGTGATCGCCATGCCGCTGGTAAACGCTTCGGCCCAGCTCGCCAGCAGGATGACATAGGGCGTATCGGGGTTGAACAGGCCGTCCAGCGTATACACCGGACTCAGCGTCAGCACCATGCGCAGACCCAGCGCGGTAAGCGCCATCGCCAGCGCTGCGCCGAAAAAACCGCACACCAGCACGTAGACGAAAAAATGATTCGGCAAGCGCCGGTCCGCAATGCGGTAGACATTCCAGCTCACCCAGGCTGGCAGCGCCACGGTAAGCAGCGCCTGGAACCCCAGCATGGACAGTTCCCCATAGCCCAGCAGCGTATCCACCCCCAGCAGCAGCACGCCGGACAAGGTCGCGCGCCAGAAACCGACCATCAGCGTCAGCGCAGCCATGCCGTACAGATGAAACATCAGCGCGCTCATGCCGACCCCCACCCGGATCTGCCACAAGCCAAGGAGCACGACAGTCGCCCCCAGCCAGAGATTGAGACGGGCCGGGTCGGTCAGCTGCCGCCAGTCGCCCGAACGCACCCAGCTTGCAGCCAGCCAGCCCAGTGCCAGCCAGCCGGCAAGCAGGAAGGGCAGGGGTAAAACCTGTGCGGCCGCCATCGGCGCGGTAGAATTCATGGGCGAATTTTACGCGAAGCCTCCCGCCCGCCATGCCTTCTTTATCGCCCGCCCCGCTCTCTAACGACGAAATAGCCGCCTACGACGACCTGCTCCAGACCCTGAGCGCGCGTGCCGAGCTGCCGCTGTCGGTGGAAGGGCTCGATGGTTTCAGCGCGGCGCTGATCACCGCCCCCCGGCTGGTGATGCCGGGTGAATACTTCCCCGTGCTGTTTGGCGAAAACGGCATGGGCGTGTTTCAGGACGAAGCGGAACTGGGCCTGTTCATGACGTGTTTCAACCGGCGCTGGAACGAAATCGCCGTCGCGCTGAATGCCCCGGTGGAGAATCTCGCCGACCCTAAAGCCTATGCGCCGCTGATCCTCGACTGGGATGCGATCCTGGAGTCGCTGCCCAAAGCCGAAGCGCAGGCCATGAAAGCGCAGGGCTTGCCCGCCTATGCCGAACTCTGGGCGGCGGGATTTTTGCTGGTGGTGGAACACTGGGAAGACGACTGGGCGCTGCCCGAAGACAGCAAAGATGAAATTTTTGTCGATAGCTGCCTCGACCCCTTTTACACCCTGATTACGCCCGAAGCGGACTGGACGGCCGACGAGCGCAAGCTCAAGCGCGACGAGCACGTTGCCAATGCCATCTGGTCAACCTACGACCTGCGCGAATTCTGGCGCGACCGGGGCTACGCCCCACGCACGCCAATCCGCAAACAGCCCGAACCGGGACGCAACGATCTGTGCCCCTGTGGCAGCGGCAAGAAATTCAAGAAATGCTGCGGGGCGGGTGGCGACACTGTTCACTGACACGCACATCCTGTAACGCACCTTCTGTAAGCTTCCTGCATGAATCTCGTACTGTTTGACCTTGATAACACTCTGCTCGCCGGCGATTCCGATTACGAATGGGGGCAGTTCCTCATCGCCCGCGGGGTGGTGGACCGCGCGCATTACGAAACCCGCAACCGCGCTTTTTACGAGGATTACAAAGCCGGACAGCTGGATATCTACGCGTTTCTGGCGTTTGCGTTACGGCCGCTGGCCACCCACCCGCGCGCGCAACTGGATGCCTGGCACAGCGAATACATGGCCACCCGCATCCAGCCGATGATCACCCAGGCAGCGCGCGACCTGGTCAAGCGCCATCTCGACGAAGCCGATCTGGTTGCCGTCATTACCGCCACCAACAGCTTTGTCACCGCGCCGATCGCTCGCGAATTCGGCATCCCGCACCTGATCGCCACCGAGCCTGAAATCGTCAACGGCGAATTCACCGGCGAAGTCACCGGCACGCCGTGTTTCCGCGAAGGCAAGATCACCCGGCTGGAACAGTTTCTGCACCTGCAGGGCACCCGGCTCGATTGCCTCACGTCCAGCCGCTTTTACAGCGATTCGCTGAACGACCTGCCGCTGCTGGAAAAAGTCCGTCACCCGGTCGCGGTCGATCCCGATCCCACCCTCCTCGCCCACGCCACCGCCCATGGCTGGCCGGTGATGTCCCTGCGCGGGGCCACGCCATGAGCGCCACCCTGGCAGAAAGCATCGCCCAGCAGCGCGATGCGCTGAAAACCCTGCTGCGCGAGCCCCTGGCGCAAACCGCCCTGGCATGCAGCGAAACATGGCACGACCGCGAAGCGCTCAATGCCCTGCTCAGCGCAGCACTCGCGCAGCAGAGCATCTGCAAATACATGTACGCGCTGGACACCCAGGCGATCCAGGTCAGCGACACCCTGGGGCGTGACGGCGCAGTCGTCCCCGACTTTGGCCGCAACCGGGCCGACCGGCCCTACATGAACGAGCGCGTGCCGAGCGAAGGCTTCTTGCTGTCGCAGGCCTACATCAGTCTGCGCGCACGACGCCCGTCGCTGACTGCGATCCAGATCGTGCGCGATGCCAATGGCCGCGTACTGGGTTTTGTCGGTGCCGACTTCGACCTGCGCAACCTGCCGCTTACCAGCAAGCTCTACGACGAGCCCACCCACTGGCGGCAACTGCGCGGCGACCCGGCAATACGCGGCAGCGTGTTTCAGCAGACCCGCAGCGAAAGCCAGGTCGATTCCAACATCGACACCGTGATGAGCGTGCTCGAAGAACTGATGACCAGCCACGGCGTGTATCACGTGATGCTGCATTTTTCCAGCAGCCGCGCCGTGATCTGGCTGTTCGACGACCCCTACCGCTACCGCCTGCTCGACATCGCCGCGCTCACCGACCCCAGCATCTGCCTCGCCTACCCTGAACGCGCCTATCCCGCCGACGCACTGGTGCCGCGTGAAAAAATCCGCGCCGTGCTCGACAGCCTGCGCGACCTGCGCTACATGGACGAGATGTTCTACCTGCGCACCGGCACCCTCAACGTCTTCAACGGCGTCGTCGGCCTCACCTTCTCGTGCGACGGTTCACACTACCTGCCGTGGGATGAGTTCATCAGCAAGGGCTACGACTTCTGGGCGAGCGGGAAATTGATGGGGTAGCAGCAAACGCCCTATCCCGGCGTTTGCCCCCAATCATGGTGTTCGCGCATCGCCCGGCTTCATCGGCAGCACTGAAACAAGGGGGCAAGAGACCCCCGGTAGCCATTGCCAAACCATCCCGCCAAGATTTAAACTGCATCGCACATGCAATACAAAGGACAAGGCCATGAAAAACGCGACCCTCCCTCCGCTTCGTGTTGACAGTGCCACCCGCGCCGCTGCCGAGTCGGTATTGCGCGAAGGCGAGACGTTGTCGGGATTTGTATTGGAAGCAGTGCGCTTGAATATCGAGCGCCGCGAAACGCAACGAGAATTTATCGCACGCGGTTTATTGGCGCGCGACGAAGCGCATGCCTCCGGCACATATGTCAGCGCCGACGACATGCTGGCCAGGCTGGATATGTCACTGGATCGAGTGCGTAAAAAACAGGCTGTGCGCGCCCGTTGAATTATCAGCTTCGTCTTGCGCCACGCGCTGCCGATGATTTGCAGCGGCTGTTCGAGTTTTTGGCCCAGCACGATTTTACCGCTGCCGAACGGGCGCGCGAGGCCATCGCCAAGGCCTTCGAGTTTTTGCAGACTTTTCCGTTTGCCTGCCGCAAGGCCACACCGGAGCATCCGTTCTTGCGTGAAATGGTGATCGAATTCGGCCAGGCGGGCTACGTGGCGCTGTTTGAAATTGAGGACAGCAGCACTATCACCATACTGGCGGTACGCCATCAGCGCGAGGGGGATTTTTATTGATGGCTTGAGGACTGAATTGGCGCTTTCGATTTTTTTTCGGGGTTTGCGAATGCCACGCCGCCCGCGCCAAGGAAGCGCTGAACAAGTGGGTTTGCTTTGTGGTTCGACAAGCTCACCACGAACGGAATCAAGCACTTGCCGTTCGTCCTGAGCTTGTCAAAGTCTGTCCTGAGCGAAGCCGAAGGGGATTTATTCAGCGTTGCCCTAATTGCAGCTATGCTGACCGAAAGGAGATTTTCCATGGACTGGCATGATCGTATTGAATCCAACCCCGAGATTTGCGGCGGTCGGCCACGCGTAAAAGGTACGCGCCTCGCTGTCGAGTTCCTGCTCGGGCTTAAGGCGGCAGGCTGGACCGAGGCGCAGATACTCGACAGCTACCCGCATTTGACGGCTGAAGACCTGCAAGCCGTGTTTGCTTTCGCGCAGTCGCTATATCGAAGAGGAACATTGATCGGCTGTTTATCTCAGGCTTAAGCCGCCAGACCCGGAGTTCCTGAACATGGTTCTCGATGCCTTGATAGTGCTTGGCCAAGGCGGACTGGACGGGCAGTTTGTCACCGTCAACAAGACTGGAATCCGCCAGCGTCCTTTGCCGTCGGTAACCTGATAGCCGATGCCCCCCCCTGGCCCATCCTGCTCAGGGATCGGCACGTCGCCACCTTGCTGCTGTGGATTAGCAAAGCAGGTATACCTCTGTATAGCGTCGGCCAGACAGGTGATGCACGCTCCCACAAGTTGCCGCATCAAGCTCGGTACAAGCCCATCACTTGAACCGCCCCGCCCCCACAGCGGATAATGCGCCATTGCACCGAGCACACCCGCCTTGGAAACCTATTTCCTGATCCTGATTTCAACGGTGTTCGTTAACAACATCGTGATGGCCAAGATTCTTGGTCTGTGTCCTTTCATGGGCGTGTCGAAAAAACTTGAAACGGCCATCGGCATGGGGCTGGCGACGACGTTTGTGCTGACGCTGGCGTCGGGCGCGTCCTACTTGGTCAACGAATACCTGCTCGGCACCGAACTCTTTTACCTGCGCACGCTGTCGTTCATTGTGGTGATCGCGGGGATAGTGCAGTTCACCGAAATGTTCATCCACAAGACGAGCCCGCTGCTGTACCAGGTGCTGGGCATTTATCTGCCGCTGATTACCACCAACTGCGCGGTGCTCGGGATTCCGCTGCTGAATGTGCAGGCGCAGCACGGCCTGGTCGAGTCGCTGTTTTTTGGCGCGGGCGGGGCGATGGGCTTCACGCTGGTGCTGGTGCTGTTTGCCGGCATACGCGAGCGGCTGGATACCTGCGATGTGCCCGGCCCGTTCAAAGGCACCAGCATTGCGATGATCACGGCCGGGCTGATGTCGCTTGCGTTCATGGGTTTCTCGGGACTGGTCA
>JAJXUA010000119.1 GCA_021783275.1 Pseudomonadota bacterium
CTTTCCCCTTCGTGCCGTTCGGGATCGAAGCTGTCCCAGCGGCCGCATGCCGGGCAACGCCAGAAGAACTGCTTGGCCTTGAAACCGCAGCTGTCGCACTGGTAGCGCATCATGCGCTGGCTGTGCGCGGCCACCAGGCTTTTTTCCACCTGCAGCAATTCGCGCTCGTCCGGCCCGGCGTTCACCAGTTGCGCTTCCAGCAGGCGATCCAGCGTCCGCAGGCTAGGGTTGCGGCGCAGTTCCTCGCGTGCAAGCTGAGTGGCGGCAAGCGCCCCTTCGGTTTCCGAAACCGCCAGATAGAGCGCGCTGAACACATCCTGCGAGGGTTGCCTTGCGTATAGGGCGCGCAGCCATTGCACGCCTTCCTGCAGCCGCCCCAGTTGCCGATAGCTGCCCAGCACACGCTCGACGACCAGCGCCATGTGGACCGTGCTCTGGGTCTCCACCAGACGCCAGTCTGCAATCGCGGCTTCGTGCTGTCCGGCCGCCGCGTCGAGGTCGCCTGCCATCAGATTGGCGCGTACCGACTGGCGGTTGGTCGCCAGCGCCTGCTGCAAATGGGCTGCAGCGGCCTCTGGCTGGCCGCGGGCGGCGTCAAGCAAGGCCAGTTCGCAGTAAAAATGGGCGATGTCGGCGTTGAGCGGTTTGCTGGTGTCTTTTTCCAGTTCACGCGCCGCGTCGATGGCTTTTTGCCAGTCCTTTTCCTGCACGTAGATTTCCAGCAGATAGGTGCGGGCCAGTCCGTGCTGCGGGGTTTCCAGCAGTTTGCCGAACACCTGTTCGGCGCGATCGAGCAAGCCGGCCTTTAGATAATCCTGACCGAGTTCGCCCTGCGCGCGCAGACGCTGCTCTTCCGCCAGTCCTTCTCGTTCCAGCAGGTTTTCGTGCATGCGGATGGCACGGTCCAGTTCGCCGCGACGGCGAAACAATGCGCCGAGCGCAAAATGCAGATCGATGGTTTCGGGTTCGAGCTTGACGACTTCGAGAAAGGCTTCGATCGCCTTGTCGGGTTGCTCGTTGAGCAGGAAATTCAGACCGCGGAAATACGAGTTGGGCAGTGCGCGGGATTCGGTGACCACCTGCTTGATATCGACCCGCGCGGCCAGCCAGCCCAATACGAAAAACAGGGGAAAAGCCAGCAGCCACCAGATTTCAAATTCCATTGGGTTTACACCACAGGGATATCGGGTTGCGTGATGGTGGCATCCAGGTCATTTTCCCGCCCCTTGCGGGTGGCTTCCCGCCGCAAGCGGAAAATGCTGGGCAGCAAGGCCAGCACGCCGGTCAGCACACCCAGCACAAACGCCAGCCCCAGCATGACGATCAGCGGGGCTTGCCAGACTTGACCCAGATAGCCGTTGAACTGGATGCTGTGGCTGTTTTTCAAGGCAAAACCCAATACCAGCAGGAATACGAGCAGTTTGAGCGCCAGCCCCAGATAGCGGGTGATGTTTTTCATGGATGGTTGCGTGTCGGACGTGCCCGCCATTCTACCTTTCCGGCCGGGCATCAAAAAGAACGCGCCAAAAGAAAACGGCGCTTGCGCGCCGTTTTCTTTTGCGTGATTTGATTGCATTCACTGAATCGAACGCAACAACACGACTCAAAGCGGAAAATCCACCCTGTCGCGCAGCTCCTTGCCCGCCTTGAAGTGCGGCACGTACTTGGCCGGAACCTGTACGCGCTCGCCCGATTTGGGATTGCGACCGAGACGCGCGGGCCGGAAGCTCAAGCTGAAGCTGCCAAAGCCACGAATTTCAATACGCTCGCCGCGCGACAGGTTTTTCGCCAGCGCGTCGAGGATCGTTTTCACCGCCATCTCGATATCCGCAACAGAAAACTGCGAATGCCGCGCCGCCAGTTGAGCAATCAGCTCGGACTTGGTCATGGATGCCCGCCTGTTTTAATAAAAATCACTCGGCGTTCTTGTTTTCGAGCTTGGCCTTCAGCAGCGCGCCGAGGTTGGTCGAACCCGTGGCGGCGGCAGAAGTGTCAGCTGCCATTTTCTTCATGGCCGATTCCTGCTCGGTCATGTCCTTGGCCTTGATCGACAGATTGATGACGCGGTTTTTGCGGTCAACGTTGATGATCATGGCTTCGATTTCGTCGCCTTCCTTGTAGTGGGTACGCATGTCTTCGACACGGTCACGCGAAACTTCGGATGCGCGCAGATAGCCTTCCATGTCGCTGTCCAGCTGCACGGTGGCGCCCTTGGCTTCAACGGTCTTGATGGTGCCCTTGACGATGCTGCCCTTCTCGTTGCCGGAAGCGTAGCTGGTCAGCGGATCGCCTTCGATCTGCTTGATGCCCAGCGAAATACGCTCGCGCTCGAGGTCGATGCCAAGCACCACGGCTTCCACTTCCTGGCCCTTGCGGAAATTCTGCACGGCCTCTTCGCCGGGAACATTCCACGACAGGTCGGACAGGTGGACCAGACCGTCGATGCCGCCAGCCAGACCGATGAACACGCCAAAGTCGGTGATCGACTTGATCGCGCCGCTGACCTTGTCGCCCTTCTTGAAGTTCATCGAGAAGTCTTCCCACGGGTTCGACTTGCACTGCTTCATGCCCAGCGAGATGCGGCGCTTGTCTTCGTCGATGTCGAGCACCATGACTTCGACTTCATCGCCCAGCTGAACGATCTTGTTGGGGCTGACGTTCTTGTTGGTCCAGTCCATTTCGGAGACGTGCACCAGGCCTTCGATGCCGGCTTCGATCTCGACGAATGCGCCGTAGTCGGTGAGGTTGGCCACTTTACCGAACATGCGGGTGCCTTGCGGGTAGCGGCGTGCGATGCCGACCCACGGATCGTCGCCCAGCTGCTTGATGCCGAGCGAAACACGGTTCTTTTCGGTGTCGTAACGCAGGATCTTGGCTTCGAGTTCCATGCCGACCGAGACCACTTCGGACGGATGCTTGACGCGACGCCAGGCCATGTCGGTAATGTGCAGCAGGCCATCGATGCCGCCCAGGTCCACGAATGCGCCGTAGTCGGTGATGTTCTTGACCACGCCCTTGACGATGGAGCCTTCCTTCAGGTTCTCCATCATCGCTTCGCGATCGGCGCCCATGGTCTCTTCCAGCACGGCACGACGCGACACCACGACGTTGTTGCGCTTGCGGTCAAGCTTGATGACCTTGAATTCCATTTCCTTGTATTCGAACGGCGTGGTGTCCTTGACCGGACGCGTATCCACCAGTGATCCCGGCAAGAAGGCACGCAGGCCGCCCACCAGCACCGTCAAACCGCCCTTGACCTTGCCCTGCACCATGCCGGTCACGATACGGCCTTCGTTCATCGCCACTTCCAAATCCAGCCACGCGGCCAGTTTCTTCGCGCGCTCGCGCGACAGCTTGGTCGCACCGAAGCCATCTTCGATCGATTCGATCGCCACGGCCACGAAATCACCGATCTTGGCTTCGACTTCGCCCAGATCGTTCTTGAATTCTTCGATTGGAATCAGGCTCTCGGATTTGAGGCCGGCGTTCACCGTGACGAAGTTGCCGTCGATGCCGACGATTTCAGCGGTGATGACTTCACCTTGACGCATTTCCTGGTGCTCGAGGGATTCCTCGAACATCGCTGCAAAGTCGTCCATGGAGTCCAGGTTGGTGGAAGCGGTAGCAGTTGACATTAAAAACCTTCTTGGTCCGTCGGTGAGGACGGGGTTAGTTGCACATCGTCAGCCTGCGGGCGCAGAACTGACACGGATAAAACTTCACTTACAGCTTGTTTCGCGCATCACATGAAGCGTAGTGATCGAGAACAGCCCGAACGGCCGATTCGACATCCATTTCGGTGGTATCGAGAAACAGCGCATCGGGTGCGGGCTTCAGGGGAGCCACTGAACGGGCAGTATCACGCGCATCACGCGCCTGCATGTCCGCAACAAGGGCGGCAAGACTAGCAGAGTTCCCCTTGCCGATCAACTGCTTATACCGCCTTTCGGCACGTGCCTCGGCGCTGGCGGTGAGGAAAACCTTGGCCACCGCATCGGGGAAGATCACCGTGCCCATGTCACGGCCATCCGCCACCAGGCCAGGTGCCTGACGATAGGCGCGCTGGCGATCGATCAGCTCCGCGCGCACGGCAGGCAGGGCCGCGACTTTGGATGCCCCCTCGCCGACGGTTTCGGCGCGAATCGCTTCGCTGACGTTTTCATCTGCCAGCCACACCGCGCCGTCGCGAAACGTCGCGGGCAACGCGACCGCCAGTTCGCCCACGCTCGCCTCGTCATCCAGCGCCACGCCATTTTTCATCGCCGACAATGCGGTCAGTCGATAGAGTGCGCCGCTGTCGAGGAAATGGAAGCCAAGCAAGGAGGCGACCCGCTCGGCCACCGTGCCCTTTCCCGAGGCGGAAGGGCCGTCGATCGTGATGACGGGGGCGGAATCAGGCGTCAAAGGCACGGGGAGATTCATTGCGCGATGTCAGCAAACACGTTGAAAAAGGTCGGAAAAGTCTTGTTCACACATGCCGGCTCGTTGATACGGATCGGCACTCCACCCAGCGTCACCAGCGACAAGCACATCGCCATGCGGTGATCGTCATAGGTGTCTATGACTGCGTGAGGGGTGAGGGGTAAGGGGTAAGGAGACGTCACGCGGATGTAGTCCGCGCCCTCCTCCACTGTTGCACCGACCTTGCGCAACTCTTTGGCCATGGCGGCAATGCGGTCGGTTTCCTTGACCCGCCAACTGGCGATGTTGGTCAGCGTGGTCACGCCGTCGGCAAACAGGGCCGCCACGGCCAGCGTCATAGCCGCATCGGGTATGGGGTTGCAGTCCAGTTCGATGGCTTTAAGCCGACCCGTCGCAGGAGCGCGTGCCTCGATCCAGTTCGGCCCCATCTCGATCTGTGCACCCATCAATGCCAGCGCGTCGGCGAAGCGTACGTCACCCTGCACGCTTTCCCGGCCCACGCCTTCCACCCGAACGGGCCCGCCGCCGATGGCGCCGGCGGCCAAAAAATACGAGGCGGATGAGGCATCGCCTTCGACCCAGATTTCGCCTGGGCTGACATAGCGCGCCGTTTCCGGCACGCTGAAACGTTGCCAGCCGTCCTGTGCCACGTCGATACCGGAGCGCCGCAGCATCGCGAGCGTAATCCCGATATATGGCCGCGAGATCAAGTCGCCCACGACTTCGATCGTCGTGGTGCGCTGCCGCATCGGCAGCGCCATCATCAGGCCGGTCAGAAACTGGCTCGACACATTGCCGCGCACCTGGGTGGCGTCGCCTGCCAGTTCAGCGGGATGGATGGCCAGTGGTGGAAAACCCGTCTGACCCAGATAATCGATCCGCGCACCCAGCAGCCGGAGCGCATCGACCAGATCGCCAATCGGTCGCTCGTGCATCCGCGCCACGCCTTTCAGCACGTATTCACCGCCAGATAACGCACACGCCGCCGTCAATGAACGAAACGCTGTCCCGGCATTGCCGAGAAAAAGTTCGGCCTGCTTGACCGGAAATGCGCCATCCACACCGGTGATTTCGTAATCGTCGGACTCGCCGCCA
>JAJXUA010000120.1 GCA_021783275.1 Pseudomonadota bacterium
GCCCGAGCTCAACCACATCGACGGCATCATCGTCATGGACGGCGCGCTGCCGATCCGTGCGGCCGGCAGCCTGATCGGAGCCGTAGGCGTCTCGGGCGCACCCGGCGGCGACAAGGACGCGGCCTGTGCCGCCGCTGCCCTGCAGAAAGTTGAAGAGCGGCTCGAATTCGCCTCGTAAGCGCTTACACCCGGGCCTGACCCTTGCCGGAACAGGGCAGGCCCGGGCACAGGCCGACACTACCGCGGCCTGCTCCTTGCGGGTAAAATGGCGCGTTTCGCTTTCGTTCCCCGCCATCCTTCAGGAGTTCCAGCATGTCCAAGAAGCACCCCGTCATCGCGGTCACGGGTTCGTCCGGTGCCGGTACCACCACCGTCAAACGCGCCTTCGAGCACATTTTCTTCCGCGAAAAAATCAACGCTGCCGTCATTGAAGGCGACAGCTTCCACGGCCTGTCGCGCGTCGAATTCAAGGAGGCGGTGAAAAAAGCCGAGGCCGAAGGCAACATGTCCTTCAGCCACTTCGGGCCTGCCGCCAACCGTTTCGACAAATTGTCCGAACTGTTTGAAACCTACGGCAAAACCGGCAGCGGCAAAAAACGCTTCTACATCCACAGCGACGAAGAAGCCGCCGAACATAACAAACGCCTCAACACCAGCCTCAACCCCGGTGAATTCACCCCGTGGGAAGACGTGCCCGCCGGCTCCGATGTGCTGTTTTACGAAGGGCTGCACGGCCTGGTGAAAACCGATGACGTAGATGTCTCGGAACACGTGGACCTCGGCATCGGTGTCGTACCGATCGTCAACCTCGAATGGATCCAGAAGATTCACCGCGACGGGGCCGAGCGCGGCTATTCGGCTGATGTCATTGTCGATACCATCCTGCGCCGCATGCCGGACTACGTGAACTACATCACCCCGCAGTTCTCGCGCACCGACATCAACTTCCAGCGCGTCTCCACGGTGGACACCTCCAACCCCTTCATCACCCGCGACATCCCGACGCCAGACGAAAGCTTCATCGTCATCCGCTTCCGCGACCCGCAGGGCGTCGATTTCCCGTATTTGCTGAACATGATCTGCAATTCCTTCATGTCGCGCCGCAACACTATCGTCGTGCCGGGCGCGAAAATGGGTTTTGCCATGGAACTGATTCTGGCACCGATCATTCAGGACATGATTGCCAACAAGGGCAAGTAAACCGGCGCAAGCCAAAACCAGCAACGGAGCCCGCATGGCTCCGTTTTTTGTGCCGGATATGGGCGCTATCTGCTCTCCCGGCAGCCGGGACAAACGGCTGAAAGCAGGCGGCCCCGACGGGTGATCCGGCAAACGCCGGATCACCCGTGCGCTCATAGCACGCCCCCTCGACAATAAAAAACGGGCACCTTGCGGTGCCCGTTCTCTGTCGCGCTGCCGCTTACTGCTGCGGAACCAGTTCTACGCGACGATTCTTGAAGCGGCCTTCTTCAGTGTCGTTATCTGCCACCGGGCTGGTTTCGCCGTAACCTTTGGCGGTCAGACGATCGCCGGCAATACCCTTGTTGATCAGATAGGTGCGCACGGTGTCGGCACGACGCTGCGACAACTTGAGGTTGTAATCGTCGTCAGCGACCGAATCGGTATAACCGCCCACTTCAACACGGGTTTCACCCCACTGTTTCAGCGACTCGGCTGCCTTGTCGAGAATCTCGATCGATTCCGGACGCAGCTTGGCGCTGTCGTTATCGAAATTCACCCCATCCAGCATCAGCTTGCGCGGAACATCAGGGGCAGGCTCGGGGGTGGCAGGCGGGCAGCCATCCACGGTACCCGGTGCCGGAACGGTCGGGCACTTGTCCTTGTCGTCGGTGATGCCGTCACCATCGGTGTCGGGCGGGCAGCCATCCACCGTACCGGGAGCCGGAACGGTCGGGCACTTGTCGAGGCCATCAAACACGCCATCACCATCGGTGTCGATGGGGCAACCTTTGGTGTCCACTTTGGCACCCTTGGGGGTGTTGGGGCACTGGTCCAGGCGGTTGGCTACGCCATCCCCATCGCTGTCAGGCGGAGTCCCCAGTCCCCAGGAATACCCCAGCAGTGCCTGGTAGTTGGTCAGGCCAGCATTGGGCAGGCTGTCGTTACCGAAGGATTGATCGGCACGGATTTCCCAGCGGAAGGCATCGTTGACGCCCACTTCCCATGCCTGGCCGACGCCCAGCGACGCCATCGGACGCAGGAAATCGACATTGCCGTCGGTATTGACATTCATCAAGCCCAGACCGCCGGAAAGAAACCAGTTGTATTTGTCCTGCTTGGAGAACAGCCATTCGAGACCGCCCCGGAAAGTCGTGATGTCGGAATCACGCACGCCGACACGGTCACCGTCGTACGCACCGTAGACAACATCACCAAAGAAGTTGAAGCTGTCGCTGAGACCACGGCCATAGCGCAGGCCGAACAGCGGATTCAGCTTGTCGTCTTCGCCGCCCACCAGGTCCTTGTCACCCAGACCGCCACCAATCAGCACGCCCAGTTCGCTGTCGGCCATGTCGGCAGCTTGAGCAACCGGTCCACCCAGCGAGATCAAACCCGCCAGCAGCCATAGTGCATGTGTTTTGTTCATCAGGACACTCCCGTGAGATTAAATTGAAAACAATGTTGAAGATTAAAGGCGATGTCGAAAACCCCATCACCCGACGCACCGCGATGCCCGGTGCAGATGGCAGGATTGTACCGTAGCCCGGACGCTGCCCGGACACGCCGACACGGGCAAATTTGTAAATTCACCCGTGGGTTGCGCCCACGCAACAAAGCTTAAGTGCTTATTTTTTAAGGCTATCCCGAATTTCACGCAGCAGCAGGATGTCTTCCGGCGTGACGGCAGGGGCGGTGGGCGGAGCTTCTTTCTTCAGCCGGTTGATCTGCCGCACCAGCATGAAAACAATGAACGCCAGGATCAGGAAATTGATCAGGATGGTGAGGAAACTGCCATAGGCGAAGACCGGCACCCCCGCTTTCCTGACTTCGGCCAGCGTCATCACCACCCCTTCAGGGACGGTACCCAGTGCGATGAACAGATTGGAAAAATCGAATCCGCCAAAAATCGCCCCGATGACCGGCATGATCAGATCGTTGACGATGGACTCCACGATCTTGCCGAAGGCGGCGCCGATGATGACACCGACTGCCAGATCCATGGCGTTGCCTTTGACTGCAAATTCCTTGAACTCTGTCGCGAAACTCATGCTGTTTTCTCCCGTGCTGGTGAACCAAAACAGCCTTGATGGTAGACGCCCGAAGGGTTTGGCTCCAGCAGTAAATGTAAATTCTCCGCAGCTTGGTCAGCGCTCGCGACGCAGGTAAAATGCCACCCCTTATGCGCATCGGTTCCCACCTTCTCAAAAACCGGCTGGTCGTCGCCCCCATGGCGGGCGTCACCGACCGGCCATTTCGCCAGCTGTGCAAGAAGCTGGGCGCGGGCATGGCAGTGTCCGAGATGGTGACCTCGAACTCGCTGCTGTATGGATCGGCCAAGACGGCGCGACGCGCCAATCATGACGGTGAAGTTGACCCGATCAGCGTACAGATTGCCGGAGCCGACCCGCAGATGATGGCCGAGGCGGCACGCCACAACGTGGATCGCGGCGCGCAGATCATCGACATCAACATGGGCTGCCCGGCCAAGAAGGTCTGCAATGTCATGGCGGGTTCTGCCCTGCTGCAGGACGAAGCGCTGGTCGCCCGCATCCTCGACGCCGTCGTCAAAGCCGTGCCCGAAGTGCCGGTCACCCTCAAGATCCGCACCGGCTGGGATCGTGAACACCGCAATGCGCTGAACATTCTGCGCGTCGCCGAAAACGCGGGCATCCAGGCGCTGGCGATGCATGGCCGCACCCGCGCCTGTGCCTATACTGGCGAAGCCGAGTACGACACCCTGCGTGCAGTCAAGTCGCAGGCGACGATACCGGTCATCGCCAACGGCGATATCACCACCCCGGAAAAAGCCCGGTTTGTGCTGGCGTACACCGGAGCTGACGCGGTGATGATCGGTCGGGCCGCCCAGGGACGGCCCTGGATTTTTCGCGAAATCGAACACTTTCTGGCGACCGGCACCCATCTGCCGCAACCCGAGGTCAGCGAAATCCACACTGTGCTGCTGGAGCACATACACGAGCTGTATGCGTTTTATGGCGACATCACCGGCGTGCGCGTCGCGCGTAAACACATCTCCTGGTATACCCGGGGGCTGGTGGGCAGCAGCAGCTTTCGCCACACTATGAACCAGCTTGAGAGCGTGGCCGAACAGCTGGCCGCCGTGAACGATTATTTTTCGCAGGCAGCACGGGCTGACAGCCGCCTGCGATATGAAGATGATTTACTGATGCAGGATCCGTCTGCCACCTCGCGGCTGGCGGCATAATTCCGGTTCACACGCATTAATCACGACGAAGGCTCGCCGGGATAAGGCTGAACCCAGCCCGGCGCAGTCAACCCGGCAGCGGTACTGTTGTGAGTTCGCATAAAACGATCCGGACGCGAAGCCGGGCAAACAAGGGAATGGTTACATGATCGAAGAAACCGAGATCGCCGCCTGTATGCGGCGATCACTCAATCGCTATTTCAAGGACCTCGACGGCGAGACGCCCAGCGAGGTATACGGCATGGTGCTCGGCGCCGTGGAAAAACCGCTGCTGGCCTACATCCTGGATCGCGCCGAAGGCAATCAAACCCGCGCGGCAGAAATGCTGGGCATCAATCGCAACACCCTGCGGAAGAAACTGCGCGAATACGGCCTTTGTGAGTAATCCGGCGCACTCTCCTGCCGCCTGCTTCCCTGTCTCATACCTACATGAAAATTCAACGCGCCCTGCTCTCGGTTTCCGACAAAACCGGCCTCATTGATTTCGCCCGTGCGCTTTCCAGCGCGGGGGTCGAACTGCTCTCCACCGGCGGCACCGCCAAGGCGATCCGCGACGTGGGCCTGCCGGTGATCGACGTGTCGGAATTCACCGGCTTCCCCGAAATGCTCGACGGCCGCGTCAAAACCCTGCACCCCAAAGTCCACGGCGGCATCCTCGGCCGGCGCGATCTGCCCGAGCATGTCGCGACGATGGCGCAGCACGGCATCGCCAACATCGACCTCGTGTGCGTGAACCTCTATCCCTTTGTCGCCACCGTCTCCAAGCCGCACACGCTCGACGACGCGATCGAGAACATCGACATCGGCGGCCCGGCGATGGTGCGCTCGTCGGCCAAGAACTACCGCTTCGTCGCCATCGTCACCGACCCGGCGGACTACGCAGGCCTGGTCGCCGAGATGGGCGCAAACGGCGGCGCGTTGACCGACGCGACGCGCTTTAATCTGGCCAAAAAAGCCTTCTCCCACACCGCCGAATACGACAGCGCGATTTCCAACTACCTCACGGCCTTGAACGACGCCGGTGAAAAAGCGGCGTTCGGCGACAAGCTCAATCTCAACTTCACCCGCGCGCAAACCTGTCGCTACGGCGAAAACCCGCATCAAGCCGGG
>JAJXUA010000034.1 GCA_021783275.1 Pseudomonadota bacterium
CATCAGCACCACGCAGAAAATGAATACAGCAGGGAATCCGTAATGCTGCGCGAGCCAGCCGCCGAAGACGCCGCCAAAAAACAGCCCCAGCGCCTGGGCGGTGTTGTACACCCCCATTGCCGTCCCCTTGGCCGACACCGGCGCCATTTTGGAAATCAGCGACGGCAGGCTCGCTTCCAGCAGATTGAACGCAACAAAGTAGACAAACAGGGCGGCGACGATGCCCCAGAAATACCCGATACCGAATGCCAGACCGATCTGCGCCAGCAGCATCAGCGCCACTGCGCCAATAAATACGGGCTTCATCTGGCCGCGTTTTTCGCCATAGATAATCCCCGGCACCATCAGCACGAATGACCCCAGCAGCACCGGCAGGTATACCGCCCAGTGCTGGTCGGGGGCCAGCCCGCTGTCCTTGAGCGCGACCGGAACGACGACGAACATCGCCATCTGGGCCGCGTGCAGCGCGAAGATGCCGTAGTTGAGCCGGGCAAGCTGGCCGTTTTTCAGCACGTCGATGAGCTTGGTCGGATTCGCCTGGGCGTCGGCGTGGAAATGCGTGTCGGCGGGATCGGGCACCCAGTTGCGGATGACCCAGATCGCGGCCAGCGCCAGCACGCCGGTCATCGCAAAAATGCCTGGCACACCGATCCAGTGATTGAGCGCCGGCCCGGCAACGAGTGAAATCGCAAACGCGATGCCGATGGTCGAACCGATCAGCGCCATCGCCTTGGTGCGGTGTTCCTCGCGCGTGAGGTCGGCCAGCAGTGCGGTCACGGCGGCGGAAATCGCCCCGGCCCCTTGCAGCGCCCGGCCAAAAATCGTCCAGTAGATATCGGTTGCGGCGGCGGCGACAAAGCTGCCCAGTGCAAACACAATCAGGCCGAAGATGATGACTTTCTTGCGCCCGATGCGGTCGGACGCCATGCCGAAGGGGATCATCAGCACAGCCTGTGTCAGGCCATACATCCCCAGCGCCAGCCCCACCAGGGTGTGATTGCTGCCTCCGGGCAGGGTTTCGGCATACAGCGAAAACACCGGAAGAATCAGGAACATGCCCAGCATCCGCAAACCGAAAATTGCCGCCAGGCCTGATGCCGCGCGCTTTTCGCTGCGGTTCATGCTTTCGGACAGATCAATCTGGCTCACGTAGACAGTCGGCGGGATGCGGAAGTCCGTTATATTAGCAGGTTGCGAATTACGCTTCCCGCGCCCCAAACATGGACTACATCCGCATCCGCGGTGCCCGCACCCACAACCTCAAGAACATCAATCTCGACCTGCCGCGCCACAAGCTGGTGGTGATTACCGGCTTGTCGGGGTCGGGCAAATCCTCGCTCGCGTTCGACACGCTGTATGCCGAAGGCCAGCGGCGTTACGTCGAGTCGCTCTCCGCCTACGCGCGGCAGTTTTTGCAGATGATGGAAAAGCCCGATGTCGATCTGATCGAAGGGCTTTCTCCGGCAATCTCTATCGAGCAAAAAGCCACCAGCCACAACCCGCGCTCGACCGTCGGCACGGTCACGGAAATCCACGATTACCTGCGGCTGTTGTACGCGCGCGTCGGCGATCCGCGTTGCCCGGAACACGCCATTTCGCTGTCGGCGCAGACCGTCTCGCAGATGGTCGACGCGGTGCTGGCGCTGCCGGAAGACACCAAGCTGATGATCGTGGCGCCACTGGTGGTCGGGCGCAAGGGCGAAAATCTCGAACTCTTTGCCGAGCTGCGCGCGCAGGGTTTTGTACGGGTGCGCGTTGACGGCGAGGTGTGCGAACTCGACGCCGTGCCCAAGCTCGACAAGAACAAGAAGCACACCATAGAAGTGGTGGTTGACCGTCTTAAAGTGCGTGCCGATGCCAAACAGCGTCTCGCCGAGAGCTTCGAGACCGCGCTGCGTCACGCCGACGGCCGCGCGCTCGCAGTCGAAATGGACACCGGCAAGGAGCATCTCTTTTCGGCCAAGTTCGCCTGCCCGATCTGCAGCTACGCGCTACCCGAGCTGGAGCCGCGCCTGTTCTCGTTCAACAACCCGATGGGCGCATGCCCGACTTGCGACGGCCTGGGTCAGATCACGTTTTTCGACCCGGCGCGGGTGGTCGCGTTTCCGCATCTGTCGCTCGCCAGTGGTGCGATCAAGGGCTGGGACAAGCGCAACCAGTTTTTCTTCATCCTGCTGCAATCGCTGGCGATGCATTACGGCTTCGACCTCGACACGCCATGGGACGCGCTTTCCGAACGCGTCCGTGACGTGGTCTTGAATGGCTCGGGCAAGGAGGCCATCAAGTTTCAGGTGCTCGCCCCGCGTGGCGGTTTCACGACCCGAAGCTATCCCTTCGAAGGTGTACTCGCCAACATGGAGCGGCGCTATCGCGAGTCCGATTCAATGGCGGTGCGCGAAGACCTCGCCAAATACCAGAACAACAAACCGTGCCCGGCCTGCCACGGCGCGCGGCTGCGCGAGGAAGCGCGTCACGTGATGGTCGGCGACCAAGCGATTTTTGAAGTCAGTGCGCTACCTCTGAAACAGGTGCTGGGCTTTTTCAAGGAACTCAAACTCGACGGCGCACGTGCGCAGATCGCCGACAAGATCGTGCTCGAAATCATCGCGCGCGTCGGTTTTTTGAATAACGTCGGGCTCGATTATTTGTCGCTGGATCGTTCCGCCGACACGCTCTCGGGCGGCGAAGCGCAGCGCATTCGCCTCGCGTCGCAAATCGGCTCGGGGCTGACCGGCGTGATGTACGTGTTGGACGAGCCGTCGATTGGCCTGCACCAGCGCGACAACGACCGGCTGCTCGCCACGCTCAAGCACCTGCGCGACATCGGCAATTCGGTGCTGGTGGTCGAGCACGATGAAGACGCGATCCGCGCGGCAGATTACGTCGTCGACATGGGCCCCGGCGCGGGCGTCCACGGCGGCGAAATCGTCGCCGAAGGCACGCCGGAAGAAATCCGCCTGGCCGAACATTCACTGACCGGCCAGTATTTGTCGGGGCGGCGCAGCATCGCGATCCCCGCGACCCGGCGCACGCCCGACCCCGAGCGCCAACTCGTCGTCAACAACGCGCGCGGTAACAATCTCAATGGCGTCACACTGAATCTGCCGGTCGGGCTTTTTGTCTGCATCACCGGCGTCTCGGGCTCGGGCAAATCGACGCTCATCAACGACACGCTGTATTCCGCCGTCGCGCGGCATCTTTACGGATCGAGTGCCGAGCCCGCCGCACACGACGATATCAGCGGGCTGGAGTTTTTCGACAAGGTCATCAACGTCGATCAAAGCCCGATTGGCCGCACGCCGCGTTCGAACCCGGCGACCTACACCGGCCTATTCACACCGATCCGCGAGCTGTTTGCCGGTGTGCCCGAAGCGCGCGCACGCGGCTACGGGCCGGGGCGGTTTTCGTTCAACGTCAAGGGCGGACGCTGTGAAGCTTGTCAGGGCGACGGCGTCATCAAGGTCGAGATGCATTTTCTGCCCGACATCTACGTCGCCTGCGATGTGTGCCACGGCGCACGTTACAACCGCGAAACGCTCGAAGTCCATTACAAGGGCAAGACCATCCGCGACGTGCTCGAAATGACCATCGAAGCGGCAGCGGAGTTTTTCGACGCCGTCCCGGTGGTCAAGCGCAAGTTGCAAACGCTGATGGACGTAGGCCTCGGCTACATCCGGCTGGGGCAGGCCGCGACCACGCTCTCGGGTGGCGAAGCGCAGCGCGTGAAACTTGCGCTGGAATTGAGCAAACGCGACACCGGGCGCACGCTGTACATTCTGGACGAGCCGACCACGGGGCTCCATTTCGCCGACATCGACCTGTTGCTGAAAGTCCTGCAACGCCTGAGTGAAGCGGGCAACAGTGTCGTCGTCATCGAACACAATCTCGATGTGATCAAAACCGCCGACTGGGTGATCGACCTCGGCCCCGAAGGTGGCGCGGGCGGCGGACGCATCATCGCCGAAGGCACGCCCGAAGCCGTGGCGGCAAATCCGGGGAGCTTTACCGGCAAGTATTTGCAGCCGGTGCTGGCGCGACATTGACATGGCTGACCCGATCCGCCTTTCCAAACTCATGTCCGAGCGCGGACTGTGTTCGCGCCGCGAGGCCGACAGTTATATCGAGCGCGGACTGGTTTTCGTCGATGGCCGCAGGGTCAGCGAACTCGGCACCCGGGTGGATCCCGACTGCGTCATCCGGCTGGATGCTGAAGCGAATGCACGGCAGGCGGAGCGCGTCACGATACTGCTGAACAAGCCGGTCGGCTATGTGTCCGGGCAGCCGGAGCCGGGCTACGAGCCCGCTGTTGTGCTGGTGCGCAGCGAGACGCGCTGGCAGGATGACCGTGAACCACGGCGTTTCGAGCGCTCGCAATTCAAGGGACTGGCCCCTGCGGGACGGCTGGACATCGACTCGACCGGCCTTCTGGTGCTGACGCAGGATGGCCGGATTGCCAGGCAATTGATCGGTGACGATTCCAGCGTGGAAAAGGAATACCTGGTACGGGTGGAAGGCCGCCTCGACGAACGCAGCCTTGCGCTGCTCAACCACGGCCTGTCTCTGGATGGCCGCACCCTGCGCCCGGCAAAAGTGGCCTGGCAAAATTCCGAACAGTTGCGCTTCATCCTGAAAGAAGGCCGCAAGCGCCAGATCCGCCGCATGTGTGAACTGGTCGGGCTGCAGGTAACCGGTCTCAAGCGCGTGCGCATCGGGCAGGTGCGACTGGGCGACCTGCCGTCGGGACAATGGCGCTATCTGCGCCAGGACGAAAGTTTCTGAAGCGGCATGCAGGGTAAAAACCGCTGACAGACTTGTCTGTCAGCGGTTTTGGCGTTATTAATGAGCCCTGCGGATTGCCATATCCGCATGCGTTCACCATTCATTTCATTCCTTCAGGGAGACTCACATGCAATCCAAGCTTCTCATCGCTCTGTTCGCCGCACTGACCTTAACCGCTTGTCAAAAGGCCGAAGACGCCGCTGCACCCGCGCTGGAAGAGGCCCAGGAAGCCGCCGGGGCTGCCATGGATTCCGCGGGTGAAGCCGCTTCGGCCGCAGGCGAAGCAGCAGGTGATGCGGCTGCCGCAGCAGGCGATGCCGTCAGTGAAGCCGCCGCCGACGCCACCCAGAGCGCTGCGGACTCGGCTGAAGCCGGTGCCGACAAGATGCAGGAGATGGCCGACAAGGCCAAAGACGCCGCCGAGTAATTACCCACGGCAATACGCAAAAAACGGCCAGGTTTTCCTGGCCGTTTGCATTCAGGGCGTGGCGCTTTCCGGCACGGGCGTGCCAGGACGAACCAGCTGTTTCACTTTGTTCATCATGTCATCGACAAAAGTGAAGACCACCGGAATCACCAGCAGGCTCAGGAAGGTGGAGGTAATCAACCCGCCTATGACCACAATCGCCATCGGCGCACGGAAGCTGGGATCGGTACCCAGACCAATGGCAATCGGCATCATCCCGGCACCCATCGCCACGGTGGTCATCACGATCGGGCGCGCCCGCTTGCGGCACGCATCGATCAGCGCATCCCAGCGATTCAGTCCGTGTTCGCTGCGCGCGAGAATGACATAGTCGATCAGCAGGATCGAGTTTTTGGTGGCGATGCCCATCAGCATCACCAGCCCGATCATCGACGGCATCGATAGCGCCGTGCCGGTGAGGAACAGTGCGAGGAACGCCCCCGGAATGGACAGCACCAGCGCGGCCAGGATCGTCACCGGCTGGACAAAGCCCCTGAACAGCAACACCAGCACGATGTATATGCACAGCACGCCGGTCATCATGGCCAGACCGAAACTGGCAAACAGTTCGTTCATCGCTTCGGCGTCACCGATGGTGGTTTGCGTCACCCCCGGCGGCAGGTTTTTCAGGCTCGGCAGCGCCAGCGCCTGGCTTTCCACCAGCCCCAGCGGCTGCTGGTTCAGTTCGATCTCGAAATTGACGTTGCGCTGCCGGTCGTAGCGGTCAATCTCGGTCGGTCCGCTGGCAAATTCCAGCGACGCGACGTTGCCGATCATCACTGGGCCATGCGCACCCGGAACAGTCATGCGTGACAGCAGCGTGAGATCTTGCCGCGCTTCGAGGGGCAGTTTCACGACGATGGGCACCTGACGCTGCGACAGGTTGAGCTTGGGCAGGCTTTGATCGTAGTCGCCTGAGGTGGCGATCCGCAGGGTGTCGGCAATCGCTGCCGAGGTCACGCCCAGGCTGGCCGCCTTGGCAAAATCCGGACGCACCACCAGTTCGGGGCGCACCAGGCTGGCACTGCTGGTGACATTGCCGATGCCCGGAATGGAGCGCAGTTCGCGTTCGACTTTCTGCGCATGGTCTGCCAGCAGCGCACCGTTTTCGCTAGCCAGCACCAGCACATATTTTTCGTTCGAGCCACCGAACCCGACATTCACCCGCGCCCCTGGCAGCACCGCCAGCGCAGTACGCAGTTCGCGTTCCACGGTTTGCTTCTTGATCCCGCCGCGCTCGGCGCGCGGCGTGAGATTAAGCGTCAGCGTGGCTTTGCGCACTTCGGCTGCGCCCCGTGCGGTGAAGGGGTCCGACCCCGCTGCGCCTCCGCCCACCGCGGTGTACACCATTTTCACATGCGGGTTCTGCTGCACGATGGCACGCGCCTGTTCGGCAGCGGCCAGGGTTTCCTTGAACGTGCTCCCCGGCGGCAGCGACAGATACACCTGGGTTTGCGATAAATCGTCGGGCGGGATAAAACCGGTGGGCAATAGCGGCACCAGCGCAAACGAGCCGAAAAAGAACACCGCAGTGGCCAGCACGGTCAGCGCGCGATGGCGCAGACACCAGGCCACCCATTTCAGGTACGACGCCATCCAGAAAGGCTCGGCTGCGACGTGACGCGGTGGCTTCAGCAGATAGGCGGCCATCATGGGCGTCAGCATGCGCGCCACCACCAGCGAGAAAAACACGGCTATGGCTGCGGTCCAGCCGAACTGCACAAAAAACTTGCCCGGCACGCCGCCCATGAAGGCAGTGGGCAGGAATACGGCGATCAGTGTGAAAGTGGTGGCAATGACTGCCATGCCGATTTCGTCGGCCGCTTCCATAGCGGCCTGATAAGGCGTTTTGCCCATGCGCAGGTGACGCATGATGTTTTCGATTTCGACTATGGCGTCGTCCACCAGCACGCCCACCACCAGCGACAGCGATAACAGGGTGACGACATTGAGCGTGAATCCCATCAGATGCATCGCCGCAAACGCCGGGATCATCGACAGCGGCAAGGCAGTGGCCGACACCAGGGTGGCGCGCCAGTCGCGCAGGAACAGCCAGACCACCAGCACGGCCAGCAGCGCACCTTCGAATAGCAGCGCCATGGAGCCATCGAAGTTTTCCTGCACCGGATCGACAAAGTTGAACGCCTCAACAATGCTGATATCCGGATGCGCCTGCTGGATTTCTGCCAGGGCTGCGCGCACACCCTCTGCCACCCCGACTTCACCGGCACCCCGGTTGCGGGTGATTTCGAATCCGACCACGGGTTTGCCATTGAGCAGCGCGGTCGAGCGCTGTTCCGCCACGGTATCGATGACGCGTGCAACCTGATCCAGCTGCACCTTTCTGCCGTCCGACAGCACGATGTCCATCTGCGCCAACTCGTCGGCTGACGCCACGGTGGCCACGGTGCGTACCGACTGTTCGGCGCCACCGATGTCGGCCCGTCCGCCCGAGGCATCCTGCTGGATCTGCCGCAGCTGCCGCGAGATATCGGCGGCACTGGCGTTCAATGCCAGCAGGCGTGCCGGATCGAGTTCCACCCGGACTTCGCGGCTGACGCCCCCGACACGGGCGACGCTGCCCACACCCTGCACGCTGAGCACGCGTTTGGTGACGGTGTTATCGACAAACCAGGACAGGGCTTCGTCATCCATGCGGCTGGACGCGACGGTGTAGGTAAGGATGGGCGCACCCGCCAGATTCATTTTCGAAATGACCGGATCGCGCAGGTCGCCCGGCAAGTCGGCACGGATGCGCGAGACGGCATCGCGCACATCGTCCACGGCTTCCTGCGTGGCTTTTTCCAGCCGGAAATCGACCGTGAGCGTGACCGTGCCATCCTGCACCTTGGTGTAAATGTGCTTGATGTCCTGCAGGGTGGCGACAGCGTTTTCGAGCTTGCGGGCCACCTCGGTTTCCAGCTGTGCCGGGGCAGCCCCCGGCAGCGACGCCGTGACGATGACGGTGGGTAGATCTATATCCGGAAACTGCTGGATCTGCATGGCCTTGAACGAGACCACGCCCGCCAGGGTGAGCATCACAAACAGCAGCAGCGCCGGAATCGGATTACGGATCGACCAGGAAGAAACGTTCATGCTGGCGCGCTCAGGGCTGGCTGGAAGCGGTGGGGGCGGAGACGACGCGTACCCGGTCGCCGTCGGCCAGGAAACCTGCTCCGCTGGCGACGACCCGGTCTTCCGGCTTCAGTCCACCGGTGAGTTCAATCTGCTCACCCTTGCGGCGACCCGTGGTGACTTTGGTTTGCGTGACCGTGTTTTCCGCATCGATCCGGAACACATAGGCAAAACCATCACGCAGCAATACCGCAGTCTGCGGCAGACTGAGCGCGCGGGCACGTCCCAGGTCAAATTCGCCACGGGCAAAAATCCCGGCGCGCACGCCATCGGCGGCTGCCGTCGCCGGCAAGTCAACGTACACCAGACCATTGAGCGTTTGCGGGTCTACCGTAGGTGCCACCATGCGCACCCGACCCGCAACCTGCTTGCCATCGGGCGTGACCAGTGTCGCTTTCATGCCGGGCTTCAGTTTGCCCAGATCGGACGCACTGACTTCGGCCCGCCACTCCAGCCGCCCGCCACGTATCAGGCGGAACAGTTCCTGCCCGGGTTGCGTCAGCGAACCGACGGTGGCCGTGCGTGCCGAAATCACCCCATGATCCGGCGCGCGAATGGCCGTCTGCCCGACACGCACCTGTTCAGCCTGCATCCGCGCACGCGCGGCATTCAGGCGGGCCCGCGCGGTTTTTTCTGCGGTCACCGACTGGTTGCTGTTCTGGGTGCTGATAAATCCGGTGCGCTGCAATTCGCGGGCGCGTTCGGCATTGGCCCGCGCATCGGCCAGCGTGGCCTCGGCTTCCGCCACATCGGCCCGGGATTCGGACAGCGCTGCATCAACCGTATCACTGGAAATACGCGCCAGCACCTGGCCTTTTTTGACCTGATCGCCCACATTCACCAGCACATCGGTCAAACGCAGGTTACTGATTTCGGCGCTGATGACGGCCTCCTGCCAGGCGAGCACATTGCCATTGGCCGCCAGTTGCTCTGGCCATTCGGCCCACTGCGGCGTAATCGCCACCACCGTCAATGCCGACTTCGCGCCGGATGCCGGTGAAGCTGCCGCCTGGCCCGACCCGCTTTCAGCCGGACTGTCAGCGCCGCGCAGCATCGCCCAGATCGCCACGGCCACCAGCAGCAAGACAACAGCCCACACCCAGCGCCGTGATCGGGAGAAAAAACTCAAACCGGAATGCTTCATCAATTAACCCTGAATTCGTGATCTCGCGCCTGCGGGATAGAACACCACACAGACCTTAGGCGGCAGCGATGGCTTTGTGCACAATACGTTGTTCAACGCCCGGGGAATTTTATATGCAAACGCCCGATTCCACCGTACGCCGATGGCTGCGTGCATCGTTTGATGCCGCCGTCGCGGCTGCCGATCCTGCCCGGGTCGTGCCACCCCACCTACCCCACCCGCCCGCAGGACGTACGCTGGTCGTCGGTGGCGGCAAGGCGGCGGCGAGTATGGCAGCGGCGGTGAACGCCCACTGGCCTGCCGAAGCGCCCCTGTCTGGTCTGGTCGTCACCCGCTATCGGCACAGCCTGCCCGCGTATGGTGCTGGCGCGCCACGCATCGAAGTCATCGAGGCCAGCCACCCGTTGCCGGATGGGCGCGGCGAAGTTGCTGCGCTGCGTATGCTGGCGATGGCCCGCACGCTGGGAACAGACGATCTGCTGCTGGCGCTGGTATCGGGCGGGGGGTCCAGTCTGCTGGCCGCGCCCGTGGCCGGGATCACGCTCCAGGATCTGCGCCGGGTTACCCGGGCATTGCTGCATGGGGGTGCGCCCATTCAGGCGATCAACACCGTGCGCAAGCATCTGATGCAAGTGTCCGGCGGGCGTCTGGCGCAGGCGGCTTATCCCGCAGCGGGTTGCGCGCTGATTATTTCCGATGTTGTCGGTGACGATCCGGCCGATATCGCCTCCGGCCCCTGCGCACCCGACGCCAGCACCTGTGCCGACGCACTCGCCGTACTGACGCAGTACCGGATTGATGCGCCACCTGCGGTGATGCAATACCTCGCCGCCTGCGTCCTCCAGCCGGACAGCGACACACCCCGCCCCGACGCGGCCTGTTTCCTGCGCATGCACAATCACGTCATCGCCCGCGCGGACGACAGCCTTGCTGCCGCATGCGGGTATTTTGAATCGCAGGGGATACGCGCTGTCATTCTCGATGCCCACGCCACCGGTGAAGCCCATGTCCTGGCCCGAACCCACGCCGCCCGGATACGCGCGCAGGCAAATGCCAAGCCCACGGCCTGGATTTCCGGGGGAGAAACCACGGTCAGCCTATCGCCCGGTTCGGGACGCGGAGGGCGCAACACCGAATACCTGCTGGCGCTTGCGCTGGCATTGGACGGCTTTCCCTGCTGGGCGCTCGCCTGCGATACCGACGGCATCGACGGCAGCGAAGACAATGCTGGTGCGATCCTGAGTCCGGACACGCTGAGGCGCGCCCGGGCTACCGGGCTGAACGCGGCTGACTTTCTGGCAACACACAATGCGTATACGTTTTTCATGACGCTGGGGGATGCGATCATCACCGGCGCAACGCGCACCAATGTGAATGATTACCGGGTGGTGCTGACCGGAGTTTGATCGCGGCGACTGCCGGGAGTGTTTCGACAGGTCGAACGGACTCGCAAACCGACCCTGCCGGATCAAAAGCGCTGCGACACCTCAACCCGGTCACCCAGCTTGAGGCCGAATGTCTCTGCCGCGCTGCCACGATTCACCGCCAGTTCGAGCAGGCCCACGCTGTTGATGAACCAGAAGCCCTGCCCCTCGCCGACGAAACCGAAGCTTGCGCTGTAGCTAAAGTCGTGGCCGCCTGCGCTAACCCGGCTTTCCGGCGCAACCGTACGTATTCCGGTCCAGGCATTGCCGAAATGGTCGAGGTAAACAACCTGCGGCAGATCGCCGGCGTCGAAGCGGACGGCAAGTTGCTCATGCAGCGCCAGTTTGTCGTGCGGGAATACACCCGATGCGATGGCGGCCGCAACGGGCGCGAAAATATCACGGCCATGAAAGGTGGTCGATCCTCCGGGCGGCTGCCAGGTAATTTTCCAGATTCGGGTGTCGGGGTGGCGTGCAGCGACTACGGACAGCAAGCCATTGTCCGGGCCGACAAACCAGTGCCCGCCTGCCATCGCCACCAGGCCATCGCGGGCGGTGCCCACCCCCGGATCGACGACAGCAATAAATACGCTGCCTGCGGGATAGCCCGTGGCCAGCGCCGCGAGCAGATGGGCGCTGGCAAGCGGATTGTAGTCGGGTGCTTCGTGCAGCAGATCGACGACGAGGTGCCCCGGCGCTTCAGTGGCAAGCCGTGCCTTGAGCTGGCCGACATAGGGATCACGACTGCCGAAATCGGTGAACAGAAGTATCACAGCCTGCTCCGCAGTAATTCCATTTCCAGATTGAAAAGATCGCGAAGGTGAGCCGCAGACAGTGCTGTAGCACGGCAGTGCGTGGTTGTTGCCGCTTCAGCGGCTTTACAACCACGGCCTACCCCTTGCGGGTAAGGCGAAACCGACAATGAGGTTTTCAATCTGGGAATGGAATAAGGATGTGTGACTATGCCGCACACCTGCGCGCCAGGCAAACAAAAAGCCGGGCGAACCCGGCTTCTGTCGTGCGCCTGAAAACCCGGCGTCAGAAAAGCAGTGCGTTATTCGACTTCTGCGGCAACCGTGTCGGTCTCGGGACGATCCACCAGCTCGACCAGTGCCATCGGCGCATTGTCGCCATTGCGAAAGCCGTATTTCAGGATGCGCAAATAGCCACCCGGGCGCGTCTTGTAACGCGGACCGAGTTCGCCAAACAGCTTCATCACCATGTCGCGGTCGCGCAGGCGATCAAACGCCAGACGATGGTTGGCGAGCGACGGCTCTTTGCCCAGCGTGATCAGCGGCTCGACGAAGCGGCGCAGGTCTTTGGCCTTGGGCAGCGTGGTCTTGATGATTTCGTGCTTGAGCAGCGAGTTGGTCATGTTGCGGAACATGGCCAGACGGTGACTGGTGGTGCGATTGAGTTTGCGGTTGGATTGACGATGACGCATGGCGATTCCTTTCGGTCAGTTTTTTTATTCTTGGGCCAGGTCGCCTGCCACGGCGACCCGCACTTTATCGGGAGTGATGAAAAATTAAGGGAAGGGGATCAGGGACGATCCAGACCGGCAGGCGGCCAGTTTTCGAGTTTCATCCCCAGTGACAGGCTCTTGGAGGCCAGCACATCCTTGATTTCGTTCAGCGACTTGCGGCCCAGGTTCGGGGTGCGCAGCAGCTCGGTTTCGGAACGCTGGATCAGATCGCCGATGAAATAGATGTTCTCGGCTTTCAGGCAGTTCGCGGAACGCACGGTCAGCTCCAGATCGTCCACCGGACGCAGCAGCATCGGATCAACCTGCGGCGAGCGCGGCGATTCGGACTCGGTCGGCGTGCCTTCCAGATCGGCAAATACCGATAGCTGGTTGACCAGGATGCGGGCAGCAGTGCGCACCGCTTCTTCCGGCTCGACCACGCCATTGGTTTCGATATCGATCACCAGACGATCCAGATCGGTACGCTGCTCCACACGTGCGCTTTCCACCGAATACGCCACGCGACGCACCGGGCTGAACGACGCATCGACCAGGATTGAGCCGACTGCACGGGTTTCTTCCGAAACCTTGCGCGACGTGGCCGGCTGATAGCCCCGGCCTGCTTCGACCTTGATTTCCATGTCGAGCTTGCCACCCTTGGTCAGGTGCGCAATGACATGATCCGGATTCAGCACTTCGATGTCGTGACCGACTTCGATATCCCCCGCCGTGACCACGCCTTCGCCTGACTTCGATACCTTGAGCAAGGCTTCGGACTTGCCATGCATCTTGAAGGCGATGCCCTTGAGGTTGAGCAGGATGTCAACGACATCTTCCTGCACGCCCTCGATGGTTGAATATTCGTGCACGACACCGCTGATGGCGACTTCGGTCGGGGCATAACCGACCATCGACGACAGCAGGATGCGGCGCAGCGCGTTGCCCAGCGTGTGACCATAGCCACGCTCGAACGGCTCCATGATGACTTTGGCATGCAGCGGCGAGGCGCGATCCACCTCAACAATACGCGGCTTGAGAAATTCCGTAGCGCTTTGCATAGAGTGCAATTCCTTGAAAACCGGCTTTCAGGGCCGGGTCATACAGACCGGGCCAAACTTACTTGGAATACAGTTCGATCACCAACGACTCGTTGATGGTAGACGGCAGTTCCGAGCGTTGCGGAGCAGCTTTGTAGGTGCCCTTCAGCGCTTTGGTATCGACTTCAACCCACTCGGGATAGCCACGCGCCGCCGCTGCTTCCGCAGCCGCCTTGACGCGCAGATGCGCTTTTGCCTTTTCGGCGACTTCCACCACGTCACCCGCACGCACCTGGTACGACGGAATATTGACGCGGCGTCCGTTCACGGTAATGCCGTTGTGCCGCAGAATCTGGCGGGCTTCGGTACGCGATGCGCCAAAACCCATGCGATAGCACACCGAATCCAGCCGCGACTCGAGCATCGACAACAGGTTTTCACCGGTCACGCCCTTGCGGCTGTCAGCACGCTTGTAGGTCAGACGAAACTGGCCTTCGAGCACGCCATAGATGCGGCGGATTTTCTGCTTTTCACGCAGCTGCACACCGTAGCCAGACAGACGCGCGCCACTCTTTTGGCCGTGCTGGCCAGGTGCGTAGCTGCGGCGTTCGATGGCGCACTTGTCGGTGAAGCACTTTTCGCCCTTGAGGAACAGTTTTTCGCCTTCGCGACGGCACTGACGGCACTTGGGATCGAGGTTACGAGCCATGTCTTGAACCTATTAAATACGACGTTTCTTGGACGGACGGCAGCCGTTGTGCGGGATGGGCGTCACATCGGAGATGGAAGTGATCTTGAAGCCCAGGCCGTTCAGGGCACGGACGGTCGATTCGCGACCGGGGCCGGGGCCCTTGATCCGCACTTCCAGGTTTTTGACGCCATATTCCTGCGCCATCTTGCCAGCGTTTTCAGCAGCAACCTGAGCCGCGAAGGGGGTCGATTTGCGCGAACCCTTGAAGCCGGCGCCGCCCGCTGTGGCCCACGACAGGGCATTGCCCTGACGATCGGTGATGGTCACGATGGTGTTATTGAACGAGGCGTGAATGTGCGCAATGCCTTCTGCGACATTTTTCTTGACCTTTTTACGAACGCGCGTTGCGGGTTTGGTAGCCATGATTAACCTTTATTTTCTGATGGCCTTGCGCGGGCCCTTGCGGGTACGTGCATTGGTCCGGGTGCGCTGACCGCGTGCGGGCAAGCCCTTGCGGTGACGAAAGCCACGATAGCAGCCAAGATCCATCAAACGCTTGATGTTCATGGTGATTTCGCGGCGCAGGTCGCCCTCAACCGTAAAGGTGGCGACGCCTTCGCGCAAACGCTCCATTTCGGTCTCGGTCAGGTCCTTGATTTTGGATGTCTGGGCGATGCCAGCCGCTCCGCAAATCTTGCTGGACGTGGTGCGGCCTATGCCGTAAATGGCGGTCAACGCAATAACCGCATGTTGGTGATTGGGGATATTAACCCCGGCAATACGAGCCATTCGCAAAGCTCCGAACGCAAAACATTGGATTGTAACACGTCAGCCTCATCTCGGGCTGACTCGAAAACAGTAATGAAGCCGATTAGCCCTGGCGCTGCTTGTGCCGCGGGTCATCGCAAATTACGCGCACAACACCCTTGCGACGCACGATCTTGCACTTGCGGCAAATCTTTTTGACTGATGCTTGTACTCTCATGCTCTTCTCCATTTACCCACCAGACAAATCACATCTGGCTAAATCATTCGGGCTAACTCATTTAGCCCGGAAAACGATCCGTCCCTTGGTCAAATCGTACGGCGTCAATTCAACCGTGACCTTGTCCCCCGGCAGAATCTTGATGTAATGCATTCGCATCTTTCCGGAAATATGGCCGAGCAGTACATGGCCGTTTTCCAATTTGACACGAAAGGTTGCGTTCGGCAGGTTTTCCAGTACTTCTCCCTGCATCTGAATCACGTCCTCCTTGGACATACTCAGCGTCCCACCAACCCGTTCTTGAAGTTGGCTTTCTTGAGCAGGCCTTCATACTGATGTGACATCACATAAGCCTGAACCTGCGCCATGAAATCCATGGTCACGACAACAATAATCAACAGTGAGGTCCCGCCGAAATAGAACGGCACATTCCATTTCAGAATCAGGAACTCGGGCAGCAAACACACCAGCGTGATGTAGATCGCCCCCACCAGCGTGAGCCGGGTCAGAATCTTGTCGATATAACGTGCGGTCTGTTCACCCGGACGTATACCTGGCACGAACGCACCACTTTTCTTCAGGTTGTCGGCGGTGTCCTTGGAATCGAACACCAGCGCGGTATAGAAAAAACAGAAGAAAATAATCGCCAGCGCATACAGCAGCACATACACCGGCTGACCGGGTGACAGCGTCGAGGCAATATTCTTCAGCCAGCTCATGCTGTCGCCTGTGGCAAACCAGCCCGCCAGCGTGGCCGGGAACAGGATGATGCTCGAGGCAAATATCGGCGGAATCACCCCGGCCATGTTCAGCTTCAGCGGCAGGTGCGAACTCTGGCCGCCGACCACCATCTTGCCGACCTGACGCTTGGCGTAGTTGACCAGAATCTTCCGCTGTCCACGCTCGACAAACACCACCAGCGCGGTCACCAGCAGAATGGCCACAAACAGCATCAGCACCAGCGGAATCGAGAACTCGCCGGTACGCGTCAGTTCGATAGTACCCCCCACTGCGGCCGGCAAGCCTGCCGCAATACCGGCAAAAATAATGATCGAAATACCGTTGCCCAGTCCGCGCTCGGTAATCTGCTCACCCAGCCACATCAGGAACATGGTGCCGGCTGTCAGCGTGACCACGGTGATCAGACGGAACGTCAATCCCGGATCCAGCACCAGATCCTTCTGTGCCTCCAGCGCAATGGCAATGCCCAGCGCCTGGAATACCGCCAGAAACAGCGTGCCGTAGCGGGTGTACTGGGTAATCTTGCGACGCCCCGCTTCGCCTTCCTTTTTAAGCTCTTTCAGTTGCGGCGACACCGTCGTCATCAACTGCACGATAATCGATGCCGAGATATACGGCATGATGCCCAGCGCAAATACGCTGAAGCGCGACAGTGCGCCGCCCGAGAACATGTTGAACATGCCCAGGATGCCGTTCGACTGAGACTGGAACAAGGTCTCCAGAACCAGCGGATCGATACCCGGCACCGGAATGAAGGTGCCGATGCGGTAAACAATCAAGGCACCCAGCAAGAACAGCAGGCGACGCTTCAGGTCACCAAACTTGTTCAAACCGGATTTAGGGGGCGTGGCCAACGTAGTCTGCCTGACTTATTCAGCGATGCTGCCGCCTGCAGCTTCAATCGCCGCGCGCGCGCCTTTGGTCACGGCAACGCCACGCAGCTTGACCGCACGGGTAATTTCGCCCGACAGATACACACGCGCTGCACGCACGGCCGCACCCACCACACCGGCCTGTTTCAGTACCAGCAGATCGACTTCGTCCGCACCCAGGCTCATCAACTCGGACAGACGCACGCGCGCCGTGTCTGCTTTGGTCAGCGAAACGAATCCGCGCTTGGGCAAACGCCGATGCATCGGCATCTGGCCGCCTTCAAAGCCCACTTTGTGGAAACCGCCGGAACGCGATTTCTGCCCCTTGTGGCCTCGACCGGCGGTTTTACCCAGACCGGACCCGATGCCGCGACCTACGCGACGCTTGTCTTTTTTGGCGCCGTCGGCCGGCTTGATCGTATTCAGTTCCATTTAAGCCTCGCACTTAACCAGATAGGCGACTTTGGTGATCATGCCGCGATTCTCTGGCGTATCCAGTACTTCCACTGTTTGATGCATACGGCGCAAACCCAGGCCACGCACGCAGGCGCGATGCGCCGCCTTGGTGCCGATCAGGCTTTTGACTTGCGTCACCTTGATTTTTTTCAGTTCGCTCATGGCTTATCCCGTGATGTCTTCAACCGATTTACCGCGCTTGGCAGCAATGTCGGAGGGGGTGGACATTTTCAGCAGGCCGTCGATGGTGGCACGCACGACGTTGTAAGGGTTGGTTGAACCCAGACATTTGGCCAGCACGTTCTGTACACCCATCACTTCAAACACGGCGCGCATGGCACCGCCCGCAATGATGCCGGTACCTTCGGAAGCCGGCTGGATCAGCACACGCGACGCGCCATGCTGACCGACCACGGTATGGTGGAAGGTGCCATTCTTCAGGCTGATCTTGACCAGCTTGCGACGCGCTTCTTCCATGGCTTTTTGCACGGCAACCGGCACTTCACGGGACTTGCCCTTGCCCATGCCAATGCCACCATCGCCATCGCCCACCACAGTCAGTGCGGCAAAGCCCATGATTCGGCCACCTTTCACCACTTTGGTGACACGGTTGACCGAAATCATCTTCTCGCGCAAGCCGTCGCCGCGCTCTTCGTTATTTGCAGGTGCTGTACGGGCCATCTTGATTTCGCCTCGTTAAAATACCAAACCGCCTTCGCGGGCCGCTTCAGCCAGGGCTTTGACACGCCCATGGAAACTGAAGCCCGACCGGTCGAACGCTACTTTTTCGATCCCCAAGCCCTTGGCTTTTTCGGCCAGACGCTTGCCCACTGCAGTTGCCGCTGCGGCATTGCCACCGTTACCCAGCGTGGCGCGCATATCCTTGTCGTTGGAAGACACACTGGTCATCACCGTGCCGCCATCCGCCGAAATAATCTGCGCATAGATATGGCTGTTGGTGCGGTGTATCGCCAGGCGTATCGCCTTGACGGCCGCGATTTTGGCGCGGGTTTTGCGCGCTCTGCGTATCCGTGTTTGCTTGGTATTCATGATCTGTCCTTAAGCCTTATTTCTTCTTGGTCTCTTTCTTGATCACCACTTCGTCGCTGTAGCGAACACCCTTGCCCTTGTAGGGCTCGGGCGGACGATACGCACGGACGTCAGCAGCAACCTGACCCACCGCCTGGCGGTCGATACCCTTGATCACAATCTCGGTCTGGGTGGGCGTTTCAACCTTGACCCCGCTCGGCATCTTGTGCACGACAGGATGAGAGAAACCGAGTGTCAGATTCAGCGCATCACCCTGGGCCTGGGCGCGGTAACCCACGCCAACCAGTGTCAGACGCTTTTCAAATCCCTTGGAAACACCCTGCACCATATTGTTGACCAGCGCACGCATCGTGCCGGCCATGGCGTTGGCCTGGATGCTGGCGCCGACCGGTGCAAAAGTCAGCACGCCGTCGTTGAGCGCCACAGTCACATCAGACGACGCCGCCTGATTGATCGAGCCCAGTGGGCCCTTGACCGAAATGCCCTGGCCCAGCGTGACTTCCACGCCCTTGGGGACAGTAATGGGGTTTTTAGCTACACGTGACATATCCGATCTCCCTTACGCAACCACGCAGAGGATTTCGCCACCCACGCCTTTGGCACGAGCATGGCGATCCGTCATGACGCCACTGGACGTGGACACGATGGCAACGCCCAGGCCGTTTTTGACACGCGGCAGGTCGTCTGCGCCTTTGTAAATCCGCAGACCCGGCTTGCTGATGCGCTCGATATGCTCGATCACGGGCTGTCCTGCATAATATTTCAGTTGCAGCTCAAGCTCGGGCTTGCCAGCTTCGCCCCGAACCGCGAAGTCATCGATATAGCCTTCGTCCTTCAGCACTTTGGCAATTGCCACTTTGACCTTGGAGGACGGCATCGACACCGATACCTTTTCAACCGATTGTGCATTGCGGATGCGGGTCAGCATGTCCGCGATGGGATCACTCATACTCATTTATTTGCCCTTTACCAGCTCGCCTTGACGATGCCCGGAATTTCTCCGCGCATTGCGTATTCGCGCAGCTTGCCGCGCGCCAGACCAAATTTGCTGAAGACGCCACGCGGACGCCCCGTCAATTGACAGCGATTGCGCTGACGCACCGGACTGGCATTGCGCGGCAATGCCTGCAATGCCTGATACGCTGCCATGCGCTCTTCTTCGCTACTGTGCGAATTGGCAATCACCGCTTTCAGTGCAGCACGCTTGGCCGCAAATTTCTTCACGGTGCGTGCGCGCTTTTCTTCACGGTTAATCAAGGATAACTTGGCCATGCCTGCCTCAATTCCTGTCTAGTTCTGCTGATTAATTCTTGAACGGAAAGCTGAAAGCCGCCAGAAGTGCGCGCGCCTCATCGTCGGTCTTTGCGGTCGTGGTAATGGTGATGTTCATGCCACGCAAGGCATCGATCTTGTCGTATTCAATTTCCGGGAAAATGATCTGTTCTTTGACGCCCATGTTGTAGTTGCCACGGCCATCAAACGACTTGCCCGAAATGCCCCGGAAGTCACGAATACGCGGCATGGCCACGCTCACCAGGCGATCCAGGAATTCGAACATCTGGGCACGGCGCAATGTGACCATGCAGCCCACGGGATAATTTTCGCGAATCTTGAAGCCCGCAATCGATTTTTTAGACTTGGTCACGACCGGCTTCTGGCCTGCAATTTTCTGCATGTCGCTTACTGCGTGATCCATGACCTTCTTGTCAGCCACCGCTTCGCCCACACCCATGTTCAGGGTGATCTTCTGGATACGCGGCACTTCCATAACCGATTTGTAACCGAACTGTTCCACCAGTTTGGGCACTACGGTCTCACGATAAAATTCTTGCAAGCGCGCCATGATTACCCCTGTGCGTCAACCATTTCGCCGTTGGACTTGTACACACGCACCTTGCGGCCGTCCTCCAGCATCTTGTAACCGACCCGATCCGCTTTCTGCGTGGCGACATTGAACAGCGCCACATTGGAAATCTGGATCGGCATCTCTTTTTCGATGATTCCGCCCTGCTGATTGCGCATGGGATTCGGCTTCTGATGTTTTTTGGCGCGATTCACGCCCTCAACCACCAGATGACCGTCATCCAGGACATTCAGCACGATTCCGCGCTTGCCCTTGTCTTTTCCGGTCAGAACGATGACCTGATCGCTTTTATGAATACGTGCCATGATTCCCTCTTACAGAACCTCAGGTGCCAGCGAGACGATTTTCATGAACTTCTCGTTGCGCAGTTCGCGCGTCACCGGCCCGAAAATACGGGTACCGAGTGGCTCCAGTTTGTTGTTGAGCAATACCGCTGCATTACCGTCAAAACGCACCAGCGAGCCATCGGGACGACGTACGCCCTTGGCAGTGCGCACCACGACCGCGTTATAGACGTCGCCTTTTTTTACACGGCCACGCGGTGCAGCATCCTTGATGCTGACCTTGATGATGTCGCCCACGCTTGCGTAGCGACGATGGCTGCCGCCCAGCACTTTGATGCACATGACCGAGCGCGCACCTGTGTTGTCTGCCACGTCCAATACGGACTGCATCTGTATCATTTAATTGCCTCCAACTTTATCCACCAGCCAAATGTGTTTGGCAGCGGCCAGTTTTGGAACCCGTTCGGGAGAAATCCCGCGTCGACCTGAACCCAGGTCAGCGCAGAAACTTGCTGTGTCAGCGAACCGGTTACCTGCCACCGGCCAACCAACCGGAAAACCCGGCACTATACCGGGCTTCTAACCTGCACGCAATACTTAAACGCGTGCGCGCTCAAGTAATTTGCTGACGGTCCAAGCCTTGGTACGCGACAGCTTCCGCGTCTCCTCGATTTGCACCATGTCGCCTTCATGAAACTCGTTGTTTTCATCATGGGCGTGATACTTCTTGGACATCCGGATCACCTTTCCGATCACCGGGTGCTTGACGCGACGCTCGACCAGTACGGTCACCGTCTTGTTCATCTTGTCGCTCACAACGCGCCCGGTCAGGGTACGTATCATCTTTGTGCTATCAGTCATGCTTGACCTGCCTTCTCGCGCATTATGGTCTTGACCCGTGCAATGTCACGGCGCAGTTTGCCGAGATCAGCGGTCTTGTTCGACTGCTGGGTCGCAACCTGCATCCGCAGGGCAAAATGGGCACGCAACAGGGACTCGAGTTCCTGCTTCAGTTCAACGGCATTCTTGCCGCGCATTTCTTGGGTATTCATTGTTCAGCTCCCGATCATGCGGGTCACGAAAGTCGTCGCGATCGGCAGCTTGGCCGCAGCCAAACGGAACGCCTCGCGCGCGATTTCTTCGTTCACGCCATCCATCTCGTACAAAACCTTGCCGGGCTGAATTTCAGCCACGTAATACTCCGGTGCGCCCTTGCCGTTACCCATCCGGACTTCGGCAGGCTTACGCGAAATGGGCTTGTCCGGAAAAATACGGATCCACACGCGGCCACCGCGCTTGATGTGGCGGGTCATGGCACGACGCGCCGCTTCGATCTGGCGTGCGGTAAGGCGGCCACGGCCGATGGCCTTGAGGCCGAAATCACCGAAACTCACGTCGGCACCGCGCGTTGCCAGGCCGGTATTGCGGCCTTTCTGCTCCTTGCGGTATTTCCTTCTAGCTGGCTGCAGCATGTTTCACTCCCGATTTCTTGCCGCGTTTTTCCTGTTCGGCCGCCACCGGCTGCTCACTGCGGTTCAGTGCATCGCCCTTGTAGACCCAGACCTTGATACCGATGATGCCGTAAGTGGTTTTGGCTTCCGAGAAGCCATAATCGATTTCGGCACGCAGGGTATGCAGCGGCACACGGCCTTCGCGGTACCACTCGGTGCGCGCAATTTCTGCGCCGTTCAGGCGGCCGGCACTCATGATCTTGATGCCCTGGGCTCCTAGGCGCATCGCGTTCTGCATGGCGCGCTTCATGGCACGACGGAACATGACGCGTTTTTCAAGCTGCTGGGCGATACCGTCAGCAATGATCTGGGCGTCGGTTTCGGGCTTGCGGATTTCTTCGATATTCACATGCACCGGCACCGACATCAGGCGGGCCAGTTCGCCGCGCAGCACTTCGATGTCTTCGCCTTTTTTGCCAATGACCACACCGGGGCGGCCACTGAAAATGGTGATACGTGCATTCTTTGCCGGACGCTCGATCAGCACTTTGGACACCGATGCATGCGCCAGTTTTTTCTTCAGATAATCGCGCACCTTGATATCTTCGAGCAGGGTGCTGGCAAAAGTACGGTTGGAGCCATACCACTTGGCCGTCCAGATACGCTGAACTCCAAGACGGAACCCGATTGGATGTATTTTCTGTCCCATGCCGTTTCCCTTAATCGCTGACCGTCACAGTGATGTGACAGGTCGGCTTGCTAATACGGTTACCACGGCCTTTGGCGCGCGCAGTAAAGCGCTTCAACACCGAACCCTGGTCGATATAAATCGTCTTGACTTTCAGTGCGTCGATGTCGGCACCTTCATTGTGCTCGGCGTTGGCTATGGCCGACTCCAGCACTTTCTTGATGATCGCCGCACCTTTTTTGGGACTGAAGGCCAGGATGTTCAGCGCCTGCTCCACACGAAGACCCCGAATCTGGTCAGCCACCAGACGGCCTTTTTGTGCGCCCAGGCGCGTACCACGCAAAATCGCAGAAACTTCCATCATGCGCTCCTTATTTCTTTGCCTTCTTGTCCGCAACGTGGCCCTTGAAGGTACGCGTTATGGAAAACTCACCCAATTTGTGACCGACCATGTTCTCAGTCACAAACACCGGAATATGCTGACGACCGTTATGGACTGCGATGGTCAGGCCAATGAAATCAGGCAGCACGGTAGAGCGGCGTGACCAGGTCTTGATCGGGCGCTTGTCATTCGTGCTGCGTGAGGTTTCGATTTTTTTCAGCAAATGCCCATCAACAAACGGG
>JAJXUA010000121.1 GCA_021783275.1 Pseudomonadota bacterium
CAACGCCGCTGGCGCCGCCGCCAACCGCGTCGCGCTGGAGGCGTGCGTCGAAGCGCGTAACGAAGGCCGCGAGCTGGAACGCGAAGGCAAAGACATCCTCACCAACGCCGCCAAGGACAGTCCGGAGCTCAAGGTCGCTATGGAAACCTGGAAAGAGATCAAGTTCGAATTCGACACAGTGGACAAGCTTGACGCGGTCAATCGCTGATTCTGCGGGGTGCAACTCCCGCGTGGGGTGAGCGGAAACTCACGCAGCGCAAAGCCAAACATACCCATTTTCTCATTAAAGGAATGCAAATGGCCGACATCATTCAAGACTACAACTCAACACCCAAGTACGAAACCTTTTCGTACTTGCCGGCCATGACGCCCGAAAAAATGCGCCGTCAAATCGCCTACATCGCGAGCCAGGGTTGGAATCCTGGCATCGAACACGTGGAGCCGGCGCGCGCCTTCAACTACTACTGGTACATGTGGAAGCTGCCGATGTTCGGCGAAGAATCGGTGGACGCCATCATCGCCGAACTGGAAGCCTGCCATCGCGCGCACCCCAGCCACCACGTGCGTCTGATCGGTTATGACAACTACTCGCAGAGCCAGGGCAGTTCGTTCGTGGTGTTCCGTGGGCGCTAAGTAAGGTTGGAACGTGGCTATCCAGCAGATGACCCGTGCATGCAAGGGCATAGTTGAATACATAAGGATCGAGGCATAAGCGACACTATGGCAAGCAATACGGTATTTTCAGGCCCGGCTCACGTCGCCACGCTCGGGGCGAACTCATCTGCATCGGCGCGTACAGCGAGTAATTCGCCCCCCATGGGGGTAACGGTTTCGGCAACGGGAACGACAGGCAAGGCGCTTTCCCGTGCCCGCCGCCAAGCATTGGCTCAACGCGGCAAATTGGGCGTCATTCGGGTGACGGCGCCGGTGAGCGCGGATCCTTTAGCTCCAGCCATCCCGGCATCCGCACCCGCTCCTGTCGAAATAATTGCATCCGCAGCAGCACGAGCAACGGCTGCCAAAGGAGATTGTGGCTGCGGCTGCAAATCCGGCGCAACGACGGCACCGAGCGGGCGCGACGCGGCTCGAGCACGCCGCGAGGAGAGGTGTCAGCAAGGGCGCGGCGACCAACCCGCATGCCGACCCAGCGGCCGGGTCCGCCAGAAGCTGGCCACGCCCACCAAGGTGGAGCAAGGCACCACCCTCAGCGGCACGACGGTGACCGGCACCCAAGTGGAGCGTAGCGCCAAGGTAACTGGCATTGAAGCGGGCAGTTGCCGCGCCATTACAGGCACCGAATATATCGGCGTCGAACAGTACAGCGAGTTGTGCACGGACATCCCGGAACCGGCACCGCCCAAGGTCAGCGTCAACAGCACCAGCCGGGGCCAGCGCATAAGCGGGGCCGAGGTGGGCCGCAGCGTGAAGGTGACCGGAGATGAGCACGGCGCCTGCAAGACGGTGACCGGCACCGAATATCTGAGCGCCGAAAAATTTGAAACGTTTTGCGCAACCAAGCCTGTGCCCGCGCCAGCTAAGGTCGGCTTGGCCGCTACCCAGGCCGGTCAGCGTGTGAGTGGAGCCAAAGTCGGGCGCAGCGCCAGAGTAACCGGAGATGAGCCCGGCTCGTGCCTCAAGCTTACTGGCAGCCAGTATTCGCAGCCGGAGCAGTTCGACAGCCTGTGCCGCAGCGGCAACGGCGCACCACACAAGGTGAGTGTGATGAGCACCCTGCGCGAGCGCCCTCTGACCGGTACGGAAATCACCCCCAACGCCCGCGTGACGGGTGTTGAACGGGGTGCGTGCGCCAGCGTGACTGGCGCCGAATCTGCCGGACTGGCCCAGTACCAGGCTTGCAACCGCAAGCCCGTTCCTGCGCCCGAGAAAGTCGACGTGATGCGGACCTGGCACGAACAGCCGGTATCCGGCACGTCGGTGGAGCACAGTCCCAAAGTCACCGGCGATGAATATGGCGGTTGCCAAGCTGTCTCAGGCACGGAATACGTAGGCCCCGACCAATACGCCGCGTTTTGCGGGTCGGATCGCGAGGCCGCGTCGCGTGCCTTGATGGCGCACCGAAGCAGCGGCGCGAATAGGGTGGCTCTGACCGGTATCCGGCCAGAGCAGGACAGCAAAGTAACCGATGCCGCCCGCAGCAAATCCCAGATTCTGAGCGGCACCTCTTACTCGGACACCGATCGGCTGGTACGCCAGCGCAGTGTCACAGCGCAGGTCACTCGGCACCCCCTGACGCGTGGCCCGGCCGACTCTTCCCAGCCGGCAGTTGCTGCCCCGGAGGTGGCAGATGTCCGCGGAAATTTTAGCGTCACGACGCCAGCGCGCAGTGCGCAGGGGAGCGAGATCAGCCGCATCACTGGCACCGCCTACGGCGCAGCGGGACGTATCACCGGCCCGGTGAACTTGGCGACCGGTCTGGTTTCCGGTACGCCCGAGTTTCGCTATCAGGATGAGACCTGCGATGCCACGCCGGTGGCGCCAGACCTGGAAGTGCCGCGCAGCCGCCTTACCGGGGATGGGCGGGAAGGGGGCTTCGCCATCTCGGGTGCCGCTTGGAGGCGTAACGAAGTCATTACCGGTACCGAAGGCAGCTCCACGCGCCGCAACCCGACCTTGCGCGGTAACCAGCGCGGTACGGTGATTGGGGCCTCGCACTTGAAAGGCCGCGAACGGGTGGAACTTCCCATGAGCCGGATTACCGGCAGCAGCGGTAATGATGCCAAAGGCTCCGCCGTCACCTATTCCGGCGGCGCGCGCGGTTGATGTGAAACAGGCCGTGACCAAGCAACCACAAACGGACCAGAGATCGCGATGAACACGAGAAATCGCCCTGGGCGCCACACTGGCGCGCAGTCTGGAGCAAGCCGCTCGCCTTACGGGTTGGGCACGGCTGCCGGCTTGCTGCAGGCGCGTCCCAGGCCGGCGGCGTTGGCGCCACAGGGTCTGGCATCCGACCCCGGCGTGGCGCTCAATCCGGCCTGCTCGACGGACGCGGGACGACCGTGCCGGCATCCGCTCACCAATGCGGTAGAGAACCAGCGTCTGCTGGCGCACGAACTAGCCGTGAAAGGCAGTTTTGATGCCATCGTACCGGTGCTGAAACGCATCGCCGGCTTGCAGCACGAAGTCGACTTTACCGAACGCGCGCAAGCGATTGCGCGCGAAGATTTGGGTTTCGAATTGCCTGCGCAGATTCTGGCAGATGCCTGGGTCGCCGGGCTGGACATGCGCACCCTATATGGCGAGTGCGTCATGCGCACGCTGCGCCTGATGGCAAAGCAAGCGCAGCTCAGCAATCCACAACAGGACACGGACGAAGCGGTGGCGTTCTTTCTCGACAGCGGCTACCACGCGGTGGACATTTCACCGTGTTCGGATGGCCGCCTGAAGGGTTTGGTGCGCTATATCCTGCGCTTGCCCGATGGCGCGGTGCGCAGCAAAAAATCCTATGCCGGGGCCATGTTCGACGTGGACGCCAACGTCAAGCGCTGGATCGAGACCGAACTAATGCGCTATCGCGAAGGCCGTCCGGTAACCGCCGATGCGGGCACGCGCTACCTGAAAGTGGCGGTCTATCACTGGAGCAGTTCCGAGCCGACTCACGAGGGCTGCGCCGCACATGGCAGCAACGTGACGGCGGCGGCGGAAGCCGGGCTGAACCGTTTGATCGAGTTTCGCCGGGCGATTGAAAACAGCTTTTGCTGCGGCGCCTCGGTGGATACGTTATTGATCGGTGTGGATACCGACACCGACGCGATCAAGTTGCACGTGCCCGACGCTGCCGGAGAGACGAATTTGTACCGGTTCATCGACAACATCGAGCTGTACCGCGCCAGCGTCAATGATGACGCCAGCAGCGCACGGCTCAAGGTCTACCGGGCGATCCAAGCCGCCAGCGCTACTACCGGCTGGGGGGCGGGCAACGGCGAGCCGCACGAAGGCATGCGCCGGCTGATCGCCTCGCTGTTGATCAATAACCTGTCACAGATTGAATACGTGTGCGGCAATTGGGGTGGACGTTACCCCGACATCGGTCACGCCGAGCGTTTCATCAGCGTCGGCGACGGCTTCGAGGAATTCCAGTTGCGCAACCTAGTCTACTTCGCTCACCTGCACACCGTGGAAGAAGGCGCGCCAGATATGGATGTGGGCATCAAGATTTTCAGCAACCTCAACGTCCGGCACGGGCTGCCGGTGCCGGTGGCGATTCACTTCCGCTACGACAGCCGCGTACCCGGTTGTCGTGAACGCACCGTGGAGCGCTGCCGACGGGTCAGAGCAGCGATCGAGACGCGCTACGGTGAGCTGAGTCGTCCAGGGCTGCTGGTATGCGCTATGACCGTGCAGGACAAGCGCCCGGGCAGCTCAATCGAATCGGTTGAGGAAAGTGGCGCATCAGCGGCACGGGGCGAACCATGAAAATTTGTCAGGTGGAAAAAACCCTGGTTTCGACCAACCGGATCAAGGAACTGGGACACCGCCCGCTGCTGGTGGTGAAGGAAAAAGGCGGTTCACGAAGCATTGCTGTGGACGCTGTGGGGTGTATCCCCGGCGATTGGGTGATTTGTGCGGGTTCCTCCGCCGCGCGCGAAGCTGCGGGCAGCAAGGATTTTCCCAGCGACCTCACCATCGTCGGCATCATCGATCATTGGTCAGAAGACTGAAATGGAAATTATGAAAGTGGTTTCCCATCTCGTGGCCACACGCCGTGTGCCAGGGCTAAAGAATTCATCGCTCAGGATGCTTGCCGACGCCAAAGGCAAGCTCAGCGTGGCTTCCGACCCGGTGGGCGTGCCGCCAGGCAAATGGGTGATTACCGTGAGCGGTTCGGCAGCCCGTTACGCAGCAGGGGATTACCGAATGCTGACCGACCTGACCATCGCCGGCATTATTGACCATTGGGATGCTGGCGGCGGCCAGGCTAGCAAGTAGCAAATTTTTTACACAAAAGGAGTCGTGAAAATGGCAAACGTCAGTGGAATTGCATTGGGCATGATCGAGACCCGCGGCCTGGTGCCGGCGGTTGAAGCGGCGGACGCGATGACCAAGGCGGCGGAAGTGCGCCTGGTGGGTCGCCAATTCGTCGGCGGCGGATACGTCACCGTGCTGGTGCGTGGCGAGACCGGTGCGGTGAACGCGGCGGTGCGCGCCGGGGCGGATGCGTGCGAGCGCGTTGGCGACGGCCTCGTCGCGGCGCACATCATCGCCCGTGTGCACAGCGAGGTGGAGAACATTCTGCCCAGCAGCCTGATGGAATAAGCGCTTTTAACCGAATTAACCGAACCAGAGAAGGAGTCGTGAAAATGGCAAACGTCAGTGGAATTGCATTGGGCATGATCGAGACCCGCGGCCTGGTGCCGGCGGTTGAAGCGGCGGACGCGATGACCAAGGCGGCGGAAGTGCGCCTGGTGGGTCG
>JAJXUA010000035.1 GCA_021783275.1 Pseudomonadota bacterium
CGCATGCCAACTGGCTGCGCAATGCCGGATTATCTGTCGTTGATCACCTGCCGCCGGTCAAGTCGGCGCTGGTGCGTGCAGCGATGTCCTGAGTGTTTTTATGGAGTCATCATGAAAGTTGCTGTTCGTTACCTGGCCCCCTTGCTTGCGGTTTCAAGCCTGCTGTTCGCTTCGCTGTCCCATGCAGGCGAGGCCGAGATTCGCCGTGCGTTAAAGCCGATATTGTCGCCGGGCGTAGTCATCAGTTCGGTCAAACCCACGCCGTATCAGGGGCTGTACGAGGTCAACCTGGGCGGCCGCAAACTGCTGTACATGGATGCGAAAGGGCAGTTTCTGTTTGACGGTGAAATCACCGATCTGAAGAAAAGTGTCAATGTGACCAAAGATCGCATGATGCAATTGCAGGCTATCAAATGGGACAGCCTGCCTTTTGAAAATGCCATCAAAACCGTCAAGGGCAATGGCGCACGCAAACTGGTGGTGTTTTCCGATGTGGATTGCCCCTACTGCCGCAAATTCGAAGTCGAACTCAACAAGGTGGATAACACCACCGTCTATACCTTCCTGCGCCCGGTTGCCGAGCTGCATCCGCAGGCGGTGCAGACATCGCGGCAGATATGGTGTGCGCCCAACCGCAACCAGGCCTGGGATGCCTACATCACCCAGGGCAAGGTACCGAAGAACGACGGCCAGTGCACCAATCCGGTGGCGGCGACCATGGCGCTGGCAGAAAAACTGAACATCTTCGGCACGCCGACCCTGGTCTTCCCCAACGGTCAGCGCGTTCCCGGCATGGTGCCTGCCGAGCAGCTGGAGAAATTGCTGGCTGCAGGCGCAAAGTAATGAGCCAGTCGTTCTGGAATGAACGGTACACAACCAGTGAGTATATTTTCGGTACGGCACCGAATGCCTTTCTGGCCAGCCAGGCATTTCGTCTGGAGCCGGGCCTGCGTGCGCTGTCCCTTGCCGACGGGGAAGGCCGCAATGGCGTGTGGCTTGCTGAACAGGGTCTGAAGGTACACGCGCTGGATTTTTCGCCGGTGGCGCTGGCGAAGGCTGCGCAACTCGCCGCAACGCGCGGCGTGAGCCTGGAGTTTGAACAGGCTGATCTGCTTGACTGGACCTGGCCGGATGCCGCCTACGATGTCGTCGTCGCCATTTTCATCCAGTTTGCCCCGCCGCCGGAACGTGAGCGCATGATCGAAGGCATACGGCGCAGTCTCAAGCCGGGCGGCACGCTGATCCTGCAGGGCTACACGCCCCAACAGATCGAATACGGCACCGGCGGCCCGGCCAACGCAGAAAACATGTATACCGCAGCCGATCTGCGGCGCTGGTTTGGTGACTGGCACATCGCGCATCTGGCCGAACACGAATCGGTGATCAGCGAAGGCACGCATCATCACGGCCTGTCGGCGTTGATCGATCTGGTGGCCGTGCGACCCGTTACCGATACGAATTAACGCACGTCCACGATCACCGCGCGCGCCCCGCGCTGTTCCACCCCGATCATCAGACTCGATCCTGCCGGTTTGTCCACGATCCAGGTTTGCGGCGTGTCGATGAAACGCGCGTGGTAGGTGGTACTGCCGCTGGCCACAACAGAGCCTGTCGGCCCGTAACACCACACGATCAACGCGCCGACCTTGTCGAGCTGCACCTTGTAGGCACCGCTGCATTCGTCAGCCTCAGCAGGCCTGTGCACAACGACAAACCGGCCCTTGCCCGCGTTGCGTTTGACCGCCGATTCAATATCGTAAGCGAGCCGTGTGCCTGAATCGGTGAAAGCGCCGAAGCAACCGGACAGGGCACTGGTCAGTGCCAGCATAGTGGCAACGCATCTTGGTTTCATGGGTGGTCTGCGCCAGGGTGATGTCCTGCAAACGGCAAACCGCGCTGTTTCTGTAGCCGGGATTCAGTCCTGAGCCTGTTCTTCGCGCGCCAGCTGGCGCAACCCGTCCAGCGCCAGGTGCAGGGTGGCGCGGTCGTCGTCACGCGGAAACACCACCCACGAAGGCAAGCGGAAGGCGGGGCTATCGGCGACGCGCCGCAGTCGTCGGGCCTTAAGATGATGGCGCACCAGCCGCAGGGGAAAATAGCCGCTGCCGCCGTAGGTGAGCAGTTGCTGCACGCCCAGCCAGCCAATGTTGGCGACCAGGGTGGGCGAGGGCACATCGGGAAAGTGGTCGCTGAACTGGGCATGAAATTCCGGCCCCCAGTCGATGTGGATGTAGCCCGGGTCTGGCCAGCCGCGCTTGCGGTCACTGGTTACCAGCACCAGGGTTTCATCGAACAGGGGTTCCACCGTGAGGCCGCTGCGTGAGGTGGGGGTGTACATCACGCCCAGGTCCACCGTGCCTTCGATCAGCCCCTGCATGATGTCGGCCTCGAAACCGATTTCCAGCCGCAGCGAAACTTCGGGCGCGGTGTCGCGCATCCAGGCCACCCAGTGCGGGAGAAAGCCTTCCCACAGCGCGATGCGTCCAGACAGCGTGAGGACGCTGCTGAAGCCCAGGGGCAGCCCGACATCGTGCTGCGCCTGTTCCACCGTGCGCACCAGATTCTTGGCATGGCGCAAAAAACGTTTGCCCGCCGGGGTCAGTTCAGCACCGTTACGCCCGCGCTGAAACAGCCGTGCGCCCAGCGCGGTTTCCAGGGTGTGGATGCGTGCGCTGACCGTGGATTGCGTCACAAACAGCCGGCTGGCGGCAGCGACGAAGTTGCCGGTGGCAGCAACGGCAAGAAAGGTGCGGGCGAGTTCGGTGTCCATGGTTGATATATCGAATAAACCGATAGCAAATACAAAAATTAATCGTTAGTCAAATAGTAACCCGGCTCATACACTGGCGTCAGTCTCTAACTGAACAAGGTGAGCAAGATGAATTCCTCTGTCGAACTTTTCATGCCGGAACGCGATGCAGAAGGCTATCTGGTTGACCCCGGTGACTGGAACGAAGCCATTGCCACAGCGCTGGCCGAAGACGAAAACATCGTCATGAACGATGACCACTGGGATGCGGTTCGATTCATGCGCGCGTTTTACGACGAACACCAGGTGGCTGCGGATGCACGATTCGTCATCCGGCATCTGGGTGAACGCTATGGCCGCGAAGCGCAGAAAAAGCTGTTCGAACTCTTCCCCTATGGCTATGTGAAGCAAGCCTGCAAGATTGCCGGGATGCGTCGCCCGCGTGCCTGGAGTACGGGCTGAGCCCTGCGGGATGAGCCGGGTTCTGGTACGCAAGCTGGCGTACTCCGTTTCCGAGCGTGAACACTGGATTTCTGCGGCGGGTGGGCTGGTCGGCATTTTTTCAGTGCTGTGGGTCAGTCAGGCCCTGCTCGGCAATCACGCTGGCATCCTGGCCGTGGCTTCGATGGGAGCGTCAGCCGTCCTGTTGTTTGCCGCACCGCACGGAGCGCTTTCGCAGCCGTGGCCGCTACTGGGTGGGCATCTGGTGTCGGCCTTCGTGGGGGTGACCTGTGCGCATGCGATCGAGATGCCGATACTGGCCGCCTCCACGGCGGTCGCAGTCTCCATCGGCCTCATGTACGGGATGCGCTGTCTGCACCCGCCGGGCGGCGCAACAGCCCTGTTTGCGGTGATGGGCGGCGAACCCATTCTGTCGCTGGGCTACCATTATCTGTTCGTGCCGGTGTTGCTGAACGGAGTGGTCTTGCTGGTCGTTGCCGTGCTGTTCAATTTTCCCTTTGCCTGGCGGCGTTACCCGCAGGCATGGTGGCGTGAATCAGCCGAAGTCGTCTGTGACCTGGAGGCGGGTGCCCACCCGGAAAAGTGCATGATTCCGCATAGCGATCTGGTCTATGCCCTGTCGCAGATTGATACCTTCATCGATGTAAGCGAAGAGGACCTGCAGCAGATTTATGCGCTGGCGCTGAACGGTAAATCTGCCAGCGCGCAGGCAGCCCCCATGCAACAGCCTGCCACCTGAATAGCCCGCCAGGCGCATTCATCCCAGCGTGCCCTATTGATCCGGTGATCCGGCACGAATTAACCTTGAATACCGTTCGCCCTGAGCCTGTCGAAGGGCTGTGCTTCGACAGGCTCAGGGCGAACGGACTCCGGATAAACCAGGCCGGATCAATAGTCGTGAATCAGGGCGAATCCACCCAGGCCGAGACCGATCCTGCTCAGGACATGCAGTAGTGCGTGGCGTAACGACGACGCGGGGATCGGGTCAACGGCGGGTGGGGTGATGCGGTCGCGGCGGGTTGCGTCGCGGGTACTGTACAGGCTCAGGGCGATCATGAGGTTCTCCTTGGTTCGTGGTGCCTTCATCGCAGGACAGGTGTATTGGAACCTGTGCGTGATGATTTGTCACATGAATAGTATTCAACAAGTCGATTGATAAAAACGAATTATCTGCGGGGCGTCCGGTGAGTGATCCGCGATGGCAGGACTGCTACAAGCAGCGCGGATAAAAAAAACGGCGCCAATGAAAAAACGGCGCCAATGAAAAAACGGCGCTTCGGGAATCCCGGAGCGCCGTTCTGGCTGGGGGCGGGTCGATGGAAGCGCCAGCCCCTGGCTCTGCCTATCGATCAGGCAATTTCAAAGCGATCCAGCATCATCACCTTGTTCCAGGCGGCAACGAAGTCGGCCACAAATTTCGCCTGCGCGTCGGCACATGCATACTCTTCGGCCAGCGCACGCAGCTGCGAGTTGGCACCGAACACCAGGTCAACCCGGGTTGCGGTCCATTTCTTCGCGCCGGTCTTGCGGTCAACGCCGTCGAAGGTGTCGTCCGAGGTCGGCTTCCACTCCGTCGCCATATCCAGCAAATTGACGAAGAAGTCGTTGGTGAGCGCACCGGGACGTGAAGTGAACACGCCATGCTGCGCGCCGCCGACGTTGATGTTGATCGCACGCAGGCCGCCCATCAGCACAGTCATTTCCGGCGCGGTCAGCGTCAGCAGCTGCGCCTTGTCGAGCATCAGTTCTTCGGACGACACGCTGTACTTCGTCTTCTGGTAGTTGCGGAAGGCGTCGGCGAAGGGTTCCAGCACCGAGAAGGAGTCCACGTCGGTCTGCTCCTGCGTCGCATCGCCACGGCCGGAGGTGAACGGCACGGTCACGGTCTGACCCGCATTCTTGGCAGCCTGTTCGACACCGGCACAACCGGCCAGCACGATCAAGTCGGCCATCGAAACACTCTTGCCGCTGCCCTTGAACTCGGCCTGGATGCCTTCGAGCTTGCCCAGTACTTTGGCCAGCTTTGCGGGCTCATTCGCGGCCCAGTCTTTTTGCGGAGCCAGACGAATCCGCGCGCCGTTGGCACCACCACGCTTGTCCGAACCCCGGAAGGTGGAAGCGGAAGCCCAGGCGGCGGACACCAGTTCAGAGACCGACAGACCCGAAGCCAGCACTTTGGCCTTGAGCGCAGCCACGTCGGCATCGCTGAGCTTTGCACCGCTGGCGGGAATCGGGTCTTGCCAGATCAGGTCTTCCTGCGGGACTTCGGGGCCGAGATAACGTGATTTCGGACCCATGTCGCGGTGCGTCAGCTTGAACCAGGCGCGTGCGAATGCGTCGGCGAATTCGTCCGGATTCTTGTGGAAGTGGCGGGCGATTTTCTCGTACGCCGGATCCATGCGCATTGCCATGTCGGCAGCGGTCATGATGATCGGCACTTTCTTGCCCGCGTCGTGGGCCGCCGGAGCCATGTTGCTGTCGTTGGCTTCCTTCGGCGTCCACTGGTTGGCGCCCGCCGGGCTCTTGGAGAGCACCCATTCGTTGCCGAACAGCACGTCGAGGTAGCTCATGTCCCATTTGATCGGAGTCGGGGTCCACGAACCTTCCAGGCCGCTGCCGATCTGGTCGCCGCCCTTGCCGCTCTTGTAGGCGCTTTTCCAGCCCAGGCCCTGCTGTTCAATTGGTGCTGCTTCGGGTTCTGCTCCCACCAGTTTGGCGTCGCCCGCACCGTGGCATTTGCCGAAGGTGTGACCACCACACGTCAGCGCGACGGTTTCATAGTCGTTCATCGCCATGCGCTCGAAGGTCTCGCGCACGTCACGGCCGGACGCGACCGGGTCGGGGTTGCCGCCGGGGCCTTCCGGGTTGACATAGATCAGGCCCATCTGCACCGCGGCCAGCGGGTTTTCCAGATCGCGTTCACCGCTGTAGCGTGCCTTGTCGTCGAGCCATTTCTGCTCGTTGCCCCAGTACACGTCGATTTCCGGCGCGAATACGTCTTCACGGCCACCGGCGAAGCCGAAGGTCTTGAAGCCCATCGATTCAAGCGCGACGTTGCCGGTCAGCACCAGCAGATCGGCCCAGGAGATTTTTTTGCCATATTTCTGCTTGATCGGCCACAACAGGCGGCGTGCCTTGTCGAGGTTGACGTTGTCGGGCCAGCTGTTCAACGGCGCGAAACGCTGGTTGCCATGACCCGCACCGCCACGGCCGTCGCCGGTGCGGTAGGTGCCGGCGGCGTGCCACGCCATGCGGATGAAGAAGGGGCCATAATGACCGTAGTCGGCCGGCCACCAGTCCTGCGAATCGGTCATCAGCGCGGTGAGATCCTTCTTGACTGCGGCAAGATCGAGCTTCTTGAATTCTTCGGCGTAGTTGAAACCTTCGCCCATCGGGCTGGTTTCCGGGGAATGCTGGTGCAGCACTTCGAGCGGCAGCTGGTTGGGCCACCAGTCCCGGTTGGATGTTCCGCTACCGACTTTGTGTACGAACGGGCATTTGCTTTCTGACATAACTCTCTCCTGTTGCGTTCTGAAATATGACTCCGAGGTGGAGTGCATGCATTAAAGCTCATAATGGTTCATTTGTCTCATGAATAGTCTAGAATACTTTCATTGATGAAATCGAACAGATTGTCATGACCCTGCAAGAATTGAAGTACCTGGTTGCGCTGGCCGATCACGGCCATTTTGGCCGCGCGGCCGAAGCCTGCTTCATCACCCAGTCCACCTTGTCGACGCAGATCAAGAAACTGGAGGACTTCCTCGGGGTCACGCTGTTTGATCGCAGCCTCAAGCGCGTGACGCCCACACCTATAGGCCGTGAAATCCTCCAGGCGGCGCGCAATATCGTCGAGGAAGCCGAGCGTATCCGTGATGTGGCCAAGCATGCACAGGATCCGATGGCACGCACGGTGCAGCTGGGCATCATTCCCACGCTGGGGCCGTATTACCTGCCCCATGCGCTGATGTTGATGCACAAGAAGCATCCCGATCTGCGGCTGCTGCTGCGCGAGGAACTGACGCCGAAAATTCTGGAAAATCTGGCAGACGGCAAGCTGGATGCCGGTTTACTGGCATTGCCGGTGACCGATGATAGCCTCAGGGTTGAACCCCTGTTTTACGAGCCGTTTTTTGCCGCCCTGCCGGCAGGTCATGCCCTGGCACTGAACGATGCGGTGAAAGTAGCGGACATCATGAACGAGAAACTGCTGTTGCTCGACGAGGGCCACTGTCTGCGTGACCAGGCGCTGGATGTGTGCGGGATCGGATCGCGCGGCCGCGAGGAAGTGCGCGCCACCAGCCTGGAAACCCTGCGCCAGATGGTCGGCATGGGGCTGGGGCTGACGCTGCTGCCCGCGCTATCGGTCGATGCCGGGCCGCGGGTCAGCAAAAAAGCAGTCGAAATCCGGCCTTTCAAGAAGCCCGCGCCGGGGCGCACCATCGGTCTGGCCTGGCGCAAACGTGCCCCGTTTCCCGAAACCTTCGAGCGTCTTGCGGCCACGCTCAAATCGAGTTTGCCTGCTGCTGTGGAGCCTGTCTGATGTCTGACCTCAATGATCCCCGGGTTTTTTTCGCTGCCGAACGCACGCTCATGGCCTGGAACCGCACCGGTCTCACGCTCATGGCCTTCGGTTTTGTGCTGGAACGTTTCGGCCTGTTTCTGCACATGCTGCGCCCGGTAGCTGGACAGACCGGACGCGACCTGTCGTTCTGGATCGGTGTCGCCTTCATTATGCTGGCGTTGCTGGTGATGAGTTTTTCCATCGTGCAGTTTCGCCGGGTGCTGCGCACCCTGAAACCGGTCGAGATTCCCGCTCGCTACTGCACCTGGTCGGGCATGGCGATGAACCTCTCTGTCGTGGTGCTGGGGCTGGCCCTGCTGGTCTATCTGTTCTCGGAACTGTGATCCGGCACGGCCGACGTGACGCTCAAAGCTGAAACGCGGTCAGCAGCACCAGGCCTTCCAGCAGTTCGCGCAGCGCGCTGACCGGCCGGGTGGGCGCATCGTCAGCGCGGGTATCGAGTGCATCCAGCCAGTGTGTCAGCCAGGCGATTTCGGCTTCGCCCCGTATCCGGCACATCAGTTCGTAGTTGAGAAACAGGCTGCGCAAATCCAGATTGGCCGATCCCGCAACCGCGTCCCCGTCTATCAGCCAGGCTTTGACGTGCAACATGCCGGGGCGGGTCAGGCGTACCCGCACGCCTGCCGCCGACAATTCACGCAGATAGCGGCCGCGTGCCACATCGGCCAATCGGTGGTTGGAGTGGGCCGGCAGCAATAGCGTGACAGCGACTCCGCGCCGTGCAGCCAGACACAGGGCCTGCTGCAGGCTGTCGTCCGGAACGAAATACGGCGTGGCAAGTACAATCCGCCGCTGTGCGGCAAAGCACAGGGTGACGAGCGCTTCATGCAGCACGTCGCGCGCGAGATCGGGGCCAGAGGCAATCACCTGAACCTGGGCGTGTCCGGCGGGGTGGGGCGAAATGCTCGGTTGCAATGCAGGGCGGCGCGTGGCAAATGCCCAGTCTTCTTCATACAGCCTTGCCAGATCGAGAATCGCCGGGCCCTGCAGACTGAAGCTGAGATCGGTCCAGACGGCTTCGGCCGCAAAATATTCATCGGCCACATTGCGTCCGCCCAGCCAGGCGAAATGATGATCCGCGATCACCAGCTTGCGGTGGTTGCGCAGATTGCTGCGCGCGCGAAACGGGCGGTGCAGCAGGGGAATGAACCAGACCACGTCCACCCCGGCGCGGCGCAATCGGGCGACGACCCGACGCCGCAGCAGAAACGCGCCCACGCCGTCCAGCAGCAGGCGCACTTTGACCCCGGTCTGTGCGCGCGCTTCAAGCGCATGGATAAAGGCCCGGCCGGCAGCGTCGTCATGCAGCAAGAACAGCATGACATCGAGGGTGTGTTGCGCCTGATCGAGCGTCTGCATCAGTGCAGACCAGGCCGCTGCGCCGTCGCCATGCCAGGTCAGCTGATTGCCGGATCGCAGCGGCGGAGTTCCGGCGGTGTTGAGCAGGCGATCGATGGGCGTGTCACCCGTTTGCGTAATCGTATGCGCCTGGCGTGGCGTGCGGGGGCGCAGCTTGCGCGTGCCGAACGTCAGATAGGCAGGCACCGCCAGCAGCGGGAGGGTCACCATGAACAGCACCCAGGCCAGCGTGGCCGCGGGATTGCGGCGCTGTCTCAGGATATGTCCTGTCAGCAGTACGGCAAAAACCAGCCCGATGCCGAGCGAGATTTGCAACAGGGTGAAGTGCAGTGGCTGCATGGCAACGATGATAGCCGCCTGCAGCGCTTGCGTCAGTTTGCCGGGCTGCGCCTGTCGGGTCGCGGGGTGCCGTTCCGACCTGAAGCTGTGGGCTTCATGTCGGCCATCACGCTACGGAGCGGGCTGTTCGCTGCGTGTTGCGTTGCGTGTGAGCGTCAGCGCATAGGTGTCGCCTACGATGGCCTGCATCCCCGGACAGGCCAGGGTCTGTCCGTCGATTTCGATCACGCAGCCATTGGCACCGGCTTCGATGACGTGTGCCGTCCGTGCCGGGATGGCACCCAGCCGGTGCAGACCTTCAGCGGCGGGGCCCATCCAGCGTACCTGCCCCTGGTCGAGCAGCACCAGATGGTCGGCCAGCCGCGTGACTTCGGAAACTGAATGCGTGACGTAAATCACCGGGCAATCGAACCCGGCGTGGAGCGCGTCGAGGTAGGGGAGGATCTCCGCCTTGCGGGCGTCGTCGAGCGCGGCAAGTGGCTCGTCCATCAGCAGGACGTGGGGCTTGAGCGCGAGCGCGCGGGCGATGGCCACGCGCTGCGCTTCACCGCCGGAGAGCTGGTTGGGTTTGCGGTCGAGCAGGCCGCCGATGCCGAGCAGTTCGACCAGATGCGCGAGTTCGGTGTGGTTCATCGGCGAGGGTGCGCGCCGCCGGCCGAATTCGATATTGGCCCGGGCGCTGAGGTGCGGGAACAGCACGGCGTCCTGGAAGACGACGCCGACGGGGCGGCGGTGCGGCGGGGTAAAGTAGTGATCGTCCTGCCAGATCTGATCGCCCAGCGCGACCCGGGCAGGGGCGCGTTCCAGCCCCGCGATGATGCGCAGCAGCGTGGTTTTCCCCGATCCGGAAGGACCAAAAAGTGTCGTGATGCCTTGCGCAGGCAGATCGAGCGCGAGCTTGAGATGAAAATCGCCGCGCTGCCAGTCGATGGCGAGGTGCAGCGCGCTCATGCGTGACGGGGGCGGCGCGCGTACACCGCAAGCAGCACGAGGAAAGAAAAAATCAGCAGGACTGCAGCCAGCCTGTGCGCGTCGGCATAGTTGAGCGCTTCGACATGGTCGTAGATCGCGACCGAGGCGACGCGGGTTTCGCCGCCGATGTTTCCGCCCAGCATCAGCACCACGCCAAATTCACCGACCGTGTGCGCGAACGCGAGCACGCCGCCGGTGAGAAAACCGGGTCTGGCCAGCGGCATCACGACGCTGAAGAAAGTATCCAGTGGCGAGGCGCGTAGCGTTGCGGCGGCTTCGAGGGGCTGCCGTCCGATTGTTTCGAACGCAGCCTGCAGCGGTTGCACCATGAAGGGAAACGAATAGAACACCGAGGCGATGACCAGCCCCCAGAAAGTGAATGGCAGGAGGCCGATGCCGAGCCAGGTGGTGAACTGTCCAAGCGGGCCGTTGGGGCCCATCGCCAGCAAAAGATAGAAACCCAGCACAGTCGGCGGCAGCACGATGGGCAGCGCGACAACGGCCGCGACCGTACCGCGCCATTTCGAACGGGTTCGTGCCAGCCACCAGGCGACCGGGGTGCCGACCAGATAGAGGATGAGGGTGACCAGTGCCGCGAGTCGGGCGGTGAGCGCGAGCGCCTGCCAGTCGTCGGGAGTCAGGTTCACACGCCGTATCCGTAGCGCTTGATGACTGCCTGGGCGGCCGACGTTTTTAGCCAGTCGAGCAGCGCGCGTGCGGCGGCGTTGTTTTGCCCCCGCTTGAGAAGCACGGCGTCCTGGCGGATGGGCTGGTGCATTGTGGCTGGGACGGTCCACGCCGAACCGCGGGTGAGTTTGCCGTCTTTCCACACTTGCGAAAGCGCGACGAAGCCGATTTCGGCATTGCCGGTGGCAGCGAACTGGTAGGTCTGCGCAATGCTCTCGCCCATCACGCGCTTATGGGTGGGTACGTCGAGTTTCAGCGTAGCCAGTGTGTCCAGTGCGGCCCGGCCATACGGTGCGGTGGCCGGGTTGGCTATCGCCACAAATCGGAAATCGCCGGATTTGAGGGCGTCGGCATTCGCGTTGATCTTGCCTGTGTCGGCCGACCACAGCACCAGACGACCTGTCGCGTAGGTGAAGGCGCTGCCGGGCACGGCCTGTTTTTCAGCGATGAGCCTGGCGGGCGTTTCGTTGTCGGCGGCGAGCAGTGCGTCAAAGGGCGCGCCGTTCTTGATTTGTGCATAGAACTTGCCGGTGGCACCGAGGGACAGCTTCAGCGTGTGTCCGGTCGCGCGTTCGAAATCGGCGGCGATGGTCTTGATCGGCTCGGCGAAGTTGGCGGCGACAGCGAGGGTGGCCACTTCCGCGTGCGTGGTGAAGCTGGCAGTGGCAAGGACGAGCGCGGCGGCGGTACGACAGGACATGGCGGTATTTCTGTGCCTGATTTCGATATGTCCAGTATGTCATATCGATTGAGCAGGTGACAAGCCGGTGCTGCCTGTCGTATCCACTGGGATAGGGAGAGTGAAGCCGATCAGGCGGGGAGCAACATGCCTTCGCGTTCGATGAAGGCGACAATCTCGGCGAGCCCCTGCCCGGTCTTGAGGTTGGAAAACACAAACGGCCGTTCGCCGCGCATCCGAAGGGTGTCGGTCTCCATCACCTCCAGCGAAGCCCCGACCATCGGTGCGAGATCAATCTTGTTGATCACCAGCAGATCAGAGCGGGTGATGCCGGGGCCGCCCTTGCGCGGAATTTTTTCGCCGGCCGCCACATCGATGACGTAGAGCGTGAGGTCGGAGAGTTCGGGGCTGAAAGTAGCAGCGAGGTTGTCACCGCCGCTTTCGACAAAAATCACGTCGAGTCCGGGAAAGCGCAGATTGAGACGCTCTACCGCTTCGAGGTTGATGCTGGCGTCCTCGCGGATGGCGGTGTGCGGACAGCCCCCGGTTTCGACGCCGATGATGCGATCGGCGGTGAGGGCTTCGTTGCGCACCAGGAACTGCGCATCTTCTTCGGTGTAGATATCGTTGGTGACGACGGCGATATTGAAGCGCGCGCGCAGCGCCTGGCACAGCGCCAGGGTCAGCGCGGTCTTGCCGGAGCCGACCGGGCCGCCGATACCAACGCGCAGGGGCTGGGAACGATGGGTCATGAACGGAACAGTCTCGTGTATTGGGTTTCGTGGCGACAGCTGGCGATGGCCAAGCCGGGCAGGAAATTGGTAGTGGCGTCGAGCGGCAACTTCGCTGCAATGGCAGCATGCTGCGCGATCATCTCGCCCAGCGCCAGCAACATGCGTTGCCCCGCCGTTTGTCCGAGCGGGATGGCTTTGACCGCGGCCATGACCTGATTCTCGGCCCAGCCCCACAAGTAGCCGCCGATGGCGTCGTGCGGCGGGATCGACCAGGCGGCCGCAGCACAGCTCCACGCCAGCGGAAAGCTGGGCTGGTTGAAGCCCGCCTGGGTGGGCGCGACAAAACCGCCCAGATCGGTTAGCAGACGCGCCAGCGAATACCCCATTTGCAGCGTCTCGGCGCGCAGCTCGGCGGTTTCGCGGCTGGCGATGAATTCAGCGTCGAGTTCGGCGAGTCGAGCCATGTCTCCCTGTTCCCAGGCGGTGAGCATGTGCGCCAGATACACCGCTTCGAAACGCAGCAGGCCGAATTGCAGGCAATCGCCGATCCAGTCGAGCGCGTCGGCTTCGCTGTTGACGCGGCCGGATTCCACCGCCCATTCCAGACCCTGGGAATAGGTGTACGCGCCCACCGGCAGGGCTGGGCTCACCAGTTGCAGCAGGCGGATCAGGGCAGGATTCATCGGCGCGTGCGCAGCATCATGTCGTGAATGCGCGGGCCGCGCCCTTCACCGTCGCTGCTGTGTCCGTGCGGGTGGGCATGGCCGCCGTGGCCGCCATAGGCCCCGCTTTCGGGCTCGAACGGTGCATCGGTCTCGACCACTTCCAGCCCCAGCCCGCGCACCATGTCAGCCAGCACATGGTCGTGCGCAAAGCGCACCAGGCCGGGCTGCAGTTCCACCGCCACATGGCGGTTGCCCAGATGATATGCGGCGCGCGCCAGCAGATGTGGATCGGCGCTACGCACGTCCATCACCCGTTCGGGCGCGGCGACCACTTCGACGATACGGCCATCATTGGCGAGCAGACGATCCCCGGCGCGCAGCACCGCACCCCGTTCGAGAAACAGCCCAGCTTCTTCGCCACTGGCCAGCCGGGTGCGCAGGCGACACTTGCTGCGCAGTTCGAACGGCAGTTCGAGCCGCTCGGTGGCAGGGGCATGTTCAGGCGCGCGCTGTTCGATCAGCAGCATGGTCAGAATAAAAAGTAACGCTGTGCCATCGGCAGTTCGGTGGCGGGTTCGCACACCAGCAGTTCGCCGTCGGCGCGCACGGCGTAGGTTTCGGGATCGACCTCGATTACCGGCGTGGCGCTGTTGTGCAGCATGTCGTGTTTGCTGAGCGTGCGGGTGTTTTTGACTGCGATCAGCGGCTTGGCGAGCTTGAGCGCGGCGACTTCGGGATTGTCCAGCGCCGCCTGTGAGACAAAGGTCACAGCGGTTTTCAGTCCCCCCGCGAAGCTGCCGAACATCGGCCGGTAATGCACCGGCTGCGGCGTCGGGATCGACGCATTGGGGTCGCCCATCGCCGCCGCTGCGATCATGCCACCCTTGACGATGAGGCTGGGTTTCACCCCGAAGAACGCCGGTTTCCATAACACCAGATCGGCCAGTTTGCCGGGCTCGATGGAGCCGACCACATGGCTGATGCCGTGCGTGATCGCCGGGTTGATGGTGTACTTGGCGATATAGCGTTTGACACGGAAATTGTCATGGTTCGCCGTGTCTTCCTTCAGCGCGCCGCGCTGCACTTTCATCTTGTGCGCGGCCTGCCAGGTGCGAATGATCACTTCGCCCACCCGCCCCATCGCCTGCGAGTCCGACGACATCATCGAAAACACGCCGAGGTCGTGCAGGATGTCTTCGGCGGCGATGGTCTCGCGGCGGATGCGCGATTCGGCAAAGGCGATGTCCTCGGCAATCGCCGCGTCGAGGTGGTGGCAGACCATCAGCATGTCGAGATGCTCGTCGATGGTGTTGACCGTGAACGGCATGGTCGGGTTGGTCGAACTCGGCAGCACGTTGGGCATCGATGCCGCGCGGATGATGTCGGGTGCATGGCCGCCGCCTGCGCCTTCGGTGTGGAAGGTGTGGATGGTGCGTCCCTTGAACGCCGCCAGTGTGGCTTCGACGAAGCCGGATTCATTCAGCGTGTCGCTGTGGATCGCTACCTGCACGTCCATCTCGTCCGCCACCGTGAGGCAGTTGTCGATGGCCGCCGGGGTGGTGCCCCAGTCTTCGTGCAGCTTCAGCCCCATCGCCCCCGCCCGCACCTGCTCGCGCGCGGGTTCCGGCTGGCTGATATTGCCCTTGCCGTAAAAACCGAGGTTCATCGGAAAGGCGTCTGCCGCCTGCAGCATGGTGTGGATATGCCACGGTCCCGGCGTGCAGGTGGTGGCGTAGGTGCCGGTGGCAGGTCCGGTGCCGCCGCCGAGCATGGTGGTCACGCCCGACATCAGCGCTTCCTCGATCTGCTGCGGGCAGATGAAATGGATGTGGCTGTCGATGCCCCCCGCAGTCACGATCAGGCCTTCGCCCGCAATGATTTCGGTGCCTGCGCCGATGGCGATGCTGACGCCCGGCTGCACGTCCGGGTTGCCTGCCTTGCCGATGGCGGCGATGGTGCCGCCCTTGAGTCCGATGTCGGCCTTGATGATCCCGGCGACGGCATCGACGATGAGGGCATTGGTGATGACCGTGTCGGCGACGTCGGCCGCGACGCGCTGGCTCTGGCCCATGCCGTCGCGGATCACCTTGCCGCCGCCGAATTTCACTTCTTCACCGTAGATCGTGTGGTCGTGTTCCACCTCGATCCACAGTTCGGTGTCGGCCAGACGCACGCGGTCGCCGACGGTGGGGCCGAACATTTCGGCATAGGCCTGGCGGGCGATGTGAACAGCCATGGCGGTCTCCTCTGGGCCGGGTTAGCGGCGCGTAATTTGAATACGGGACGCGGCGCGCCTGCGGTAAATCTTCACCCCTGCCACGCCGGCCACCAGGGCGACAAGCGCCATCGCCAGATGATCCGGCTCGCTCAGAAGATGCGTGATGCCATCAAGAATCGTGCCGTGGTGCTCGCCCGGATGTGCATGGGCGTAAGGCGAAAACAGCACAACAAGCAGCGCAAAGGATTTTTTCCCCATCTCGGTTTCTCCAGTTAAAGCGAACCCATGATCCGGCCCTGAAAGCCATACACCTTGCGCGCGCCGCCGTAGGCAACCAGTTGCACGGTGCGGGTTTGACCGGGCTCGAAGCGCACCGCCGTGCCGGCGGCGATGTCCAGGCGCATGCCGCGCGCCGCTTCGCGGTCGAAGTCGAGTGCGGCATTGGTCTCATAAAAGTGATAGTGGGAACCCACCTGAATCGGGCGGTCGCCGGTATTGGCCACGCTGAGCGTGCGCGTGGCGCGGCCGACATTGAGTTCGATCTCGCCGGGTTGGATATGCAGTTCGCCTGGAATCATCTTGGACCTAAATGATGGGGTTGTGGACAGTCACCAGCTTGGTGCCGTCGGGAAACGTCGCTTCAACCTGAATATCCGGAATCATTTCCGGCACGCCTTCCATCACTTCGTCGCGCCGTAGCAGGGTGGTGCCGTAATGCATCAGTTCGGCGACGCTGCGGCCATCGCGCGCGCCTTCCATGATGGCGGCGCTGATGAAGGCCACCGCTTCCGGGTAGTTGAGGATCAGGCCGCGCGCGCGGCGACGTTCGGCCAGCAGCGCAGCGGTAAAAATCAGCAGCTTGTCTTTTTCGCGCGGGGTCAGTTCCATATGACGTTCAGGTACTCCAGATACGCGGCATCTGCGCGGCGCGACCCAGCAATGCAGGTCGCAGCAGTTGCCACAGGGCAAAAAACCAGTGCCGCGTAGCTTCCGACGAATGGCCCAGATAGCGCGCCAGCAACAGGTCGGGCAGTAGCGTCAGACCCGATTGCGCGCCGCTTTCCACCAGCGGCAGGGCACGGCAGGCGCTTAGCAGCGCGGGGGTGATACCGGGTGCAGCCGCCAGCAGCGTGCCGCTGACACTGTAACCTGCGAGTCCGGCTGGCGCATGCAGCAGGGCCGAGCCGCCCTCGATGCGGCCGCGTTCCAGCCACACCGGCTGGCCGCCCCGGCTCACGCGGGTGTCGAGGTGCAGCGCGCCGCGGGTGAAATTTTCCTGCGATGCGCGCCGCCCCAGACAGACGATGTCGAGTCCAATGAAGCGCGCGCCGGGCTCAAGTTCGATGCGGCTTTGCATGTCCGCGCGTGCGGCGTCGAAGATCAGGGTTTCCTGCGGCAGCCATTCCAGCGTGGCGCCGTCGGCCACGCGCAGATTCAGCCGCTGCTTCGCCCACGCGCCCGCACTGCGATACCACTTGCCAGCGCCGGGAGTGGTCAGCAGGGCGTGTGCGCCCGCACCCACCTTCACGTCGATGTCGAGCGTGTCGCCCCCGGCGATGCCCGACGGCGGGTGCAGCACGATGACATGGCACACCGCTTCGCCTTCGGGGTAGAGCGCCTTCTGTACCCGCAGCGGACCCGCGTGTTCGCGGCGCACCAGTCGCGTGGCGTGCTGTCTGCGTTCGAAGTCGAGCGCGAGACGGGCATGCCAGGTGGCAGCAAGCGGGGCGGCAAGATCCATGGCGGCATCATCCTAGAAACCGCAGTTGGACGCACCTGATGGTGCGTCGGATCGGGTGACTGCCGCGAAGCAACGACGCCGCGGGCCGGGGCCCGCAAGGAGGCGCGACAAAGGCAGGCGCGCGAGCCGGCGTGCCAGCAGGTGCGTAGCGGTCTCACTCAAACGGTGAACGTGATCGAAGGCACAAAAGCGCATATTCATGTGGCTCTCACGAGGGCGATAAGCGGTCAACTTCGGTTTCTAGGATCATACCGACAGCAATTCGCGCACTCCATCCTTCTCCATGTCGGTGCCAGCGCCGTGCTTGATGATGACGCCGCGCTCCATCAGCAGATACTGGTCGGCCAGCGAGCGGGCAAAATCGTAATACTGCTCGACCAGCAGGATCGCCATGCTGCCTTCTTCGGCCAGCGTGCGGATGGCACGTTCGATGTCCTTGATGATCGACGGCTGGATGCCTTCGGTCGGCTCGTCGAGGATCAGCAGTTTCGGGCCGAAAGCGAGTGCACGGCCGATCGCCAGTTGCTGTTGCTGGCCGCCCGACAGATCACCGCCGCGCCGTTTCATCATCTGCTTCAGCACCGGAAACATTTCGAAGATGCGCTCCGGAATCGGCGTGCCTGCCGGGCAGGTGGCCAACCCCATGCGCAGGTTTTCCTCGACGCTGAGGCGCGGAAAAATCTCGCGGCCCTGCGGCACATAGCCGATTCCGGCTTTCACACGTGCGTACGACGGCGCAGCCGTGATGTCGCGGCCATCAAACCGAATGCTGCCGGATTTGGCCGGTACCAGACCCATCAGGCATTTCAGCAGCGTGGTCTTGCCGACGCCGTTACGCCCGAGCAGGGTGGTGACCTGGCCCTGCAAGGCGGTGAAGCTGATGTCGCGCAGGATGTGGCTGCCGCCGTAATACTGGTTGAGCGATTCGACCGTGAGCATGCCTATCGCCCCAGATACACTTCGATGACGCGCGGGTCGGCCTGCACCGTGGCGAGGTTGCCTTCGGCCAGCACCGAGCCTTCGTGCAGCACCGTCACCTTGCCGCCGAGCTGTTCGATGAAGGCCATGTCGTGCTCCACCACCACCAGGCTGTGCTTGCCGGCCAGCGTCTTGAAGAGTTCGCCGGTGCGTTCGGTTTCGTCGTCGGTCATGCCCGCCACCGGTTCGTCGAGCAGCAGCAGTTGCGGTTCCTGCATCAGCAGCATGCCGATTTCCAGCCACTGCTTCTGGCCGTGCGACAGCAGCCCGGCCATGCGGCCCGCTTCGCCATCCAGCCGGATCAGTTTCAGCGTATCGCTGATGCGGTCGCGGCCTTCCTGGTTGAGCCAGGCGAACAGGCTGACCCAGGCGCGCTTGTCGGTCTTCATCGCCAGTTCGAGATTTTCGAATACGCTGTGGTTTTCGAAGATTGTCGGCTTCTGGAATTTGCGGCCGATGCCCGCGTGGGCGATTTCAGGCTCGGTCATGCGCGTCAGATCCAGCGTCTGGCCGAAAAAGCAGGTGCCGGTATCGGGCCGCGTCTTGCCGGTGATCACGTCCATCATCGTCGTCTTGCCCGCGCCGTTGGGGCCGATGATGCAGCGCAGCTCGCCGACGTCGATGGTGAGCGAGAGCTTGTTCAGCGCCTTGAAGCCGTCGAAGCTGACCGAGATGTCTTCCAGGTAGAGGATGACATGGTGCGTGGTGTCGAGACCGGGTTGCAGCATGTGGCCGAGACCGCCAGCCGTGTCGTGCGGGGTTGCCGGAATGGTGCTCATGCCGTGCCTCGCGTCTTGATGCGCTTCCACAGGCCGACCACGCCTTCGGGCAGCCACAGCGTGACGCCGACAAACAGTGCGCCGAGAAAAAACAGCCAGTATTCGGGAAACGCCACGGTGAAATAACTCTTGGACAGATTGACAATGGCCGCGCCGATCACCGGCCCGACGAGTGTGCCGCGTCCGCCGACGGCCACCCAGATCGCGATTTCGATCGAGTTCGCGGGCGACATTTCCGACGGATTGATGATGCCGACCTGCGGCACGTACAGCGCACCAGCGATGCCGCACAGCATGGCCGACAGGGCCCAGATCAGCAGTTTGTAATGCAGCGGGTTGTAGCCCATGAACATGACGCGCGACTCCGAATCACGGATCGCCGCCAGTACCCGGCCAAACTTCGAGGTCACCAGATAGCGGCTCAGCAGCAGGGTGAGCATCAGCACCAGCGCCGACAGGCCGAAGAGGATCGCGCGCATCTCCGGCGAGGTGATGTCGTGGCCGAGGATACGCTTGAAATCGGTGAAGCCGTTGTTGCCGCCAAAGCCGGTTTCGTTGCGGAAGAACAGCAGCATCGCGGCGAAGGTGAGCGCCTGCGTGATGATCGAGAAATACACGCCCTTGATGCGCGAGCGGAAGGCGAAGTAGCCAAAGATATACGCCACCACGGCAGGGACAGCCAGCACCAGAAGCAGCGATAGCACGAAGGAATCCGAGGTCGCCCAGAACCAGGGCAGTTCCTTCCAGTCGAGAAACACCATGAAGTCAGGCAGCAGCGACTGATACGAACCGTCGGTGCCGATCTGCCGCATCAGATACATGCCGAAGACATAGCCGCCCAGCGCAAAGAACAGCCCATGGCCAAGCGACAGGATGCCGGCGTAGCCCCAGATCAAGTCCATGGCCACCGCGACAATGGCGTAGCAGAGGATTTTTCCCGACAGCGTGATGACATAGGTCGAGACATGGAAGGGACTGTCCGGCGGCACCAGCAGATGCAGTGCGGGCATCAGCAGCAGCGTGATGGCGGCAAACACCGCCATGGCGATCCAGCCTGCGCGCGGCATGGCTGAAAGGAAGCGGATCACGAACGGGGTACGCATCTCAGTTCTCGACAAAGCGCCCCTTCAGCGCAAACAGGCCCTGCGGACGTTTCTGGATCACGATGATGACGATGACCAGCACCATGATCTTGGCGATCACCGCGCCCGACCAGCCTTCGAGGAATTTGGTCACCACGCCCAGACCGAGCGCGGCCCACACGGCACCTGCCAGCTGGCCGACGCCGCCCAGCACCACGACGAGGAAGGAATCGACGATATAGCCCTGTCCCATGTCGGGGCCGACGTTGGCGATTTGCGACAGCGCCACTCCGCCCAGCCCGGCGATGCCCGCGCCGAGGCCAAAGGCCAGCATGTCGATGCGCCCGGTCGGCACACCGACGCAGCCCGCCATGCCGCGGTTCTGTGTCACCGCGCGGACGAACAGGCCGAGCCGGGTTTTCTGCATCAGCGCCCACATCAGCGCCAGCACAAACAGGGCAAAGCCGACGATCACGATGCGGTTCCACGGCAGCACCAGTCCGGCCATCAGCTCGACGCCGCCCGACATCCACGTCGGGTTGGCGACTTCGACGTTCTGCGCGCCAAAGATCACCCGTGCCGCCTGAATCAGGATCAGCGACAGGCCCCAGGTGGCGAGCAGGGTTTCCAGCGGGCGGCCATACAGGCGACGAATCACCGTGCGTTCGAGCAGCATCCCCACCAGCGCAGCGACCATGAAGGCCACCGGGATCGCCGCCAGCAGATACCAGTCGAGCAGACCCGGCAGGTGGTTGCGGAACAGCGTCTGCACCAGATAGGTCGAGTACGCGCCGACCATCAGCAGCTCGCCGTGCGCCATGTTGATCACGCCCATCACGCCGTAGGTGATCGCCAGCCCGAGCGCGGCGAGCAGCAGGATGCTGCCGAGCGAGACGCCGGTGAATACCTGGCCGAGAATTTCGCCGAGCGCGAGCCGGGTTTCGATGGCACGCACCGCTTTGGCCGCCGCTTCGCGCACCATGGCATCGGGCTCGCGCTCGGCATCGGTCAGCGGCAGCAGCAGGCTGCGCGTCGCCGGGCTGGTGCTGTCGTCCAGAAACGCAATCGCCGTCAGTCGGTCTGCGGCCTGCGGGCTCGCCAGGCTGGACAGGGCATGCGCCCGCTGCAGCAGCGCCTTGATTTCGGCATCGGTTTCCTGTGCCATTGCCTGCGCCAGTACCGGGATCAAATCCGCGTCCGGGCTCTCCCGCAGGGTCTGCGCCGCCTCAAGACGCACGGTACGGTCCGCGTCGCGCAGCTTCATCGACGCCAGCACGCTCGACAGATGGCGGCGCACGCGGCTGTTGACCGAGACCGATTCGTAGGTTTCCGGCAATGGCGTGATGGCAGCGCCGGTGGCGGCGTCCAGTGCGTCTTCGCCCACCAGCAGGAAGAGGGTGCCTTCGCTGACCAGCAATTCATCGTTGGCCATGGCTTCGAGCAGGCTGACCGCCTCGGGCTGCTGGCCGAGCTGGCGGATCGCGGCGATGCTGGTGTCCGAGTCGTCAGCCGCCAGTTGCTTCACCACGGCGGGGTCGAGCGCTGCCGTGGCCGGAAGCGCGAACAAACCGAGGAAGAGAATCAACAGGATGCGTGTCATGGTGCAGATGGGGTGGCGTGAGCGTATGTCCGTCATTCCTGCGGGGCCCAGGGGCTGCGCCGCGCAGGAATGACGCCCCAAGAGGGGCGTCGGCAGTGCGATTACTTGCTGTCGGGCACGTCCTTCTTCTTGTCGTTACCCGCGATATAGGGGCTCCACGGCGCGGCGCGTACCGGGCCCTTGGTTTTCCATACCACGTTGAACTGACCATCGGCCTTGATTTCGCCGATGAACACCGGCTTGTGCAGGTGATGGTTTTTCTCGTCCATCTTGATGACAAAGCCTGACGGTGCCTTGAAGGTCTGCCCCGCCATCGCCGCGATCACCTTGTCGGGATCGGTCGATTTGGCTTTTTCCACAGCCTGCTTCCACATGTGGATGCCGATGTACGTCGCTTCCATCGGGTCGTTGGTCACCACGGTGTCGGCCTTGGGCAGCTTGTTCTTCTTGGCCCAGTCGCGATACATGGCGATGAACTTGGTGTTCTGCGGGTTCTTGATCGACTCGAAGTAGTTCCACGCCGCCAGGTGGCCGACCAGCGGCTTGGTGTCCACCCCGCGCAGTTCTTCCTCACCCACCGAGAACGCCACCACCGGTACGTCCGACGCCTTCAGGCCGGCATTGCCGAGCTCCTTGTAGAAGGGCACGTTGGAGTCACCGTTGATCGTCGAGACCACCGCCGTCTTCTTGCCTTCACCGGCGAATTTCTTGATCTTGGCGATGATGGTCTGGTAGTCGCTATGACCGAAGGGGGTGTACTCCTCCATGATGTCGGCTTCGGCCACACCCTTGGATTTGAGGAAGGCGCGCAGGATCTTGTTGGTGGTGCGCGGATACACATAGTCGGTGCCCAGCAGCACCCAGCGCTTGGCCGAGCCGCCGTCCTTGCTCATCAGGTATTCCACGGCAGGAATCGCCTGCTGGTTGGGCGCCGCGCCGGTGTAGAACACGTTTTTCTCGAGCTCTTCGCCTTCATACTGCACCGGGTAGAACAGCAGGCCGTTCAGTTCCTTAAACACCGGCAGCACCGATTTGCGCGACACCGAGGTCCAGCAGCCGAACACCACATCGACCTTGTCCTTGGACAGCAGCTGACGCGATTTTTCGGCAAACAGCGGCCAGTTCGACGCCGGATCGACCACCACCGGTACCAGCTTCTTGCCCATGACGCCGCCGGCCTTGTTGATTTCGGCTATCGTCATC